>NC_007959.1 GCF_000013885.1 Nitrobacter hamburgensis X14
TTTTCTCCAAAAGCCCGACCACTTGGTCAATCTAAGGAAGCTCTGAACAACTTGGCGACTATGGCACTCTTCGATCATTGATTCGGGGAGGCGCTCGGATGGCCCAGCTGAGTTTCGCGTCGCTCGATTATGCGGCCAAGAAGAAGCGCACGAAGCGAGATGCGTTTTTGGCTGAGATGGCAGCCGTGGTGCCTTGGGTCGCGCTCGAAGCTTTGATCGAGCCGCATTATCCCAAGGCTGGTCCGAGTGGCGGTCGGCGACCATTTCCATTGGCCGTGATGCTACGGATTTATTGCTTGCAGCAGTGGTATAACCTCTCTGATCCCGGCGCGGAAGAAGTCCTTTACGACATTTGCTCGATGCGCACGTTCGCGGGTCTGGAGCTCGGACGCGACACAATTCCCGATGAGACGACCATCTTGAACTTCCGGCATCTGCTGGAGCGTCACGAGTTGACGAAGGCGATATTCGTCGCGATTGCAGAGTTTCTGGAGACTCGCGGTGCTCTGCTGCGTGGCGGCACCATCATCGACGCGACGCTGATCGCGGCATCGCCATCGACGAAGAACAAGGCACAGAAGCGCGACCCCGAGATGCGCTCATCGAAGAAGGGCAACCAGTGGTACTTTGGCATGAAGGCCCACATCGGTGTCGATGCGACAAGCGGGCTCGTGCACACCGCAGGCGTGACCACAGGCAGTGTGCATGACGCCAAGGTCATGGACAATCTGATCCGCGAGGATGATCGTGCGGTGTATGGCGACAAGGGATATGCCAACGACCGCAAACAACGACAGGCGGAAGCAGCGGGCGTTCTGTGGGCCGTGAAGGCGAAAGCGAAGCCCGGGCGCCCCCTGTCGATATCGCAACGCCGCCGCAATCGCCGCTTCGGAAAAATCCGCGCCAAGGTCGAGCACGTGTTCCGGGTGATGAAATGCCAGTTCGGCTATCGCAAAGGTTCGCTATCGCGGCATCGCCAAAAACGGCGCACAGGTCTTCGCGTTGCTCGCTCTCGCAAACCTATTCCTTGCCCGCAGGACACTTGCGTCCGCTTGACAAAGTCGCCGGACGATTGCCGCCCGCGGCAGGTGCAAACAAAGAACCCTTCACCGCCAGCGCAAACCTGTTGCGACTGCTTCAGAAAAAGTGACGTTGCTCAGAGGTTCCCTAACTCTGCTTACCTGTCCGGCACCAGGGGCCCACTCCAATACGGGGTCAAACTTCGGCGCCGATTGACAACTGCTGGCGGACAGACGCGGGAGGCTCTCCTCCGCCGCGATCCACGCGCGGCGTTCAAACAGCTTTCGCCAACTGCTGAAGAACGGGTACGTGGTCGCAGCCACCTGCGAACCCGACCAGCCGTTACGTCGCCGCAACGACGTTTACGGCTAGTGCTTTGCGCAAAACGTGTTCGCGTTCACACCACTCCTTTCTGAATGCGTTGATGTCGAAGTCGATCGGCATCGGCACCAACATTGCGATGATGGGTTTGCCTGACACGAAATCGGTCAACTGGTGCGCCGAGAGATGAGGAATGTCGGCGGCGAACCGATACAGCGCGGCGAGGCATGCAACACCTCGAGAAACCAAGCCTGGTCGAGCACAGACTTGTAGACGCGGAAGGTTTTCATCACCGACAAGGTCACGGCGGAATCGAGCGAGCTCAGATAGGACACGTCACCGTCGAGGAAGTGCGGGTTATCGACGAGAATCGAACGCTGCTCAAAGCGGATGGCGGTATCGAGAAGGACAGTTCGATCTGCGGGATATCTGCGAGATTCTGAAAGCGTGAGGTGACGCGTGGATCAAGCCGATAGTCGACATAGCGCTTGTGGACCGGCGGAGTGGCGGAAGCCTGTAGCGGTTGGGCTGCAGCAGAGCATATGGACCGAATGTCCGGTCGAAGAGGCGGCGCTTATGCAGGAACATCGGATCGACCACCACGATGTCGTCCTCGACATAACCGTAATAATCATATCCACCGCCGGAGTCGCGCAACAGCTTCCCCTCGCTGGCCTGCATCCGCTGGATCGTCGGCTTGGCCAGTTGTTTCTGGTCGATGCCGAGCAAGGCGCGGGCAGCACGCATTTGCGCGGGGGTGACAAGGCTGGCTTTCTTAAATCAATCTCAAGATGTGTCTTATGATATTTTAAATAGCAATATAGTTGTAAAAGATTTAAGGAATGATCAAAATGCAATCCCTAATCTAACATTCCAATTGGGCCACTTCGTGGGGACCGGTCAGTCATCGAGCCCACTCAGGGCTACAAGCCCTTTGTCTACAACAACGGGCAAGGGGAGAAGCGCGCGCCGCTCGTTGCCCAGGCTCAGGAGAATATCGTCGCATGAACGCCATCAAGCTGCATCCGCTGAAAAAGTTGGAAATCATTCTCGCCGGCGAGCACAAGGAATTCGCCACCGACTTGCTCGACCGCGCCGGAGTCAAGGGCTACACCATCGTTGGCAACCTGTCGGGCAAGGGCAGCCACGGCCTGTACGGAGGGCACCTGATGTTCAACGAGGATGACGTCCTCATCATGATCATCGCCGCCGTGCCGCAAAGCCTGGTCGATCCGCTGCTCGACGGCTTTCAGCCGTTTTTCGATGCCCACTCAGGGGTGATTTTCGTCAGCGACATCCAGGTCGGCCGCCTGGCCAAGTTCATGGCGTAGCGGGGTGGGCTGCGGATGCTTGGGCGAGGTCAGCGGGCGCGCCTGCTGGGTAAGGAACGCCAGGAAGGACTGCGCCACCGCCGATAGCCGCTTACCTTTGCGGTGCACGACGAACCATTGCCGCACGAGCGGAAAGCTCTCCACGTCGAGGATGACCAGGCGGCGCATCGCCAGCTCCAGCTCTAGGGTGTGCAGCGACAGAATGCCCAACCCCAGCCCGGCATCGACTGCCTGCTTGATGGCCTCGTTGCTGCTCATCTCCATCACCGAATGAAATTCTACGCCGTGACGCGAAAAATGCCGCTCTGCCGCATTGCGCGTGCCCGAGCCAGGCTCGCGGGTAATGAAGCGCTGGCGACCCAGTTGCTCCAGTGGAATCTGCCGGCTTTTGGCCAGGGGATGCGCGGGCGAGGCGATGACCACCAGCGGGTTGTCGAGGAACCCGCGCGCGACGAGCTCGGCATCCTCTCGCGGTTGCCCCATGATGGCCAGATCCTGGTTCGACGCCGAGAGCATCTCGAGGATGTGTGTCTGGTTGGACACCTGCAGCCGCACCTGCACCTTGGCGTGGCAGGCGCAGAACGCTGCAATCAGCTTGGGCATGAAGTAGTTGGCCGTGCTGGCCACAGTGAGGTCGAGTTCCCCGCGATGGATGCCACGGAACTCCTCCATCGCAGACTTGAGGTCGCGCATCTTGGCGCTGATGAGCGTGGCGTGGCGATGCAACTCGCGACCGGCGTCGGTCGGCTGGATCTGCTTTCCGACGTGGTCGAACAGCGGCACGCCGATCTGCTCTTCTAGGTGCCGCATCTGCATCGAGACCGCCGGCTGGGTCAGGTGCAGCGCGTCGGCTGCGCGCGTAAAGCTCTGCTGACGCACCACCGCGTCGAAGATCTGGAGCTGTCTGAGGGTCAGATGCATGGCGAATACATAAGCGATTCTAATGCACTCAATAAAAAATAACAATTGGTGTTTATTATATCATCTTTTATGCTCAGCACTCGTTAATAACTGGAAACGATACGATCTTTTACGCTTCTCATCGGCTTTTTGAGGAAGACAGCTCCAAGATCGACCGCCGCTAGTCCGGAAGCCCCATAGGTCGCCGATCAGATGGGTGTCCAGTTCGGTGTCGGGAAGCGGGTGCCCCATGATCGCGAAGCGCATAGCCACGGAAGGTCTGACGCATCTCCTGGCGATTGACGATCGTCAGACTAACGTCATTCCCGGATAGAGCTTCAAGAAGGAGCTGATCGCAGATGGGACGAAATAGTTGCGGTGCTGACCGCGCCGACATCGCGAAGCTTTGAGATCAAGAAATATTGGTTCGATGAAGGATGATGAAGGATATTGAAATTGTACTGTTTGGCATGTGCGGCCGAGGGGGAGACTGAATGAGCCACGAGCTGACGTTACAACAACGGTTGGAAGTACAAGCGGGTCCAGATCCGCTTCACCGAGCTGTAAAGGAAGCCGTAGCTGCACTTGCGCAGGCTGCGATCGATATTTCCGATCTGACGTGCCGCGGCGCGTTGGCCGGGATCACCGGAGAGGCACAAGGACGCAACACCGACGGGGATATTCAGAAGGATCTCGATGTTCGCGCCGATCAAATCATCCGCGACGCTCTCAGTGCCCTGCCGATCGCCGTGCTTGCCTCGGAGGAAATGGCGGAGCTGGACATTCTGAATCCGGGCGCGCCGATCAGCGTTGCGTTCGATCCGCTGGACGGCTCGTCGAACATCAACACGAACATATCGGTGGGTACGATTTTCTCAATCATGCCCACTCCACCCGATGCCAGCGCCGCCTTTACCCAACCCGGCAGCGCGCAGCTTGCGGCTGGTTTCGTTGTCTACGGCCCGCAAACCTCTCTCATCCTCACCCTCGGGCAGGGTGTCGATATCTTTACGCTCGATCGCGTCGAGAGGGTGTTCAAGCTCACGGGATCGATGATGCAGATCCCGGCGGATGCAACCGAGTTCGCTATCAACACCTCGAACAGGCGGCACTGGGATTTACCGGTTCGCGCCTATATCGATGAATGCCTCATGGGAGCCGATGGGCCGAGCGGCAAGAATTTCAACATGCGTTGGATCGGCTCGCTGGTCGCGGAGGCTTTCCGCATTCTCGTTCGCGGCGGCATATTCCTGTATCCCGGAGACGCCCGGGATGGCTACGAAGATGGCCGCCTGCGCCTGGTCTATGAGGCGCACCCGATGGCGTTCATCATCGAGCAAGCGGGCGGTGGCGCCTCCACCGGACGAAAACGAATTCTCGATATCGTGCCCGGCAGCCTCCATCAGCGAGTTCCGCTGATCATGGGTTCGATCAAGAACGTCCGGCGGCTCGAAGATATGCACACGGGACCTAACGTCGCTTTGGAAGCGAATGCACCGTTGTTCGGGCATCGCGGCCTGTTTCGCGTTTGAATTGAGGGGCTGTCGCAATCGTGTCCAGAAAGTATCCTATCATATCAATCACGGGTTCGTCGGGCGCCGGCACGACATCCGTCAAGCGGACTTTCGAGCAGATTTTCCGCCGCGAGAATGTCGTGGCTGCGTACATCGAAGGAGACGCGTTCCACCGTTACAACCGTGCCGACATGCGCACGCGCATGGCCGAGGAGTCGGATCGGGGCAACAAGCATTTCAGTCACTTCAGTCCCGAGACCAATTTGTTCGACGAACTGGAGGCTGTGTTCCGGAGCTATAGCGAAAGCGGAACCGGCAATACGCGTTACTATGTCCACGACGATGTGGAATCCGCGAAGCACGGTGTCCCTCCCGGGACGTTCACCGACTGGCAGGCGCTGCCGGAGAACTCGGACCTGTTATTTTACGAAGGTCTGCACGGGGCGGTCGTGACCGACAAGGTGAATGTTGCCCAATACGCGGATCTCAAGATCGGCGTCGTTCCCGTGATCAACCTCGAATGGATCCAGAAGCTGCATCGGGATCGCAGTGCGCGGGGCTATTCCACGGAGGCGGTCACCGACACCATCCTTCGGAGGATGCCGGATTACGTCAACTATATCTGTCCTCAGTTCGCCGAGACGGACATCAACTTCCAGCGCGTGCCGACGGTGGATACTTCAAATCCGTTCATCGCCCGGTGGATACCCACGCCCGACGAATCGATGGTCGTGATCCGTCTCAAGAACCCGCGCGGCATCGACTTCCCGTACCTGCTGTCGATGATTCCGAACAGCTTCATGTCGCGCGCGAACTCGATTGTCATTCACGGGTCCAAGATGGATCTCGCGATGCAGTTGATCCTGACGCCGCTGATCCTTCAGCTTATCGACCGGAAGAGGCGGGCATGAGTGAACTGATCGCATTTCCGCAAGCGGCAGCCTCGGCCGCGTCGAAACGGGGCGTGACCAAAAATATGATCGCGCGAAGCGCGACGTCTTATCAGGGCAGCCAAATGGGGAGGGAACCGACATGGCGCGCATAACACTGAGACAGTTGCTGGATCATGCCGCGGAGCACGGCTACGGCGTACCGGCGTTCAATATCAACAATATGGAGCAGGGGCTTGCCATCATGGAGGCCGCGGCCGCCGTCGACGCGCCGGTCATCCTCCAGGCCTCGCGCGGCGCGCGCTCCTACGCCAACGACATCATGCTGGCGAAAATGATCGACGCGCTGGAGCAGATGTATCCGCAGATTCCGCTGTGCATGCATCAGGATCACGGCAACGAAGAAGCGACTTGCGCCACCGCGATCAAGTACGGCTTCACCTCGGTGATGATGGACGGCTCGCTCAAGGCCGACGCCAAGTCCGCCGCCGACTACGAGTACAACGTCGATATCACCCGCCGCGTCGTCGACATGGCGCACTGGGTCGGCGCTTCGGTGGAAGGCGAACTGGGTGTGCTCGGCTCGCTCGAACACGGCGGCGGCGAGCAGGAGGACGGGCATGGTATCGAAGGCCCGGTCAGCCACGATCAATTGCTGACCGATCCGGATCAGGCCGTCGATTTTGTTCGCGCGACCAAGGTCGACGCCCTGGCGATCGCGATGGGCACCTCGCACGGCGCCTACAAGTTCTCGCGCAAGCCGGACGGCGACATTCTCGCCATGAAAGTGGTCGAGGAGATTCACCGCCGCCTTCCGAATACGCATCTGGTGATGCACGGCTCATCCTCGGTGCCGCAACATCTGCAGGATGAATTCAATAAGTTCGGCGGCGAGATGCCGCAGACTTGGGGCGTGCCGGTCGAGGAGATCGTTCGCGGCATCAAGCATGGCGTCCGCAAGGTCAATATCGATACCGACTGCCGCCTGGCGATGACGGCTGTATTTCGGAAGATCGCGACCAGCAACAGAAGCGAATTCGATCCACGCAAGTTCCTAAAACCGGCGATGGATGCGATGCGCGACCTCTGCCGCGAGCGCTTCGAACAGTTCGGCACTGCCGGAAATGCCGCGAAGATCAGGGTGATCCCATTGTCTGAAATGGCCAAGCTCTATCGCGCCGGCAAACTTGATCCGCGTATCGGCGAAACAGCCGTCGCCGCGGAGTGAAATACGATCCGAATCTGTCGCGGATCACACAAAGAGAGACAGAAAAGAGAAGGAGAACAACATGAACGTCCTTAACGAGAAGTCGCTGACGGTTCGCGGCAAGGACCGTTATAAATCCGGTGTCATGTCCTACAAGAAGATGGGCTATTGGGAGCCCGACTATACGCCGAAGGACACGGACATCATTTGTCTGTTTCGGGTTACGCCGCAGGACGGCGTCGACCCGATCGAAGCGGCTGCGGCGGTGGCCGGCGAATCCTCGACCGCGACCTGGACCGTGGTGTGGACGGACCGTCTCACGGCGGCGGAGAAATATCGCGCCAAGTGCTACCGCGTCGATCCGGTACCGGGGGCGGAAGGCCAGTA
This sequence comes from Nitrobacter hamburgensis X14, assembly GCF_000013885.1. Classification (NCBI taxonomy): domain Bacteria; kingdom Pseudomonadati; phylum Pseudomonadota; class Alphaproteobacteria; order Hyphomicrobiales; family Nitrobacteraceae; genus Nitrobacter; species Nitrobacter hamburgensis. The sequence continues at coordinate 7,571 of NC_007959.1, forward strand.
CTTCGCCTATATCGCCTACGATCTCGACCTGTTCGAACCCGGTTCGATCTCCAACCTCACCGCGTCGGTCATCGGTAACGTGTTCGGCTTCAAGCCACTCAAGGCCTTGCGCCTCGAGGACATGCGGTTGCCGGTTGCCTACGTCAAGACGTTCAAAGGGCCGCCCACCGGCATCGTCGTCGAGCGCGAGCGTCTCGACAAGTTCGGCCGGCCGCTGCTCGGCGCCACCGTCAAGCCGAAGCTCGGCCTGTCCGGCCGTAATTACGGCCGCGTGGTCTATGAGGCGCTGAAGGGCGGTCTCGACTTCACCAAGGACGACGAGAACATCAACTCGCAGCCGTTCATGCACTGGCGTGAACGTTTCCTCTACTGCATGGAAGCGGTCAACCGCGCCCAGGCAGCGACCGGCGAGATCAAGGGCAGCTACCTCAACGTCACCGCGGCGACGATGGAGGACATGTACGAGCGTGCCGAGTTCGCCAAGGAGCTAGGGTCGGTGGTCGTCATGATCGATCTGGTGATCGGCTACACCGCGATCCAGTCGATGTCGAACTGGGCGCGCAAAAACGACATGATCCTGCATCTGCATCGCGCCGGTCATTCGACCTACACGCGGCAGCGCAATCACGGCGTGTCGTTCCGCGTCATCTCCAAATGGATGCGGCTCGCCGGTGTCGATCACATCCACGCCGGAACCGTGGTCGGCAAGCTGGAAGGCGATCCGCTGACCACGCGCGGCTACTACGATATCTGCCGCGAAGAGCACAATCCGATGCAACTCGAGCATGGCATCTTCTTCGACCAGAACTGGGCCAGCCTCAACAAGATGATGCCGGTTGCTTCCGGCGGCATTCATGCCGGCCAGATGCACCAGCTCATCCAGCATCTCGGTGAAGACGTGGTGTTGCAGTTCGGCGGCGGCACCATCGGTCACCCGATGGGCATCCAGGCCGGCGCGACCGCCAATCGCGTGGCGCTGGAGGCGATGATCCTCGCCCGCAACGAGGGCCGCGATTACGTCAGCGAAGGTCCGGATATCCTGGCCAAGGCAGCCGCAAGCTGCACGCCGTTGAAGCAGGCGCTCGAAGTGTGGAAGGACGTCACCTTCAACTACCAATCCACCGACGCGCCCGATTATGTAACGACCCCGGCCGTAGCGTAAAGGAGGACATTATATGCGTATTACTCAAGGTTGTTTTTCGTTCCTGCCCGATCTGACCGACGAGCAGATTTCCAAGCAGATCCAGTACTGCCTCACCCAGGGCTGGGCGGTGAACATCGAGTTCACCGACGATCCGCATCCCCGCAACACGTATTGGGACATGTGGAATCTGCCGATGTTCGACCTGAAGGACGCGGCAGGCGTGCTGATGGAACTGAACGAGTGCCGGAAGGTCTATGGCGACCGCTACATCCGGATGTCTGCATTCGATTCCAGCCATGGCTGGGAGTCGGTGAAGATTTCGTTCATCGTCAACAGGCCCAAGGATGAGCCGGGCTTCCGGCTCGAGCGCCAGGAGTCCGACAACCGCAACATCCGGTACACCACGACGTCGTATGCGGTGACCGCACGTCCCGAGGGTCAGCGTTACTCCTCGTGACATGATTCCATCCGGTTCAAACTAGGGCGATCCATCCTCCCGATCGTCCAGTTCCGGATGTACTGCTCCGTCGTCTCGCATGGCGACGGAGCTTTTCTCCCCCGAGCGGTTTCAAAAGAAGCCACCGACCGAGGCTATCAGGACCACCGTCGATGCAAGAAAAAGTCAACATTCGCGAGGAACTCGAAGCCGTCGGAATCGGAGAGATTCTCGCGCAACTCGATCGAGAGCTTATCGGTCTCAAACCCGTCAAGACGCGTCTCCAGGAAATTTCCTCTCTGTTGCTTGTCGAACGGATACGCAAGAAAATGGAACTGACGTCGGAGACTCCGACGTTGCATATGTCGTTCACCGGGAATCCCGGGACCGGCAAGACCACCGTTGCCTTACGGATGGCCGATATTCTCCATCGCCTCGGTTATGTGCGCCGTGGTCATGTCGTGTCGGTCACGCGCGACGAATTGGTCGGACAGTATATCGGTCACACCGCGCCGAAGACCAAAGAGATATTGAAAAAGGCGATGGGCGGCGTGCTGTTCATCGACGAGGCCTATTACCTCCACCGGCCCGACAACGAGCGCGACTACGGCCAGGAAGCCATCGAGATCCTGCTTCAGGTCATGGAGTCGCAGCGCGAGGACCTGGTGGTGATTCTCGCGGGCTACGCCGACCGTATGGAAAAATTCTTCTCCAGCAATCCCGGCTTCCGCTCGCGCATCGCGCATCACATCGACTTCCCCGACTACAGCAACGACGAACTGCTCGCGATCGCGGAAGTCATGCTGAGCAAGATGAACTATAAATTCAACCCCGAAGCCCGCGAGGCGTTTGTACGCTACATCGCCTTGCGCAAGGCCCAGCCCTTGTTCTCCAACGCGCGTTCGATCCGCAACGCGTTGGACCGTATCCGCCTGCGTCAGGCCAATCGCCTGGTCGCGGACCAGAACGCCGTTCTCTCTGTCGAGGATGTCAAGTCGATCACAGCGTCCGACGTTCTTGCCAGTCGCGTGTTTGAGACGTCGCAGCCTGCCGTCGTCGAGCAACTGATGGACAAGAGGAAGCGGTAGCCTTTTCGGGGTCAAGTCATTACGGTCGCGTCTCCTCGCAGTCATTGCTCCGTTACAAAGACCAACGATTACCCCGTGCCGGCGGCTTGAGGGTAGCTGCGAGCGGGAAGACGCAGTCTTCGATCCCCCTCATCATCATAAAGCGTGGTCTGACGACCGCCTACCGTTGTGCATTTGGAGTATCCACTATCGAAGACCTGCATACGGCCGTGAAGCAGGCTACTCAAGTGGAGCGATCGACTTTCGATTTACCTCTCGGATAGATGGCTGGAGCTCGGACTGGTTCTCGTTCTCGGTCGATCAGCGGCGCGATCTGGTGGGAATTGTTGAAAGAGATCGCTACAACACCGGCTCGACGTTGTTACTGGCCAGCTGCCGGCGAGGCATAGCGCTAACTACCATCCTCGATCCACCGGAATGCGCAGTCAGTTTAAACGGCACAAGAAGAAGACGAAAGCAACTCCTCTCCTAAAGCAACTTTCTCTACCGCGGCAATGCCGCAATTGGCCAATTGTAACTTGTGCCTAATCCCGAGCGCCAGGCGACAAGCATAGCTTGTGCTGCGTCATGCCGCAGTTCTGCGCGCCGAGCCGCTCGCCCTGTGAACATCAGGTAGCGCATCACGATGTCGAGTGCCCCGCTCAAGACAACCGGATCTGCGTACAAGGGCCACGGACACAGTAACACGGCATACTCCTCTCACGCACGACATAGAAAACATCTACGATCTAAAAAGGTCCCAGAAACTAACCAAGGACAGGGGATCTTGGCTACGTGAAAGCTTCCGAATTCTCAGTGAGGTAATTCAATCCACAGCTGCTCCGTCATCGCTCCATCTCATGCGGCTGGCACGCCTCTTCGTTCTTCAAAACATTTCCCACTTGGCCTTTATAGACCGTGCTAGAATTAAACTGCTGAAGGTGAGAGTTGCATCGCCAGCGACATGCATTATCCTTTCTGTGGTTGCTGTCCGCGATGCAAGAAGATTTTTGACATGCGAGCATGTGATCGAATGCGCTTCTTCCATGCTCCAGAGGTGGAGTGCATTTGCAAGGGCAAGGCCTCTGCGTCTTACGCGTTGGGAGTGAAGGCCTCTATTGTCACCAGCAAGGCAAGCTGCATATGTTGTGCGGTTCCTCGCTCAGCAATCCGCCAATGAATGCGCCCGCGCTCACCGCCGCATGCTCCAGCGAAAAACAACGGGCACACATCCATCGCTTGATGTCCCGCTGCGACGACGCCTCACAACTTCAGCACCGTTTCGATCGACGCGTCCCTCGTCCATGATCGATGTCGAATCATGGTCATGCCTCGAGTCAGAACTCGCTAAACCTCGCAATACAAATCACGCCTAGGCTCAGGACTTCTCTGTTTGTCGCATGCCTAGCGCGACAAATCCTTGCGGAACTTCGGCTCCTCTGTCATCGACGCTTTTGCATCGCGGACGGCAATCACAGAGGTTCTGACCCTAGTTCCAGCGACCCCGCTGATTCCATCATCGGCCTCGTGGGTGGAGTCACCATCAGCTATCTGCTGCACACCACTTGGTAACAGCCATTGCGGGCGTCACCTCGAACTTGCCGGCTCTTGAGGGGCCCCGTTACCAGAAGCTCGTTGGGTGGAATCCTTAGGCATCATGGCGCACCATTTGTGCGCTGGCAAAGGACACGATTGACATTCACAAAGTGTTGGAGATATATCGTCTACGATATCTCACGCATTTAAATTGATACTTTATAATATGTTTTAGATATTTTATATATAGCGCAGAAATTCCGTTGTGAGTCGCATTGGAGCTGGCCAATTCATGATTTCCGCTAATCAACTCAGGGCCGCCCGTGCACTCCTGAATATAGATCAACGACAAATGGCTCAACTGGCGGATCTTTCAGTCCCGACCATTCAACGCATGGAAGCTAGTGACGGCGTCATCCGTGGCAATGTCGATTCCCTGATGAAACTGGTTTCAGCTTTGGACAACGCGGGCATCGAGTTGATTAGTCCGGATGGTCAAAGCCTGGCTGGCGGTCGGGGCGTCCGGCTCAAAGAACAAGTCACGAAGCCAACGATAAAGCGACCTAAGTCTTCCTCGTTGCGGCCCTTGGAACGAGCTCGATGAACACTCTGGCTGCCGAAAAAATGGACCGCCCCATCGGAGATGACGAAAACGCCCTGTCGAGAATTCGCATTGGCTATTGAAGCCGACCGACAAGGCGAACTGTTCTGACGACATGGGAGGCGGATTCTCCCTTATCTCGCTCGATACAAAGGGTGACACAGCGGGAGCTGCGGCACAGTGAATCGGCGTGCACGTGGCGCTCGCGAGAGACGTCATCTCGCGTGATGTAATCGCAGCGTGACGACGACGGCCGACACGCTTCCCGACGATCCCGGCACGCTTAAGGCGATGCTGCTGGCAGAACGGGCGCGCGCCGCGCGGCTGGAGCAGATCATCAAGGAGCTGCAGCGTCATCGCTTCGGCCGGCGGGCCGGGGCGCTGCCCGAGAACCAGTTGCTGCTCAGCCTGGAGGATGTCGAACAGGTCAAGGCGAGCCGCGACGCAGCGATTGATGCAACCAATGCGGCCGAGCGATCCAACCGGGCCGCCAGGCGCCGCAAGAACAGAGGACCGCTACCGTCGCATTTGCCGCGGGTCAGACCGGACGAGTTCAGCACTTTTCGTCCACTCCCTAGGGACATTTTTGGACGAGACGTCGAGGTAGTCTGGTCCACCCTAGCCTATCTTCATAAAATTGTATAGCAACTTCAATAGTATATGAGTTCACAGTTTTATTCTGAATGGCGCGCTACCCGGAATAAAACTACGAACTCTTATGTATTTGAAACCACTATATAATTATAATTGTCGCTAACAATGTTGCGGCGGCGGTGGCGAACGCGCACGGCCTGACCTATTTCGAACAACCTGCTCGTCAAGCTCGCAACGCGCGATGGGCCTCCTGTGCGTCCCGAACCATCGGCCGACCGCTGCCGTGTGGCGCGTCGAGTGTCGTCATGCGTAATCCTGACAGATAACCGCAGAGATTAATTCGGCATGACGCGCCAGACCCGGCCGAGTTCATCGACGCGGACGGGAACAGCCGCCAATTTCTTCAACGTATTGTATGACGCCATCAGCCAGCGAAACGGATCGATGTCGTTGTTGGTGGCGTGGCGCTTGTCGAGATTGCCAGTCTCGTTGTGGTCGGCGAGCTTGAACCGTCCGGCAGCGGCGTCCAGCCGATGCACGACCATGATCCGGGCCCGGCCCTCATGGTCGAGCCGGATCAGGTCGCCTTTGTGAATGCGCATCACCAGCTTCGCGCCCTCGTTGGCGTCACGCCATTGCGGCGCGTGCGCTATCTTTGGGCCAGCGTTTTTCTTGTTGGCATCGAAACGGCGCACGGCCTCGCCGTCCCATTTGCCGCCCGCCGTCTCGAATACCTCGACGCAGAAATTCTCGCCGGCGCTGTAGGCCTTGTAGGCCACGCCACTCGCGCGGTTCGCGATTGGGACGAGATAGTCGCCTTTCTCTTTCTTGAGAATACGGACATGGCGCAAGCCATGCTTGAACTGCGGATAGTCATCGGAGGGTGCTTGCAACTGCCGCAGAGCGTCCGCAAGGGCAACGCCCTTTGTCTTTTCGACATTCACATGGTCACGAACGATGGTGCGCAGCTGAATGTCACGGATGCGATCAACCTCGTTCTCGTTCAGGCTTTCGATCGCCTTGCGATAGACCAGGTTGCCGGCTTCTTCCTCTTTCAGGCCGGTGGCATCCAGCGGCTTGACGAAGCCGTAGGCGCTGTCCTCGTGCAACTTGCCTTCAATGCCGTGATCCGGCTTGTGCGAGACCACCATCTTCTCGAGCGCGGCTTTGAGATCGTCGCGCATTGTCGGCCATGGCGGCTCGATGACGAATTTCTCGTGCTCTTCGTCGTAGGCGTTGGCCATCTTCCACAGCAGCGAGCGATCCGTCAGCGCAGTGACCAGGCCATCGATGGCGTGATGCCGATGATCGGCGCGGTTCTTGACGCCGGAGAACTCCATGTCGTCGGTGGAGGCGAGAAATTCCTCCGCTTTGTCCTGCACGCCGGCGTAATTATCCGATGGCAGGAGACCGTTGAGCCCCCATTTGCCGCGCAGCATGCTGGTGAGACGGCCCGGCACCACCCAGATCTGATTGGGATCGGTGACGGCGCCGAGATATTGTTTGGCCAGTCGCGCCAGCCAGCCGGTCTCGTTCAACTGACGGGCCAGGAACCCGCCGCGCTTGTCGAATTCCTCGCGGGCATTGGCATCGAAACGCCAGCGCTTGTTGCGTGGCAGGCCGGTGGCGCGGGCTGCGATATCGTCCCAATTGTAGCGATGGCCCTGAAGCGTCGGGCTCGATCCGAACGCCTCGGACGGTGTCTGCTTGCGCTTGTGGCGGTTAGCGTAGCGCATACAGATGATCTTGTTGGCCGGGCTGTCATCCAGCGTCATCGCGACCGGCAGGATATGGTCGATGTCGACTTCGTCGGAGAGCAGCCGCTCAATGCTGATCTGCTCGCCGGTATAGACGCATTTGCGATCCAGCGGATCGTGCGCGAGTTCTTCCCATAGCCGCATCTTGAGCAGGTTGCGCGGATTTGCCGGACGGCCGAATTTGGCAAGCTCCTCGGCGCGCGCTTTATTCTTGTCCTGATTCCGTCGCTGTTCGCGCTGTCGCTCGGCCTTCTGCTGTTCTGACAGCTTCAGCGCGCGGGTGAACTCGATGGAAATCTCGGTTGGCGGCCCATACTTGTCGATCAGGTCGTTGACGACGCGGCGCAATTGCCCGAGTCCGATATGCACGGTCGGGTTTGGAAACTGGCCGTACTGCTTTTCCTTCTGGTCCCGCGCATCGCCGCTGCCGACCACGGCATCCTGTAGCCACTGGCCATAATACGGCAAACGGCCGAGTTGCTCGCCGGTTGGTAGCTTGGCGTGGTCGTAGCCTGCACGCTTGGCCGCGATGTGATAGCCGGCGCCCGCCACGCCATCCTCATCGAGCCCGTCCTGCATGATAGGCACGATCTTTTTGATCGCGCGCAGGCCGAGCCGACAGTGGCCGTCCGGCAGCGTCGTATTGGCAACGCGCGCGGCCGCTGCGCCGTCAAGCGCACATTCCTTTTCGAGCCATGCGATCAGTTCGTTTTCGTCTTCGGTCTCTTCCAGTCTGGCGACGATCGCGATCTGCCGCTCAGGAGGAAACCCGCGCCACGCCTTGTTGAAGCCCTTCTTGTCCGACAGCCGCGCGGCGGTCTGGTCGCCGTCGAGCGCCGCGCGCCGGTCGGATTCAAGATTAAACCTGGCTTCCGCCGGAAGTTTGAGCAGCGTGCGCAGCTTGTCGAATTTCACTTCCCTGTTGGCGAGCAGCGCCGCCACGACGAGATCGCTCTGTTCCTTGGTCAGCCTGCGCGAGCCCTTGCCGGTGTCGCGGATTTCGAGGTTACGCGCCTCCGAGAGAATACGAAATCGCTGCGCCAAAGGATGGGACCACGGTGCGCGATAGCCTTCGGGATCTTCCTTGAAGGGGCGCGTTGCGGGGTCGAGCGTGCATTTGCCGACAATCGCAGGCTTCAGCGGGCGCTGGTAGAAGATGATATGCTCGATCTCCGTCCTCGCCTCGTCCGTGATCGTGGCATGGTGCGCGCTCTGCCCTGCCCAGATCGCGTTGAACTCGTCCCGCAGCATATCGCGCGTCGGATAGTAGTCGTAGCTCGCCTTGGTGCCGGTAATGGTGGCGCGGGCGCGCACGCCATGAGGCGCATCCGCTCGCGGAAGCACCTCGTCGCCGAACAGACGCTTGCGGACTTTGGCCCAGATTTTCTTGCGGGCGTTGCCGGTGAGGTGATCCTTGCCGAGCCGCACAAGTTCTGCGCGGATCGCGGTCTGCCGGTCTTCATAGGATTTGCGCAAATGCATATCGGCGAAGAATACGCCGAGCGTCTCGTTGCCCTTGTCGGTCGCAAGGCGGGATGCCGCCTGCTTGATAGCGCCGTCCTCGCTCTGCTTGCTGTCGGTCTTGCGGTTCGACTGGAAACCGCGGCGCTGGTTGAGATGAAACAGCGCACGCCCAACATGATGCGCGGGCAGGGTATCTGTCAGTGCGGTTTTGCGCAGCGCATAGGGGTCGAGGACCTCAAGCGCCCTGCGTTCGCGTGCATCGTCCGGAAGCAGATTGTATTTGATCAGCGCGGCGATCAATTCCTTGCGGCGTTCGACGAAGCGGTCGCGCCGCTTGCGCGCGCCCCGCGCCATCCGCCGATCGACCGCATTGGATGTGCCGGATTGGGGATCACGCCCATCAGGGAAAATACGGACGCCGCCCGGACCGAGCGCAACGGGCTCATGGCGGTCGCCGCGTTTCTCAAGATGGGTGACAAACCAGCCGAGAGAGTTGGAGCCGAGATCTAGCCCAAGGCGATACAGAACAGACGAGCCTCTGAGTATCTCATTCTTGTTCATAGCTAGATGGCTATCGCCTCTTGAAAAATGTGGAAAATCAATTTCTACGTGCATTGATGTTTGCGTGCAAATCGAATCGCTTCAATACACACAATGTGCGTGAGGCTGTTGTGGCGCGCCACGCTACAACAACCACTGAATATGCTTTGAGTTCGTTTTGAATTCAGGCTGCGATTCTAAGAACTGACTGTGGCTACAGCTTTTTGCTGGTAGCCACTTCTCTTGACAAAGTTAAAAGTGGTGCGCACAGTTACGAGGTGTGATAGCTGTTATTGGTAGACTTACTGGTTTTAGCGGACTGGTGATTGAGGGCCTCCCGTTAACAAGCTTATGCACAAAATGGGGCACCCCGCAGGGTGCCCCTTCCATTTGCGACAGTCACGCAATCCGTCGAAAGCCTGTTCTGCGGAGCCCACGCTGGTGCGCTTCGTTCCTGTCGCCATGGTGAAAGCCGCAGGTCAATCACAGCACTTCGACCGGGCCGCTCTGCAAGTCAATCACCAACGGTGCAAAGCCTTTGGTCATGACACGGGCGTGAATGGCGCATCAGGATGAATGGTCACGTTTCGCGATTGCTCAAGGTGTTCCATCGGCTGCGACAATTTGCCGAGGCGGTCGTTCGCATCGCGGTCCGGGTGTTTGCCGTCAGCGCCCCCGGCCGGGGCAAAGCGCCGGCAGACCAACGATAAAGGACATTCGGCGCCAGACCCGTCGTCAGTATTCGGCGGAGGAGAAGATCCGCATAATGACGCTCGGCATCGTACGGCAGGCCGGGGTTCACCCGCCAGAACGGGCGCAGCCAAGCCGCCAACCAATGTCGGAAACATGATCGGGGCGAGTCTTTCCGGCTGTCTCGGCAGGCCGCCGTTCTTCTAGCCGCTGCACTCGGCGTGCTTTCGATCCTTTCTGTGCTTTTCGGTTTCGCGTTTAAAGGCTCCAATCGACTCCTGTCCGGTTGGCATGCCATTCGCCGAGGCTCCTACGTTCACTCGAAAGAGAAGCAGCTAATAACGCGACTTAGCAATTTAGGTTTCAGAGGTGGCGCTTTTGCCGGCGCGGTTCGACGCAATGAGTAAATGCTTCTGTAGTGGGCCTTCATTCGTCAAGTCCTCTCTGAACGATATCTCATCGCCAGGATCATGCTTCTGTCCGTGGTCAGCGCGAAGGCCGCCACACCATGCCATCAGATCCAGAGCCGGCAGGCCAATCTAGGACGCGTGATTTGCCGAAGCTTTCACAGCATTACGCCCGACCTTGCCAAGCCCTCGTCCCAGCGACGGGACCTCTGCAGAAGCGGCACCGTTTCGGCTCCGCTCCGAACGCTCTATCTCCTATGCCATCGCTGCGGTCCTGCTCCAGCGAAAGTCGGTCGCATCCACCCACATGCGGTGGAGCACGACGTCCAATTTGCTGGCAAGCGCCACCTTGGCGCGCTTCATGCCCCGACGTTTCGCCACGTCGAGCGCCCAGTGCTTCAGGCTTGAGAAGCGGGTCGCACGCGTCAACATGATGTGCGCCGCTTCAAAGAGCGCTGTTCGCACCATGGCGTCGCCGACTTGCTGACGCCAGCATCCCGATCGGTCTCACCGGATTGATATTTTGGGGCATAAGCCCGAAGTAATTTTCCAAACCGCATCGGGTCGTCCACCGCCGAGCGATAGGTCAGAGCGACCAAGGCCCCGACGCCAGGTGTACTCATCAATCTCCGGCAGACCTTATCAGCGCGCGCGATCTTCAGCATCTCGCGATGGAGCTTGGTGAACGCGCACCACAACGCCGTCCGCGCCGCCAGCATCGTACCAATCACCGTCTCCAGAGTGATGCGCCCTGCTGTCAGTTCCCAGATGCGCGCCTCAAACTTTCCACGACTGACTTTTCCGACCTTCAGCCCATACCCGGCCTTCGTTCGGTCATCGCGCCACTTCGCCGAAATGCGAACATCAATCCAGCTGAACGCCATCGCATTGAGTGCGAGGCGCTGGAGCGCCGTCATCAACGCGAGCATTTCATGCACGAGCGGCGGCGCAAGGCGCTGACCCGCCTAGAGGCCCGAGAAAGGCGGTCGCTTGAAACGAAGGTTCGGCGGCAGCTGCGCGCCGCCGAGAGCCTGCAAACCGAAAAATGGCAGGCTCGCAAGAGGCAGCTTGAAGTGAACAAGCTGGATATGACCGTTCCAGCCGAAGGCTTAGGCGCACCCGCGAAAGACGGCTGGAAAAAGCGAAACAAGGGCCTTGGCCAAACCAATGGGCAGAAGCAGGACAGTCCCAAGGGCTATCGTTACAAGCGGGAGGAATAATGCCTGGGAAACGTCAGCCGGTGAGGTCGCTCTACGCGAACCCTTCAATGCGTTCGCGGACAATCGCGCGCATCTGCTCCGCGATCTTCGCGCCTTGAGTGCCGTCAGATAAAAGTGGCGGTAATTCCAGATGATCGAGCGCGCGCAAGAGGGCGGTCACGAGATCGTCGATGGCGGTATCCGCATCGGCAGCCTTGAGACCGGCGGTGCTGGCAAATGCCTTGAAATCAGAGCGGCGCAGACGGTCGTCTTTGCCGTTCAGTTTGAGCGCCATCCGGTCTCTTTCCAACCTTGGAAAGACGCGGGTTGTGACCGCATCATAGAGCGGTGCCATGCGGACGGAGTTGAATTGCGCGCTGCCCGGCTCTGCGACCTTGAGGAGCGCCATGTTCTTCAGGTGCATGTCGCCGTCGGCAATCAGCCAGGCGAACAAGGCTCGCTTCAGCACAAGCAAGACATCTTCTTCCGGCGCTGTTGATAGGGGTCTTAGAGCCCGCGCGATGCGCTCCATCGTGCCGTCGTATTTTGCTTCGGTCGGCACGCCCAGCACGGAGCAAAAATCCTCAAGCGCCAGGAGGCGTTTGTCATCAAGGCTTGTCCTGATATCGAACCGCTCCACCAAGAGCGCGGGCGGCATCCCGTCAGGCATGGGAACAAGCGCCGTCGCAGGCGTTAGAAAGCCGGATGCGCGGCCCAATGCGAGTGACTGCCATTCGATAACCGGCAGGGCCTCAAATCCGCTTGTGCCAGCAGGCTTCAGAATATGCGTGAAGGGCTTGCCGGTGCTGGGGGAGAGCGTACCGTCAGAATCAAGGAACATCGGCGCTTTGATCTGAACGCCTGATAATCGCGGCGTATCCGTGCGCGCAAATATCTCCGCGAGATTGCGCTCGAAGCTTTGCTCTAAATCGCCGCGACCTGGCCCCGCATACCTACCGGTGAATAGTGAGTTCTCAGTGAAGCGTTCGAGCCGGGTCAGCAGTATGTCGGGCGGCAGAGCGGCGAGATCGCTCTCGCGCTCAACGATTGTGACGTTTGACATGTAGCGCTTGCCGGAGCGCAGCATCGCGCGCTCGTCGCGGTCGTTCAGGACTGACTCAAGCCAGCCTTCGGGCAGCAATGATAGAATGAAAGGCGGGAGTTTACCCGGCGTGGTTTGGCGGACGAGCGGTGGGCCGTTCTGATTGTTGGGATTCCAGCGCCATTCAAAGCCATCATGAGTGAGGTTGCCGAGCGGAACGCCGTGCCACGCCACGATCAGATCGAGCGCAGCTTCGTTGCGTGCAGGCTCTCCCGACACTGGGCGGCGGAGCAGGAAGCGCTCGGCGTGCTCGCCCTCGCGATACCATTTGTTCTCGCGGGCGAGTGACCAGGTTGCATCGGCAGCCCCCTGAGAGGTGCCGTATTCTTCAATAAGACGGTTCGCTATTGTCTCGCGCGTCGTTTCATCAATGGATGCGGCGTGCTCGCTGCGCAGACGGAACGCTTCGAGGAAGCGCTGGCGCATCGACGAGACATCGATGCGAAATTCTCCCATGCCGTCATCGACAATCGCGGGGGCGACCGACGGATGGTCGGGCGCTGCATTCTGGATGATTTCAAGTGAGCGTAATCGCGTGCGCTGTATTCTCCGCCCGCTCAGGAACAGGCGACCGTCGCGGGTCGGGCCAAGAAGGACAGCGCTCGCCGCTGACAGGTAGGCATTGGGGTATAGGTATTTTGCGATACGGACGGCGTGCTTGAGTACCGTCGCCTCGATGTCCTCTCCCGCATCAACGTAGATGCCGCGCATCAGCTGGACGAGTTTGCCCGTTTCAGCCTGATAGTGGCTGCGGGCTTTATCGATGTTTTCTCCAACCAGATGCAGGGGCATTTTTCTAACTTTCGCGTATCTCACATACGGGAAGGTTAGCTTAGATGGCATCAAAATGCAACAATTTATAACTTTTGCGTATTTCACATACGGGAAAGTCATAAAATTCACGTACTTGGTTTGTTCTACGAAAGCCCATATAGTTGAGATGGTCGATTCTAGCGAGAAGGGAGCTCATTCGTGGATGCCACTGTCACCAATGAGGATGAACCCGCCGATAGGCCATCTACGCGACCGCTCAATGTCCCGATGTCCTTCCGTGGCTTTGACCAAGAAGCAGCAGAGGAAACGGCTAGTACACTTGGCTATATGCTCCACGAATTCGGGAAAATCATCGATCTCTCTGCGCTTGACGGAATGACGGTCGCTTTTGATTACGACGATGCCCTGACTGATCTCGACCGGGGTTATGAGACAGTTCGCGTGCTCACGAAAACCACGGAGTTCGGAACGGGAGTTGCGATGACTCCCGCCGTCCTGCGCGACGGCGTCTTAAAGAGCCATATCGTCATCAATGCTGCTGTGGCACTGATGTTGAAAGACGAAGACAAGGAAAATGCAAACCTAGCGATTCATACGATCGTTCATGAATGCGCGCATGTTGAAATAACGGCGGCATACGAAAAGTGTTTCCCTGACGAGCTCCTCAAGAAGCGATATGGCACGATCCTGGACTGCTGGCGATGGGATGTCATCAAAGCATGTTGGGATGAATATGCCGCCTGCCGCATTGCTTCAAATATTGGTCACGATCCGCTTCCTAGCTACGAAGAAACCTTCGTTCTGGCGCACAGCCAGACCGACGGAAAAGTACGCGAGCTTGTCAGAGGCTTTAGCGGTGGCAATGCGGATATTTTTGTCGGTCCAGTTTTCGGAGCCTACGGAAATATGATGAAGTTCGCCTGCTATATGCTTGGGGCAATGAGTGCGGCCGAAAAAACTGTCGCAGAGTGTGGTGCCGCCCAAGCTGCGCTGAAGAATCATTGGTTCGCACCTTACTTCGAGCGTCTAAACGAATCCTGCAATAACCTCTTCGAGAATTTTGGAAGATGGACTGACAAGTCCGGGTTTGAGGCAATCGGCGATATCGTCGAGGATATGATTGTCGAGCAGGTCATGAATATTTGGCGTCGCCCGGATGGGACGTACACTATCTGTATCTATCCGCACGTCCTCTTGGACGCCAAACTTCCCTAACACTAGCATACTAGCGCTGAATTATAGCGCACAAACAATGACATGGGGATGTCCCGATCGCTGTTGAACTACGTCGGGCCGACGTTGGCAGAATGAATGTTACGCAGCCCTCGTGACGTGGGCAACTGGTTTGATCGTCATGCGATTGTGGTGAGCTTGAAGGGCCGCTCGTAGTACCGATAGTTGTTTGTGCGCCTTCAATCGTCGGAAGCCCTTGTTGGCCTCGATCATGCCGGCGGCGACCCATCGCAAGGCCATACCGGCATCCCGCCAACGTTTGACGTTGCGGGTGACGCGGCGAATGGTGCCCATCATGTTCTCGGCGATGTTGGTACAGGCGAGTGATCGACGAAGCTCCTTCGGCAGCTTCAAGCGGACAATGGTCAGGATTTCGTCGAGACCTTCGAGGATGCTGGCCGCTACGCCAGGCCATTGCTGGTCGAGTCGACGCGCGAGATTGCGGATCAATTTTTCAGCCTTGTCGGCGTCATCGAGCTCCCAGGCCTGGCGCAGCACCCGACGGGTGGCCGCATGATGCTCTTTCGGCAGGCGTTCCATGATGTTGCGCGCCTTGTGGATCTGGCAGCACTGGATCGCAGCGGCCGAACCGAAGGTACGGCGGATCGCCTTCGACAATGCCTTTGCGCCGTCGACGATAAACAGTCTTGGCATCGTCGGGTCGAGCCCGCGCGCGACCAGGTTGTCCAGCAGGGCCTGAACCGTTGCGGCGTTCTCGCTCGCCCCTTCCACCAGCGCCAGCGGATGCTTGTTGCCTTCGCCGTCAACCCCGATCGCGGCGACCAGCACGAGATCGCCGCCGAGATGCAGCCCGTCGATTTGCACCACCAGAAGGTCGAGCGCGGATAGATCGGCAGCCATGAAGTCGGCCAGCCGCGCCGCCGACAGCGCTACGAACCTCCGCGAGGCCGCCGACTTCGAAACCCCCGATCCGGGCGGTGCCGGCACGTCACCCTCGGGCAGCCGGACAGCGCGACCGAACCGGCGCGTCGACACATTGATCAGCATCAGGTTCATCGCCCAGCGACCGAGCCAGTCCTCCTGCGCCGCCGTTTCCCAGCTCGGGATCGTGATCTCGCGGCCGTCCACGCCCCGGGCCCGCGGGCGCTCGACCTCGATCTTGCCGCCGTGGAAGCCGATCCGTCCCCGCGTTCGGCCCCAACGGTGCGCCCGCCGCGCCGCATCGCGACCGTGGCGCGGCCCGCAGGCCGCCGTGACATCCGCCTCCATCATCGTGCCGAGCACTTCGATCCCTGCCGTAAGGCAGAACCGATCGAAGCTCGCCCGCACTTCCGCAAACGCTTCGTCCACAGCTCCGGTCGTCGGCAAACCAGCCGGTGTGATATCTCTCGTCATGGCGTTGCTCTCCTTGTGGAATCAGCACCCCGAGCCTACCGGCTCAAGGTGGGCAACGCCGACCTCTTCAGAAATTCAACAGAACCCGGGACATCCCCAATGACATACGAGTGCCCAGTTTCATCCTCTGTGGCGCGCCAAATTTCTACCATTCCGGAACAAAACTGGGCACTCGGACGGCCATTCCCGACCTCGGGCCGGTCGTATACGTTCCTATGCAAGTCGAGTCCTTTGGCGACCAAGAACTGGCCTCGATCGCGGCCATGCCGCCCCCTGCCCAGCAGCGTCAGCCGAGCTTCATCCGCGCAAGCGCAGCGCATTTCCAATGACGCTGACCGAGGAAAGCGCCATGGCGGCAGCGGCGACGATGGGTGAGAGCAGCAAGCCGAACGCGGGGTAGAGGACGCCTGCTGCGAGGGGGATGCCGGCGGCATTGTAGATGAAGGCGAAGAACAGGTTCTGACGGATATTCGCCATCGTTGCCTGCGACAGGAGCCGCGCCTTGACGATCCCAAAAGATCGCCCTGGAGCAGGGTGACACCGGCGCTCTCGATTGCGACATCGGTTCCCGAACCCATCGCGATGCCAACATCGGCTGCTGCAAGCGCCGGGGCGTCATTGACGCCGTCACCTGCCATCGCCACCACGCGGCCTCCAGCGCCTGCCTGTCGACCAGTCGCTTCTAGGTGATCCTGGCCTGGTAGGCCCTCGATCGTGTCCGCCGCGACGGTCTTGTCGTCAAACGCGTCGGCCTCGAACTTCTGGACCCAGATGCGGATGTGTGCCGGTGTTCTTGCGCCCGCGTCGAAGTTGACGACGGCGCGCGCAAAACCGCCCGTCACCGAATAGCCCGACGAGATACCCGACAAGATGTTGGCGGCTCTCCGGCATTCTTGATCATTTCGGCCGCATCGCGAGCGAGATCGAGCTTCACTGGTCGTCCCATGCGGCCCCCTGAAGCGCGTCGAGCGGGAATTTCAGATAGCGTCTCCCGTTCGCCTCGGGCTCGGGTAGCCGGCCGCCATTCATGTTCACCTGCAGCGCGTGGAGGATCAGCCTGGGCATCGACAAGGTCTTGTCGCGGGTCTCCCGCAGCTTGATAAACTCGACCTCACTCTTGCACCGCGACATGTGGATATTCTTCGCCTTCTGCTCGGCGACCGTCGATTCCCACAGCGGCTCGCGACCGCCCGGCTGGTAGTCGTGGCCGGTGAAGATGCGGGTTTCGTCTGGCAGCGAGAGGATCTCGATGATCGACTCGTAGAGCTGAGCCGCACTGCCGCCCGGGAAGTCGGCCCGTGCCGTTCCGGAGTCCGGCATGAAGAGCGTGTCATGGACGAAGGCGGCATCGCCGATCTCGTAGGTGATGGAGGCGAGTGTATGCCCCGGCGAGAACAGCACCTTCGCCGGTATGCCGCCCACCTTGAACGTCTCGCCCTCGGCGAAGAGCTTGTCCCACTGCGAACCGTCGGCCCGGAAATGGGGCCAGTTGTAGATGCTCTTCCAGAGCTTCTGCACCTCGACGACCTTCTCGCCGATCGCCGTCGGCGCGCCCGTCTTCTGTTTGAGATAAAGTGCGGCCGAGAGATGGTCGGCATGCGGATGGGTGTCGAGGATCCATTCGACCTTGAGTCCCTGCTGCTCGACATAGGCAAGGACAGCGTCGGCGTTACCGGTCGCGGTCGCGCCCGACTTCTCGTCGAAATCGAGGACAGGATCGACGATCGCGCACTTCTTCGTTTCCGGATCGGAGACGACATACTGGATCGAAAAGGTGCGGTTGTCGAAGAAACCCTTCACGAATGGCTTGACGGTGCTCATGCAAATCGCTCCTCAGTCAAGAAATGTGTGTTCGTCAAGCTTTAGTGGCCGTGGCCGTCCAACCATTTGACGGCGCCGGAGAGATCAAGGCCGACAGACTGGCCGAGCGGCGCTACCGCGTCCTTCTGCAGACGTCCGTCCAAAACCTCGCCGATGGCGTAGAGCGTCGCCGCGCGCGTGCCAGTCTTGCAGTGGGCCAACACCGGACCGCCTGCCTCGGAAAGGGCCTTCTGGAACGCGCGGACCTTCTCTCGCCGATCTGCCCAGGCACGACCGGGATGTGGCTGTAGCCGAGTCTCGCGCTCTCAGCGACCATCCGGTTCTCGGAAGCGCTCGGCTGTCTATGCTCCTCGCCGTCAGGACGGTTGTTGATGATCGCGACGAAGCCTTACTGTGCTTTATGGCAACTTGCATCTGCCGATCGTCTTTGCGGTTGATGAATGCGGGCGCGATCAAGCAGGCCAGCTTTAGCGCCGTTTGTTTATAAAATGGCTTTTCAATCGAGCGATGTCGTCAGTCGACCAATCCTTGATATCGGCGACCTCGACCCAGGCGTCGATATAGTGCTCGGCCGCATAGACGTGGCCGTATCGGCCGCGTCGGAGCGCGATCGATGCCGTCAAGGAAACGCACCGGCTGCTATGCCGGGGCTACACCGACGTAGTCGATGCCGACTTGTCGAAGTATTTCGACACGATCCCGCACGCGGACCTCCTCCGATCGGTGGCCCGCCGCGTCCTCGACCGGAATGTGCTGCGGCTGATCAAGCTGTGGCTGCAAGTGCCGGTCGAGGAACGGGATGGCGACGGGAAACGGCACATGAGCGGCGGCAAGAGCAGCACTCGCGGCACCCCCCAGGGTGGGGTCGCCAGTCCGTTGCTCTCCGTCATCTACATGAACCGATTCTTGAAGCATTGGCGGTTGACGGGGCGCGGCGAGGTGTTCCACGCACATGTCATCTCCTATGCCGACGACTTCGTCAGGTTCGCGATCTGCCGTGCGGCGACACGCGTATCTTCCTGGAGATTGAGGTCCGGCGGGTGCGATGCCGGAGTTGCGGCAAGGTGAAGCGCGAGCGGCTCGATTTCCTGGCGGACAACCCGCTCGATACGAAGCGCTTTGCGCATTACGTAGGCCAGCGCTGTCGGCAGGCGACGATCAAGGACATCGCCGAGGAGCTGAAGCTCGACTGGGATACGGTCAAGACGTTGGAGAAGCAGTACATGCAAGCCCAGCTTGCCCGCGCGGGCAGACCGGGGCCCAAGGCGATCGGCATCGACGAGATATCGATCCGCAAGGGCCATAGCTACCGTATCGTGGTGAGCGATTTGATCCGCCGGCGGCCGGTCTGGTTCGGCGGGGAGGATCGCTCGGAGGCGAGCATGGCGCAGTTCTACGACTGGCTCGGCCCGAAGAAGAGCCGCGGCATTCGCCTAGCGGTGATGGATATGTGGAAGCCGTTTCGCAACACGACGCGCGAACGGGCGCCGCAGGCGGCAGTTCGTCGACCGCGAGCCACCGAATGGTCCGGTGCCGCTCGATCAGGGCATGCTGCCCCCACCCACGATCATCGAATCGGCCAGTGATCTCGTCCAACTCGTTCGCGAGCACCACATCACCGAGGTCATCGATCTCTCGTCCATCGACACCCCAGACTGCACGCAGGCCTGTGACGGGCTGGGCGCACATTTCCTGTGTACGAGTGTCGAGGAGTGGCCCTGGCGCGGATCGATTCCGACGGACGAGGCGATCGCGCGGCTCGTTCCGCCACGGCGCCCCGCACTGAGCAGGAGAAGCCATCTCGTGGGGAGCGGCGCCAACCCAGGGATCGTGAACGCACTAGCGTTCGCCGCCATAGATGAGTTCGCCCGGCGGGTGGGGGTGGCACCCACGACCGACGCGCTGCAACTCCACGCCGTCCTCATCATCGAGGATGACACGACCGTCGCCCGCGATGCGCCCTACGGCGATGACGTGTTTGCCATGACGTGGAGTCCGGTACACTGTCTGGAGGAGCTGTTTGAGCCCCGAGCATTCGCGGCCCGCGACGGAATCGTGGTCGGGCTGGGACACCCGCCGATCGAGCGGCGCTACCGGGCGCGATGCGGCGATCGCTTCATCGAGGGGATGGCCGTTCCGCACGAGGAGACGGTGCGCTCAGCCGCCTGCTCTCGAGAGTGGAGATCGCGTTCATCTACCAGATCCCCCTTGCGGCCCGGCGCGCGCTCGACGCACACCCGGAGCGGCGCTCGACCGATGAGTGGCGGCTGCATCGCCTCTTCCCGCCCTTCAGCTCCACGCTCGCGGGGCATGACCGCGTGGGCGTGCTCTTGTGCAGCCACCGTTTTGGCGAGCTCTGGTTGGGGTTTGATACCGATGTGAGCGCGGGGCTCGCGCTGGGAACCAACGCAACGCAGCTTCAGGTCGCCACCGGCGTGCTTGCGGGGTGGACGCAGCTCGGCATTCGCGAAGGGATCCACTTCGTGGAGAAGTTGGACTGGCAGGGGTTCCTGAGGGTGGTCCGCGAGGTGCTCGGCCCCACCGTAATAGTGCATGACCCGACGGCTGTTCCGCTTATGTTGGCCGATCGCGTGAAGGCGGGAATCAAGAACCTATGACGCAGAGGCAGCGATGATTGGAGAATAAAGGCGGTTTTTGTGGCTCGTGATCTCGAAGTAGGGAGGGGGCTCGGGATCCAACCGACTACGCAGAGTGCAGTGCGGTGGCGTGATCTTCCTGGCGAAAATCAGAGAAAACGTTGATTTCTCGTTCTTTAGTTGACGGGACTTTCGCCACGTGAAGGATTAGCATCTATCGACCCGCCCGATAGTGAGTGGCCCATAAACCAGCTCGGTACGCCAAGCACGAGTTCCTGCTTGATCACCACGAAGCCAAGGAGCTGATAAAATATCACGTTGGTTTCCAAATCCGTTTCCAGCCACGCCGCCGTGGCGAGCGCGTCCATGCGCTGGCAACACTCCATCATCAAACGCCGTCCGATGCCGCGTCGCCGATATGCCGGCAACACAGCCAACGGGCCGATGTGCCAATGCGGCTCAAGTGGGTCGTGACACTCCCAGGCAGAAAGCCAGCGATGGATGCGCAGCAGAACGGTCGGCGGAACACTGGTTAAGAGGGCAAGACCAAAGCGTAATCTTACACTCAGCGTCGGACGACACCGACTGGGCTGGATCATGCCCAGCACGCCGATTAGTTCCCCCTGCACATAGGCGCCCAGCATATTCCCATTTGAGTGGACGTAGGTGACCAGAAGACCAAGGAACCGTGACAGGCGCTGTCGTCGTCGATCAGGTACGTCGCGGAACACCCTGACATGCAGCGGATTTTCACACATGCCGTGGGCCAGAATGATCGATGCCGCGTGCAGTTCCTCCGACGCGAGTTTTTTGACCTCGACGGGAGCGCGCTCATCAGACTGGTATTGCGGTTCTTGCGGCATCAGAAACGTTCACCAGAGGGATGGGCGTCATCGTCGATATCATATGCGATGCCGAGATAT
The DNA here is from genome assembly GCF_000013885.1 of Nitrobacter hamburgensis X14. NCBI lineage: Bacteria > Pseudomonadati > Pseudomonadota > Alphaproteobacteria > Hyphomicrobiales > Nitrobacteraceae > Nitrobacter > Nitrobacter hamburgensis. Next base: position 28,812 of record NC_007959.1, read on the forward strand.
TTCAATAATCAAACTTTGTCGTCGAGTTTATCGCCGATTGATTCTGAGGCCGGTCGATGGGCTGCTCATGCCCGCTGAGCAAATGCCCACACGAACCGGCGCCGCCACTATCTATCGCTTCTGATGAGCGGCATCGGCAACCATGATGGATTGCTGGTTGGCGACGACGAACTGGCGCAAGTATGCCGCGACCTTCCGGAATCCGCGTGTCGCGAGCAACCTCGCAACTACGGCTTGCATGTGGTGTCGCTAAGTCTGACGAGGGTCGGCGAAGGTCTTGCCGACACCAAACTCGTGCTCGCCTGGCTGCTCGACGCCATCGGTGCGCCGACCTGGGCGATCGGTCTATTGGTTCCCGTTCGTGAATCGCTCGCAATGTTGCCGCAACTGCTGATTTCGGCGCGGATTCGACGGCTCAGTATTCGGAAGACGGTCTACGTCGCAGGCTGTATCGCGCAAGGTGCTGCAATCACGGGATTCGGGCTGGTTGGCCTGACGCTTTCCGGTAACATAGCCGGCATCATCGCGATCGGTCTGATTACTGCGTTCGCCCTCGGGCGCAGCTTGTGCTCGATCAGCCACAAGGATGTGCTCGCAAAGACTGTGGACAAGGGCCGCCGCGGCTCGGTCAGTGGGATCGCGGGAAGCATCGCAGCCGTAGCGACGCTGCTGCTGGCTGTGGGGTACTCGTCTGGTTACATTCCGCTCACTCGGCGGGTCGTCGCAACCGCCGTAATGCTGGGCGGCATGGCGTGGCTACTTGCTGCTTTTGTGTTCGGATCGATCCGTGAATATCCCGGCGCGACCGAAGGCGGTATTGACGGTCTGGCCGCAGTCGCCGCGCAACTGAAGCTTTTGCATAGCGACGCGCGGCTACAGCGACTTATCTTGACACGTGGCTTGCTGCTGTCGACGGCACTCGCCCCACCCTTCTTCATTGCGCTTAGCGGCAACCGCGAACCCAGCGGGCTGGGTACGTTGGGGCTATTCATGATGGCGGCGGCGGCGGCAAGTCTCTCAAGCTCGTATGTCTGGGGCCGTCTCGCGGATCGATCAAGTCGGCGGGTGTTGATGTACGCGGCAGCGTTGGCATCGCTTGCCAACGCCGTTGCCGCTTTCATGGCGCTGGCGATGCCGGGCCGACTGGACTCCGCGCCGTTCCTGCCCGCAATGTTGTTTGTGCTCATGATCGCGCACCAAGGGGTTCGACTCGGACGCACGGTACACGTCGTCGACATGGCTGATCTCGACAGCCGTGCGACCTATACCGCGCTCAGTAATTCGGTGGTCGGCCTTGTTCTCCTTGCTGGTGGTATATTCGGCGTCATTGCTCAATGGTTCGGCGTTGGCACGGTGCTGGCCCTGTTCGCGTTGATGGCGGCGATGGCCATATCTGCTGCGGCGGGATTGGACGAGGTCCAGACCGCGGGCGCCGGCCAGTGAACAGGTAAAGCGCCGGTCACCGTGCCTGACTGTGACGAACGGCAGGAACTCCGCAGACCCAACTTGTCGAGAGTGATAAGCCCAAGCGACTGAAAGTGATGACTCCGGAGCCGATGGCGCGGACGGAGCGTGAATTCGGACACCTGCAGGAAGCGATCACCTCGATCCAGGACTCGCTCGGCAAAGATCACCTGCAGCTAACTGTGGCGAAGGGATACATCACAAGGGTGCAATGACCTTGACTTTCATGAAACCCGTCACTGCAGATCCGATCTTTTCGACCACACCGGCTCATGTCCGCTCGTCAGACTTTTATTGCCGGATGTCCGAGCCGACGCAGCATTTCGTGCCGTCTTCCTATCCTCACTTGCTTTCGAATCATCGATCTGTATCGCAAGATTGAAGGACAACTCTCGTCGCAGCCGGCACGGTAGTCCGAACAGCCGATTATTCCATCTCTAAGCAAGACAGTTACGGCCGCGTGAGGCTTCGACGCCTTTCTCGTTCTCGATTAATCCAGAGCCTCGGCCCCGAGCGATCCACAGCGCGCGAGATCGGACCGCCCGCATGGCGGCAGCTCCCGTGCGATAGTGCGAAGGGCGGTGCGCAGTCCTTCTTCCAAGGTAGGATGATAGAACGGCATCCGAAGCAGGTCATGCACCGTGACGCCCTGACCAATCGCAAGGGCAAGAAGATGCGCCATGTGCTCGGCTGCCGGTATCGCCATCTCCGCACCGAGCAAGCGTCCAGCATCGCGTGCCGCGTAGAGTCGCAGCAGTCCACGGTTGTCTTGCATGATACGGGCGCGGCCTTGGCGGGCGAAGCTTACCTCGCCTATCAGCGTGGTTTCGGGATCGAGATCTTTTGCTTTCTGCCCAACGGAAGCGACTTCGGGATTGCAGAACACTACGCTCAGCGGCGTGCGCCTGGGAAGGTGGATCGGGTCCTCGCTGGTCGCGTTGAGGCCCGCGATGTGGCCCTCGTCGGCGGCCTCGTGCAACAACGGTTTGTCTCCGTTAGCGTCGCCGGCCAGCAGGACCGGTGTGGCGCCGATCCGCATCGTCGTCGGGTCGACCTCGGGCATGCCCCTCTCGTCGAGCGGCACTCCCAGCGTTTCAAGCCCCAGACCATCCACGTTCGGTTGCCGGCCTACCGCCGCGATGACCTTGTCGACGGTGACGCTCCCGCCATCCCATCGTATCTTGACCCCGCGACTCGCTTCCGCGAGTTCAACCCACGGGCGAGCGCCCCTTCGGCGCTCGCCCGCCCGATACGCACAGCGCGTCCGCATCGAGATGGATGGCAAATTCCTTCACGAGATTATCTCGCGCGACGGCGGCCACCTTCTCGTCCGAGATCCCCGCGATCGTCCTGGAACCGTCAAAACCGTGGATCTCGAGCCCGAGCCGCGCCAATGCCTGCGCCATCTCCATCCCGAGCGGACCAAGGCCGATCACTCCGATCCGATGCGGCAGATCCTCCTGGTCGAACAGCGTATCCGACGTCAGGATGCGATCGCCGAGGGCACGCCAAGGTTTTGGTACGATCGGACTCGACCCGGGCGCCATCACGATCTGACGTGCTTGGATGACGCGCTCGCCAACGATTAATCGGGTGGCGCCTTCGAGCCGCGCGTGTCCTGCGACGTTGCGCGCGCCGAGGCCCTCAGTCGCCTTTAGCACCCCCCAAAACGAAGTAATCTCGTAACGAACGTACGCGGCGAAGCACCGCCGGGACATCGGCCCGCAGCCTGCTCTCGCCGCGTATGCCGAACTCGTCAAGCTTCGTTCGGGCGTGGAACGCATTGGCCGCCGCAATCAGCGCCTTGGACGGCATGCACCCGACGCGGGCACAGGTCGTGCCGTAAGGGCCGGCGTTGATCAGGACGAAATTATCGGTCCGATCTCGAACCTCGCGCAACGCCGCGAGCCCGGCCGTGCCAGCGCCGACAGCCACGTCCACCTGTTTGACGTCGCCCATGTCCAAAACCCTTCTAGTTGTGTTTGCGGCCGTCATCAGTTGTTCCTTCGAGCCACGTAGCGTGCACGAAACGCTCAAGTTCGGGTGTATCGCGCCCGCCCACGTCCCCAGCGCGCTCGTGCAGCAAGCGCTTGATGTGGCGCCATCGTGAGCCTCCGAACTTTCGGTGCGAGGCGATCAGTCGGGTTTAAGCTGTGCGCAAGCACATTAATCTAGCGGCAGACCGATCAGCGATCGGCACCAGAGCGGTCTTGCGCGTTTTGGGACCTGTTGCAGTCCTGGCAGTGCGGCAGTGCCCAATAGCAGTTTCGTCGCCACGACGTCCTTGGCGCGTTCGGCGGGACGGCCGCCGCCAAGTTGATCGGGTTTTAAATGCTCCTCGCATTGTTCGGACTCGTGATGGTCGGTGTCGACGCAGTCATGCTGTGCACGCTGGCTGGCGACAATAACCCGGATGTCCACTCCTCCTGGGAGTCCGCACTGTCCCTCCGGTCCGGAGGAACGAGGGCTTTAGCGAAGCGAGCGCTGTCTTTAGCCAGGAATCGCTTCGAAGCCCAACCACGAGTCCCTCGGTATCTCACTTGGCACCAACTCCCTGTGGCCAGCGCTTTGCACGTATACGCTCGGATTTGGCGAGCGCCATAGGGGAGAAAACCGACCCGTTGAAAGTGGCGCCCTGGCCCCGAACGCATCCAGAGGACATGACCGGGAGCAACCTGGGCCACCTTGACATAGCGCGCGGCAGCCGCAGCAGGTGCGCTGTTCCCGCTGAGTACGAAGAGGATGGCGGCGCCCAAAGCGGCGCGCATACGGTGGTCCGAAAGGGGCGAACGGATCATGGCGGTAAGGTTTCCTCTCGCATTGCGTGACGTTCGCACAACCAACCAGCGGTCGCCGTAGATCCGGATGGCCCCACCGCTACAGCATAACGAACATAGGCGGGTATCGTTCGAAACATGATATATATTCGCAAGCCGGGCGCGCGGCTTCGCAGTTAGGAGCATTTCGAGATCGAGAACCTTGGAATCTGGGCGAAGACTCGGAAAGCTTGGTGGCACCGCATCGGGACACGCCGATGAGGGAGGTCGAGATGGCCGCGGGTTCGTGATCTTGTGGTGAGCGTCTATGGGGCCGGGTGCAATATCCGCATCTGGCTTTGGTCCAAACGGTTCTTTCAGCACGGGAAATCTTTAATGCTGATGGCACGGGACACGTCTCGCCATTCCAGCGCATCCTGTGCGGCTCATTCGCAAGCCGGCCCGTTCTGGCCAGGTTAGATAGAGCACTGATCCATGCATGAGCCGCAATCGCCGACCTTGAAATACCTGAGCCGGCGTACCATTCGCGCCGTCCTCAAGGTTAGGGCGGCGCGAGGACATCAGAGATGGCGAGATCTACAACGCGTCAACAAGCCTGCGCCTGAATAATGCAAGCTGTTCGGAGAACCTGGACCGCCGGGCCATCGGGCGCCATTCGCTCTCCGGAGCGACGTGTTGATTAACGCTACGCTTCAAGTGAGGTCCAAACGGATCGCGCAATCCGAGAATAAAGACACGCGAGACTACGATCGTTAGTCGCCAGCACCGCACTGACCGGAACCGCGGCCGTCCCAGGGGGAGAATTCTGAGCGGCCCCTCTCCGGAAGCGAGTCGACCCGCCTGCTGCCGACTGGTATCATCGAATGCGCTTGCCAGAAAAAGCCGGCCGGAGCGAGACACATGGAAGAGATGCTGCCGAGCGCTCTCGATCTTGCCCGGTTCCAGTTTGCCTTCACGATCGTCTGGCACTTCCTGTTTCCGGCCTTCACCATCGGCCTGGCGAGCTATCTCGCCGTACTCGAAGCGCTGTGGCTTTGGACGGGCCAACCGGTCTACTTCGACACCTTTCAGTACTGGCTGAAGGCGCTTGCCGTCGCTTTCGCCATGGGCGTCGTTTCAGGCATCGTCCTGTCGTACCAGATCGGCACCAATTGGTCGGTTTTCGCCGACCGGACGGGGGCCGTGCTCGGGCCGCTCTTTGCCTACGAAGTGCTGGCCGCCTTCTTCCTGGAGTCCGGCTTCCTGGGCATCATGCTGTTCGGCCTGAAGCGGGTCGGACGCGGGCTGCATTTCCTCGCGACCTGCCTTGTGGCGGTCGGGACGGCCATGTCGGCATTCTGGATTCTGTCTGCCAATTCCTGGATGCAGACCCCGGCCGGCTATTCGATTGCGCCGGACGGCCGCTTCATGCCGGAAAGCTGGTTCGCGATCGTCTTCAATCCGTCGTTCCCCTTTCGCTTCGCCCACACTGTGACCGCGGCGTATCTCACCACCGCGTTGATCGTCGGCGCCGTCGGAGCCTGGCACCTGCTCCGCGACTCCCACAATGCAAACGCGCGGCTGATGTTTTCCATGGCGATGTGGATAGCGGCGCTTCTGGCGCCGCTCCAGCTCGTTATCGGCGACCTGCACGGCGTGAACACCTACCAGCACCAACCGGCGAAGGTGGCGGCAATGGAGGGGCATTTCGAGACAGAGCGCGGCGCCGCCGCCGTGTTGTTCGGCTGGCCGGACGCGGCGGTCGGCACGACCCGTTACGCGGTGCAGGTTCCGCACCTCGCCAGTCTCTATTTGACCCACGATTGGGACGGTGAGGTAGCGGGCCTCAACGCGTTTCCGCGCGACACCTGGGCGACGAACCTGCCGCTGGTGTTCTGGGCCTTCCGCGTCATGGTGGGGCTTGGCGTGCTAATGATTGTTCTTGGCTTGGCTTCGGCTTGGGTGAGGTGGAAGGGCAGGCTCTACCAGGCGCGCTGGCTGCACCGCTTCGCGGTGGCCATGGGCCCGGCCGGCCTGATCGCCGTGACGGCGGGGTGGATCGTCACCGAGGCGGGGCGGCAGCCCTTCGCGGTCTACGGACTTCTGCGCACGGCCGACAGTGTTGCACCAATCGAGGCGCCGGCCATCGCAACCTCGCTGGCGGCTTTCGCGCTGGTTTATTTTGCCATGTTCGGTGCCGGCATCTGGCTGCTGTTCCAGCTTTTCGCCAAAACTCCACAAGCACATGAGGAGGGGCCGCCGGTAGACAAACCAATCCGATCTGCCGGCTTCACGGCCCGCCCGGCGCTGGCAGGCGGCGCCCGGCACCCGCCCGCGGAGTAGCCAATGGAAACCTCTCTGCCGTTAATCTGGGCCTTCCTCATCGCCGCTGCGGTGTTCCTCTATGTCGTCCTCGACGGTTTCGACCTGGGGATTGGCATCCTGTTCCCGGTCGAGCGCGGCAAGGCCGAGCGCGACCTGATGATGAATACCGTGGCGCCAGTGTGGGACGGCAATCAGACTTGGCTGGTGTTCGGCGGCGTCGGACTGTTTGCGGCATTCCCACTCGCCTATGCGACGGTGCTGCCCGCCCTCTACATGCCACTGATCCTCATGCTGCTGGCGCTGATCTTTCGCGGCGTCGCGTTCGAAATGCGCTTCCGCGTCGACACGGACAGTTCACAGCGAGCTTGGAATCTCGCCTTTTCGGGAGGCAGCTATGTCGCGACCTTCTGCCAGGGCATCACGCTCGGTGCGCTGGTCCAGGGAATCCGCGTTGAAAACCGCGCCTATGCCGGAGGCTGGTGGGACTGGCTCACGCCGTTCAGCATCTTCACCGGCTTAGCGCTTATCGTCGGCTACGGGCTGCTCGGCGCCTGTTGGCTGATCTGGCGCACGGAAGGCGAGTTGCAAGCGCGCTTCCGGCCGATAGCGCGCCTGCTCGGCTTAGCACTGATGGGCCTTATCGGCTCCATCTCGCTGAGCATGCTTTTCCTCAGCGAGGAGTTCAGGGAGCACTGGCTGACCTTCCCCAACATCATCCTGGCGGCGCCTGTGCCGGTGCTGGTCATCGTCCTGGCCTGGGTGCTGCATCGATCGCTGGAGCGTCGGCGGGACTTCCTGCCGTTCCTGAGCGCAATCGGTCTATTCCTGTTATCCTATATCGGCCTGGCGATCAGCATGTGGCCGATGATCGTGCCGCCCGGCATCAGTATCTGGGAGGCGGCCGCGCCACCTTCCACGCAACTGTTCCTGCTGGTTGGCGCCGCCGTGCTGATCCCGGTCATCCTGGCCTATACGGGCCATGCTTATTGGGTGTTCCGTGGCAAGGTGACGTCGGAAAGCGGCTATTATTGAAGACGATACTCAACCGTCTGCTCTGGTTTGTGGGCATCTGGCTGGCTACCGTGACCGCGGTCGGTGCGCTCGCCTATGTCATTCGCTTCCTTATCCCGAGCTGAACAACGCTCACCGTTCTGCAACGGCCAACACTTCGAGCAGCTCATTTCAATTTGCGCCATCCTCCTACCGCCCCTTTGTCATCCTTAAGGAGTTGGTTGGCGCAAACACTGGCACCAGGCAGCTTGCTGACTTACATGGATGTTCCGATCCGCTGCGCGAAGCGCTCGTAATCTAAAATGATGCTATCAATACGCCGCAGGCCACACGCCTTGTCGATGGGCAAATCGACGATTAGCGTGATGGACTTGCAACGGAACTGGGAGGACGCCGTGTATACCCACATCCTCATTTCGACCGACGGCTCCGCACTCGCACAGCGGGGTGTGGATCATGGCCTGTCGCTCGCCAAGGCGCTTGGCAGCAAGGTCACGATCATCACCGTAACCGAGCCGCTTCCAGTCCTGACAACGGGCGATGGTGCGTGGGCACGGGATTTAAAGGGCTACGAGGCCGACCAGACGAAATTTGCAGAGGGCGTACTGTCGGGGGTCAAGGCGTCGGCCGCAAAAATGCAACTTGAGGTCAACACTGCACATGTTTCCAATAGCCATCCAGCCAGCGCAATCGTGGAAACCGCGCAAAGGCTGGGGTGCAATCTAATTGTCATGGCGTCTCATGGCCGACGCGGCATCAAGAAGGTTCTGCTTGGCAGTCAGACATCCGATGTTCTTGTGACGGCGACTGTCCCTGTGCTTGTCATTCATTAGCCTCACCCCGCCAGGATGCCGCGGCTCTTGTAAGCCGAGCGGACGTCGCGTGTTTTCAGATAAGGTCGTGCAGAATGAGCTACGTCGATGACCGGAGAGGCCAATGTACAAACACATTTTCAGAGATGGTGCCTTCGACAAGCCGGTCACGATTCTTCGAGAAAACCGAGCGATCTCCCACACCAGCTATCGACGCCGATTCTGACGAACCAGCGGAATGGGAGATCGAACTCGATCCGCTCCATCAACTGACGCTCCGAGCGCACTGAATGGAACGCCTGCAGCAACTGTTCCCCGTCAGCACCCTGAGAGTCTATCCGGAAAAATTATGCGAGATTGTATAGCTTTCTCAGCATGCGGCGGATCGACGCGAGACGCAGGGTATGCATGCGACGAAGAATGACGAAGACCGCCTGATTGACGCATGCGCGCGGGTCCTGCTCTTTGCGAACCGCGGTCAGGCCTTCTTCAACAACCTAGAGAGAGGAAGGCCCAGACATGGGGCCTTTTGTCGTTTGCGGTATTCCCATTCGCCAGGAACGTTACGCGGCGTTTCACCGGCACTATCCAGAACAACGTCGCAATTTTCATGAGGTGCGCGCGCGGCTCAAAGGAACATTTGCTGCTCCGGTGACTTTCTCCCCTTAACGAGGAGAGGCAAATGTCTACCGAAAAAAGAGAAGCCAACAGGTTGGTCGGCAGCGATCAGGTCCAAGGGACCGCAGTCTACGGAGTCAACAACGAGAAGATCGGCTCAATTGCGCGCGTCATGATTGACAAGGCAAGCGGGAACGTTCCCTATGCCGAGCTGAGCTTCGGCGGATTTCTCGGTCTCGGCAACGACTATTATCCGGTGCCTTGGAAGTTGCTGAAATACGACAGCGAGCTTGGCGGCTACCGCACCGATATAAGCGGGAGCCGGCTGAAAGGCGGTCCGAAGCATGGCACCGAGACCATCTTTGACTGGAACGCCCGTTACGCGGAGCTCGACGATTACTACAACGAGTTCGTGATACGTCCAGGCTGAGTATCCTTACGACCTTGGTCGAGCTTCGCATATGTCGAAAAGGCTTTCTCAGGAGAACGAATGAAGCGAGAAAACGGACGCATAACGTACTGGTGGCGGGGCTTGGACTGGGCGCGGCTGGCTTCGTGATCGTTTATCTGGTGTATTTTGCAGCCTGAGCTAACTCGGCGGGTCGCGCGGTCAGTGCGGCCCGAGCAATTCTATGAACGAAGAGGAGCTAGACGCTGCGCCGATATTTGTACTGACGGACCGCGCAGTGTGACCGCGCTCGCCGGGCCCTGCGGGTGTGCGCCTCACAGCCTTGCAGGGCCGTGCGCCGCGACCCGGCGGCAGTAAGTTCCAAACAAACAAGTTTTAATTGCAAAGACTCGCTCCTTGGCATCTTGCTCTGGCGATAATTCCGTATGGATTGTCCGCTCAGATCTCGGAGAGGAAATACGCAATGCTGTACGTGGATATTCCGAGTTCTGTCGACATCGCGGCCTTGACCTCCCATCGAGGCGATCTCTGTGTTTCGATCTACTTGCCGACCACACCCGTCACTCAAGAGGCCCAAGGCCACCGGATCGAGCTCAAGAATCTCGCGAAGCAAGCGATTGAGCAGATCCACGCGGCAGGAGGCGACAGGCACCGGGCGGCGCTGATTGCCGAACAACTGGACGATCTCGTCGACGACGACGAGTTCTGGCGCTTTCAGGCGCACAGCTTGGCTATCTTCGCGACACCGGAGAATTTGCAGACGTTCCGTGTCCCCAATGCACTCGCGCGCATCGTCAGCGCGTCGGATCGGTTTTACGTGAAGCCGCTGCTACGAGCCGTAAGTTTTCCGAATGCCTGTTACGTGTTGGCGTTGGCGCAGCGGAGCGTTCGGCTCGTCGAAGTGTCAGCCGACCTGCCGGCGGTGCCGGTCGAGGTCGAGGCGATGCCGCAGGATGCCGGGCGGGCCGTGCGGGGCGTGGGTGAGATCGATCATTGGCCGAGCGGCCGGATTCAGGGCGCAGAGGGTCAAAAAGTGTTGCTGCGTCAGTTCGCCCGGAAGGTCGATCGGGCGTTGCGGCCCCTGTTAGGCGGCAGCGGTCTGCCGCTCATCCTCGCAGCGGCCGAGCCATTGGCTTCAATCTATCGTTCCGTGAACACCTATTCTCAACTCGCCGAGGCGGGAATCGAGGGCAGTCCCGAGGGTTTGACCGAGGCTCAACTCGCTGAGCGGGCGCGCCCCATCTTGGACGAACTCTACCGGGATGAACTCGCAACCTGGCGGGCGCTCTTCCAGCAACGTGAAAATCAGGGCCGGGCGACAACGGATGTCGCCCAGGCAGCGCGTGCGGCAACGTTCGGCGCCGTGGACATGATCCTGGTCGATATCGACCAGATCATTCCCGGGCGGATCGACGAACAAGGGGCAGTCAGCTTCCCCGAGCAACAGGACGAGGGTGAATATGGCGTCGTCGACGAAATTGCGGCACGCGTCCTCGCGGCAGGCGGCCGGGTAATCGGAGTGCGCAAGGCCGACATCCCGCGCGAGGGGACGTTGGCGGCGATCCTGCGTTATCCGGTTTAGGGCGGCTGATCGGGTTCGCGTCACTGGCGCGCGGTGGGTCGGATACGGATCGCGTCGACTGGAGCCGATAATCATACCAGGAACTATTGACGTCGAACGGGGTAGTAATCTTGGCAAACCCGCGCTGCTTTGCGTTACGGCCGTATCAGACAGCAAGACGCTTCAATTTCGGAGAACCGACATGCCTAGCCCGTACATCAACGATCAAGCAGCACGCGCTAAAACTGCGGCTCTACTCGGGCGCCTGCTCGCGGACAGCTACATCATTTATGTGAAGACGCAGGGATTCCACTGGAACGTTGTTGGACCGCAATTTGAACCGTTGCACACGCTGTTTCAGGATCAATACACTGAACTCGCGCAGGCGATCGATGAGATCGCCGAACGGATCCGCGCACTCGGCGTCAAGGCGCCCGGCAGCTTTGCTGAATTCCAGACATTGACGTCCATCGGCGAAGAAGCGGATGCGCCGGCGGCCGATGCGATGATCAGCCAGCTATTATCCGATCACACCACTGCCTCGCGTACCGCCCTGCAGGTGGTGACAGAGGCCGGGACACAAGGAGATGTTGCAACAGCGGATCTCGCGACGCAGCGGGTGACGCAACACGAAAAGACGGCCTGGATGCTGAGCAGCCTCCTGCAACGTAGCAAGTAACGCGACGACATAGGTGTGTGCCCTCCCAGGCTCGCGACAGCGACTGCGAGGAAGGCCAAACATGCAAATGGATCGGAGGGCCGAATGACCGCAGCGCATCTGGACAGCTTTGGAGCCGCCTCGGAGCTTAACGTCGGAAATCGCTCATACACGATTTACCGTCTGGATGCCCTCAAGCGAGCCGGTTTTGCAGTCGAGCGCCTGCCCTATTCACTGCGCATCCTGCTTGAAAACCTGCTCCGGACCGAGAACGGCGCGTCGGTCAGCAGGGCCGATATTGAGGCGCTTGCAGGCTGGCAGCCGAACGCGTCGGAGCGCACCGAGATCGCGTTTCAGCCGGCCCGCGTACTGTTGCAGGATTTCACAGGTGTTCCGGCGATTGTCGATCTTGCGGCGATGCGTGACGCCATGGTCCGGCTCGGTGGCGATCCCGCCAAGATCAATCCCCTGCAGCCAGTTGAACTCGTCATCGATCATTCGATCCAGGCCGATGCGTTCGGAGTTCCGGGCGCGATGGCGATCAATCAGATGCTCGACTACAGCCGCAACGGCGAGCGCTACGCGCTGCTGAAATGGGGCCAGCAGGCGTTCAAGAATTTTCGCGTCACCCCGCCGAACAGCGGGATCTGCCATCAGGTGAACATCGAATATCTGGCACGGGTCGTGTTCGGAGCAGACGAGCTGGCGAGCAAGGTAGGTGAGGGCGGCGATACGCGGTCGCTCGCCTATCCCGACACGCTGGTCGGGACCGACTCCCACACGCCGATGGTGAATGGCCTTGGTGTCCTCGGCTGGGGCGTCGGCGGCATCGAGGCCGAGGCGGCCATGCTCGGTCAGCCGATCTCGATGCTGATCCCGGAAGTGATCGGTTTCAAGCTCGCCGGCAAGCTTCGCGAGGGCGCGACCGCTACCGATCTCGTGCTCACTGTAACGCAGCTGCTGCGCAAAAAAGGCGTTGTGGGCCGGTTCGTGGAGTTTTATGGACCAGGTGTCAGCAACGTGCCCGTCGTCGACCGCGCGACCATCGGCAATATGTCGCCGGAATACGGATCGACATGCGCGATCTTTCCGGTCGATGTGGCCACGATCGACTATCTGCGATTGACCGGACGTTCCGAGGAGCGGGTGGCGCTCGTCGAAGCCTATATGAAAGAACAGGGGCTCTTTCACGACAGTGCCGCGCCGGAGCCGGCTTTCAGTGACACGTTGGAGCTTGATCTTGGCGACGTCGAACCCAGCATTGCAGGTCCCGGACGGCCGCAGGATCGCGTGCCGCTCGGCCGCGCCAAGGCGGCCTTCGAAGCCTCTCTGCCGTCGCTCCTGCCGCCCGAACCGCCGCGCAGTCAGAAAGGCGCGGACGCGCGGATTTCGGCCGACGAGCGGCTGACTGTCTGGGGCGAGTCGACGGCAGGAGAGGTCCGGCCGGGAGCGATGCAGCCGCACGTGGGTAGGGCTGAAGCGCTGGAGCACGGCTCCATCGTGATCGCCGCCATCACGAGCTGCACCAACACGTCCAATCCCTCTGTGATGCTGGCGGCGGGCCTCCTCGCCAAGCGCGCGGTCGCGCGCGGGCTGAATCGCAAGCCATGGGTCAAGACCTCGCTTGCGCCCGGATCACGGGTCGTGACGGCCTATTACGAGCGCGCCGGGCTGACGCCCTATCTCGATCAGCTTGGCTTCAATCTCGTCGGCTACGGCTGCACCACCTGCATCGGCAATTCCGGCCCTCTCCCGGCCGAGATTTCCGAGGAGATCCGAAGCAGGAACCTCGTCGTCGCCGCGACGCTGTCCGGCAACCGCAACTTCGAAGGCCGTATCCACTCCGAAGTGCGAGCGAACTATCTGATGTCGCCACCGCTTGTCGTGGCCTTCGCGCTTGCCGGACGAATCACGATCGATCTGGAAACCGAGCCGCTTGGCCACGATCGAGAGGGGCGCCCGGTATTCCTGCGCGACCTCTGGCCCAGCCAAGAGGAGATCCAGCGGACCCTGCAGCAAGCGATCGGATCCGATCTCTATCGTGAGAACTATCGCGAGATTTTCGCCGGCGATGAACAATGGCGCGCCTTGGCGGCTCCCTCCGGCGACATCTATCAGTGGAACGAGAGCTCGACCTATGTGCGCAGCCCGCCCTTCTTCACGGACATGCCCCATACGGCTCCTGAGCAGGTTGCAGAGATCCGCGGGGCGCGTGTGCTTGCAGTGTTCGGCGACAGTATCACGACCGACCATATTTCTCCTGCCGGAACGATTCAGCAGGGCTCGCCTGCAGGACAGTATCTGGTCACGCAAGGCGTGGCTCCGAAGGAGTTCAATTCCTACGGTGCGCGTCGCGGCAATCACGAAGTGATGGTGCGCGGGACGTTCGCCAATGTGCGGATTCGTAACCGGCTCGCTCCGGACACCGAAGGCGGCTGCACCATCCATCTCCCCAGCGGCGAACAGACGCCGATTTACGAGGCAAGCCAACGCTATCTTGCGGACGGAGTTCCGCTGATCGTTCTCGCAGGCCGGGACTACGGGTCCGGCTCAAGCCGGGATTGGGCGGCGAAGGGACCCTACCTGCAAGGCGTGCGTGCCGTCATCGCCGAGAGCTTCGAGCGGATTCATCGGTCGAACCTCGTCGGGATGGGGATCGTGCCGCTGCAATTCGTGGAGGGAGCGTCAGCGGCGAGCCTTGGGCTCACGGGTCGGGAGACTTTTGATATTGAGGGTATCACCGCCGGGGTCGCGAGCGGGTTCGCCACATCGCGCCGACTGACGGTGCGCGCCTATAGCGAAGACAATAGCGCGATCGCGTTCGAGGTCAGCGCCCGGATCGAAACGCCGCAAGAGGTGCTCTATCTCCGCCACGGCGGGATCCTACGGTACGTGTTGCGTCAGCTGTTGGGCGAGCGGTCGGAATTATCAGCGGCACCAGCCCGCAAGCCGCATCCGCTCCCGCCCGACGGCAAGCAGGATGGAGCCGTGGACGAGGGTTCGATTCAATCCTTCCCGGCCAGCGATCCGGTGTCGTACACGGGTAGCACGCGCGTTTAGATTGAGGAGGCGAACGTGGCAAACAATTCCAGGCCGAACCTGGTCGGCATCAATCACGTAGCTCTGGAAGTCGGAAACGTCGAGGAGGCACTCTCTTTCTACGGCGCAATATTCGACTTTGAACTGAGGGGAAGCCACCTGGACGAGGCAGGCCGGACGACCATGGCTTTCATCGACATGGGCGACCAGTTTCTCGCGCTGAGCGAGGGCCGCAAGCAGGGTCCCGACGACGCGCGGCATTTTGGTCTTGTCGTCGATGACCGCTCGAAAGTGCGCGAACTCGCCGAACTGGCGGGGGCGAGGATGGTCGAAGGTTCGTTCAACTTCTTCGACCCGTGGGGCAACCGTGTCGAAGTGGTTGAATACCGCGACGTGCAGTTTGCAAAGACGGATGCCGTTCTGAATGCGATGCAGATCTCGCCCGACAAATCCGAGAGGGCGAGAGCCGAGTTGAGGGAGAAGGGCATCGGCGTGGCCCCGACCTAGACTAGAATTCACGCTCCGGTCTCGTTGACAAGCGTTTGATTTTGAATCGATTTGCGAGACGCATATCTCCGTACTTTGCAACCTATCGTGGGTACGCCAGAGTCGCTGGAGCCAACTCCGCTGCCGATTGCGTTGGTCTTTATCTCTATCTATGGCATCCTAGGCTCTGGTTCGAATGTTAGCATTCGGAATCCGAAGGCTGGTGGCAAGTCCCGGGCGTTGGGTCGGCAAGGAGCGATACGCACATGTCGAAAATGCAGATGTTCAAATCTCATGAACGTTCGGTAGAGCGCTCGCTTGACGAACTTTACAACGACGATGCCGAACGCGCGGATGCCGAGGTATTCGGCCGGAAAGTCTCCGCGAGCCGCCGCGGTTTTCTCGGCGGAGCCGGCCTTGCCGCGATGAGCGCGGCGGTTGGTGGTGCGATCCCATTTGCTGCCAATATGCCGGGCGGGCTGATTCCAGCGGCGCTCGCGCAAAATGCGCCTGCTGCCGGCGAGTCTCCAGCCCCGGCGCCGAAAGGGCCGCAGCATTTACAGTTTCCTGGTAAGAGTGATGGGCTCGTTGTGCTCGGTGATCGGCCACTGGTGGCGGAGACGCCAGAGAACCTGCTCGACGACGACACCACGCCGACCGACAAACTGTTCGTGCGCAACAACGGCCAGATTCCGGAGGAAAGCAAGGACCCGGATAAGTGGTCCTTCGTCATCGATGGCGAGGTCAACAACAAGCTGACGCTGACGCTTGGCGAACTCAAGGCGAAGCACAAGCCGGTCACCCGCCGTCTGGTGCTCGAATGCGGCGGCAACGGCCGCTCCTTCTTCACGCCGCAGGCGCGCGGCAACCAGTGGACCAATGGCGGCGTCGGCTGTCCGGAATGGACCGGCGTCAAGCTTGCGGACATCATCAAGAGCGCCGGACTGAAGCCGTCGGCGGTGTTCTCCGGCCATTACGGCCGCGACCTGCATCTCTCCGGCGACGAGAGCAAGCCGACATTGTCGCGCGGTGTGCCGATCAAGAAGCTGATGGATGAGAACAACCTCATCGTCTTCGCGCTGAACGGCAAGCCGCTGCCGAACATTCACGGTGGGCCGGTGCGACTGTTCATTCCCGGCTGGCCGGGATCGCTATCGGCGAAGTGGCTGAGCCGCATCTGGATCCGCGACAAGGAGCACGACGGCCCGGGCATGACTGAGTTCGCTTATCGCGTGCCGATCAAGCCGATGATCCCCGGCGCCAAGGGCGATCCGAAGAATTTCCAGATTCTGGAATCCATGCCGATACGCTCGATCATCACCAGTCCCGCCAACGGCGATAAAATCGCCGCCGGCACCAAGGAGATCAAGCTGCGTGGCGCGGCCTGGGCCGGCGACTTCACCGTCGATCACGTCGATGTCTCGACCGATTTCGGCGCGACCTGGACGCGGGTTAAGCTGTCGAAGCCGAAGAACAAGTACGACTGGCAGCGCTGGACCACGACCGTGAAACTGCCGACCGACGGCTATTATGAAATCTGGGCGCGCGGCACCGACTCGAGGGGCGTCATGCAGCCGCATATGGCCGGTTTCTGGAATCCGCAGGGCTATGGCGGCAACGCCATGCACCGGATTGCTGTTTTGGTGGGTTGATCGGAATGATGCCTTTGCACACTCGCACGGCTGCCGCGCGCATTGCGCGGCAGCTCTTTCTGGCCGCGGCGGTGTTGCTCGCGACCGGCATCATGGCACGCGCGCAGGACGAAGCGCCGGAGGATTATCCGCCCGGCGACGGCCGCGACGGCGCCTTTTATGCCTGCACCGCGTGTCACGGCTTTAAGCTGGTCGCGGCACAAGGAATGAGTCGCGTCCAATGGGACGCGACGATTAATCTCATGACGTCGAAGCATGGCATGCCCGCCATTGAGGGCAGGGATCGTGAAGTTGTACTGAACTATCTGGAGGCGGCGTTCCCGCCGCGCGCCATACCGAGCCGCGGCTTCCAGAATCCGTTCATCAAGTAGCGGCGCGCTGATCGCTGTTGCCGGGCGCGGTATGAAGGAAAGCTTTGTGCCGTTGATCCCGCATCCAGCGGCGGCGGCGTCGCAAGGAAGAAGTCTTGAGCCTGCCACCTATCGTCCGGGTTAAGCCAATTGGGCGGAGCGCCGGAGGGCTAGGTTCGCATCAGGCGCAGCGTGCCTTTAAAGGATCATGGAGGCTACAACCGGGGCCGTTTGGAACGGGCAAGCGAATAATTCCCATTACCGGATCACAGAACTGGTCTTACCCTCCTCAACGTCAGCTGGACTGCGGCAATTCTCAGGGGTGCTGACGGGGAACAATCCCGGGAATAATTTTAAGATGCGCCAGATGCGCGGCGCTCCCCTCAGAAGCAAGTGCAGCGAGTGCCGCAAGTTCATGGCCGCAAACTGGGGACGTCACATCTGCCGTTCCTGCCTTGAAGCGCTTGCAACTGGCTGATTGCGTTTCATGGTATCGCAGAAACTCTCCAGCTCGTTTGCTGGCGGTTTTTGTTTTGGGCAGCAATCCTGCGCAGGACGTTTACCGACTTTGCTGAGGCTGCGTTACGGCGTTCGTTGCATTATCGACTGACTTCTGATGCGTGCCGCGCCCGGTGTAGAAAACGGAAAGACTGAGCAGCAGCACGAGGATTGCGCCGCCGATAGTCCAGCCGATGTAGACGCGATTAATATTGTTTGTTCTTCTGTAAACTGCCATGCTGCGCTCCATTACGAACAACAACCTCACCCTGCCGTGACCGTTCCTAACGCGCCCGTTCACGGGTGCGTGATAGCATCGGATAAGAGCTGGAAGGTTCGCCGCCCGTCCTTACGCATAGGGCAACCGATAACATGAGTTCGATTCCGTGCGCCGTGCAATTCGGCATACTTCACAGCCTGGTCGGCTGTGGCCGATAGTTCACGGGGCCAAGTTCGGCGCCGATTAACAACCCAAGGCTCGCAGCAGCAACGCCTCTCAGTGGCTTTGTAATGCCTTCGAAAGAGGAAGAGGCGGCAAGGGCAAAGCGAGCTGCTGAAGTGCTGCCGACGCTCTTGAAGGACTTGGACGCGCCGCCGATCGATGCTGCTGCGTGTGCACGGCTGGAATATCTGATCGCAAGGCGTGGCAGCGAAACCGTGACGTGAGGCCTGTGCGCGGGTAGTTCTGGACGCTTGATTTCTGGGCAGTTTGGGCTGTGCAAGGGTATTGACGGTTTTCGGATGGAGCTGACACAAGGCCTCGTCATGTGATGAGGCCCGCCGCGCATATTGTAGCGGTGATCGTCAAGCCGCTGCGATGATCGTCAAGGTGCGTCTGAGGTTGTAGGCGATTGCGGTGAGACGAATCTGAGCGGCGGCCTTGGCCAGTCCTCGCCATCGCATTCGGCGCAGCCCGTAGCTTCGCTTCCAGGTGCCGAAGATCTTCTCGATCCGACCTCGTATCCGATGAATGGGTTGGTTCCAGGCAGCAAGGCGTGCCAGCGTTTCGGCTTCATCGCGCCCCCGCATGCCGGTGGCGACAATGCGCGGTGTGCCGCCCCTGGCGCGGACGGCATCGCCGAAATGGTTTCCCCGATAGGCGCTGTCGGCAAATACCTCGCCGGGATTGTCGGGCAGTGCTGCGGGGCCGGCCTTGCCATCGTTGATGTTGGCGGGCGTGACGCGATTTGTTCCACAAGCGCCGTATCGGCATCGGCGCCAACATGGGCCTTGAAGCCATGAACAGCCGGTTTGCCCTTGTGCTTGATGCTGTGGACGGCGCCCACTCTTCGGCATCGAAGTGCCATAGGGTGGTTGCGTTGGAGCAAACCACATTGAGGGGAGCCGTCCATGAGCGAGGTTAGCACGATTGATCTTGATATTGCGAAGTCGGTATTCCAGGTGCACGGGGTCGATGTTGCGGGCGCGGTTGTAGTACGCAAGCGCATCAGTCGCGCAAAGGTGTTGGAGTACTTCGGTGAGCTGCCGCCGTGCATGGTCGGGATCGAAGCCTGCCCATCCGCACATCACTGGGGCCGCGAGCTTCAGGCGCTCGGTCACACGGTTAAGCTGATCCCGCCGAGTTATGTGAAGGCCTACCTCAAACGCAGCAAGAACGATGCGAATGATGCGGCGGCGATCTGTGAGGCGGTGACGCGACCGTCGTTGCGGTTCGTCCCGATCAAGACGAAGGAGCAGCAGACCGCCTTGATGCTGCACCGGACCCGGCAATTGCTGGTGCGCCAGCGCACGATGTTGAGCAATGCCCTGCGCGGGCACTTGGCCGAACTTGGCATCGTGTCGGCCAAGGGGCGCAATGGAACGGAAGAGTTGCTCAGAATTGTTGCGGATAGTGCAGATAGCCGGCTTTCCACGGCCGTCCGCGGCAGCCTCGATGTGCTGGCGCAGCAGTATGGTACTATCGGCACCGAGATAGCATCCATCGACAAGGGCATCATGGCCCTGCACCGCGGCTGTGAGGCGAGCCGTCGGCTGTCGGAGATCCCGGGCATCGGCCCGATCGGCGCAACCGCATCGGTTGCCGAGATCGGTGACTGGAAGACATTCTCATCGGGGCGCAGTCTTGCGGCCTGGATCGGGTTGGTGCCGAAGCAACACAGCCCGGCGGCAAGGACAGGCTCAGGGCAATCGATATTTGCGGTGGCTGCTCGTCGTCGGCGCAATGGTCGTCATCTGCTACGCACGCAAGCACGGAACGCAGAAGCGTCCCTGGCTCGGCCGATTAATGGAGCGTCGGCCAACCAAGGTGGCGGCCGTCACGCTCGCCAACAAGATCGCGCGGATGGCCTGGGCCATCATGGTCCGCGGCGAGAGATACAAGGAGCCGAAACTAGTGGATCGCGTCTGACATTTGAATCCGGGATGGGATTCCCATCTGACTGGATGCATGCGAGTCTGGCGCATGCGAACCGGAATTTTCATCACCCTTAAGCCTGCCGACCGCCGCCATCTGAAGGCGCTGGCGCGGAATCGCAACACCCCACACAAGCATGTTTGGCGGGCCGAGATCGTACTGTTGAGCGCGGACGGTTTCGGCACCCATGAGATCATGCGCCGGACCGGCAAGTCGAAGACCTGTGTGTGGCGCTGGCAGGAACGCTTCATGGTGGCGGGTTATGACGGCCTCCTGCACGATAAGACACGCCCCTCGCGCATTCCGCCGCTGGGGTCGGGCATCGCTGAACGCGTCGTGGCGCTCACCCGGACCGAGCCGCCAGCAGAGGCGACCCACTGGACCTCGGCCATGATGGCGAAGGTCGTCGATATCAGCGCGAGTTCCGTTCAACGCATCTGGCGCGCCCATGGGCTGCAGCCGCACCGGGTGAAACAGTTCAAGCTCTCCACTGACCCGCGCTTCGTCGACAAATTGCGCGATGTCGTCGGCCTCTATGTCGATCCGCCCGCCCATGCCGTCGTTCTCTCGGTCGATGAAAAAAGCCAAATCCAGGCGCTCGACCGCACCCAGCCCGGCTTGCCAATAAAGAAGGGTCGCGCCGGGACGATGACCCACGACTACAAGCGTCATGGCACGACGACACTGTTTGCGGCCCTCAACGTCCTCGACGGCACCGTCATTGGCCGCAATATGCAGCGCCATCGGCACCAGGAGTTCATCCGCTTCCTCAACGCCGTCGAAGCGCAGGTGCCGCCGCGAAAGCAAATCCACGCTATCGTCGACAACTATGCAACCCACAAGCACCCGAAAGTGCGCCAGTGGTTGGCCCGGCATCCCCGCTGGGCCTTCCACTTCACGCCCACATCAGCATCCTGGCTCAACGCCGTCGAGGGCTTCTTCGCCAAACTCACAAAACGACGACTGAAACGCGGCATCTTCCGATCGGTCGTCGACCTGCAGGCTGCAATCAATCGCTTCGTAATCGAACATAACGCCGAACCGAAGCCCTTCACATGGACTGCCGATCCCAACAAAATTATCCGAGCCGTCAGACGCGGGCACCAAGTGTTAGATTCCATCCACTAGCGCTGGCAGCATAAAGCACGCCAGCAGATAGTCGGCGCATCAATTGGCGAGGGCATGACGACGTAATGCAGATACGGTTGTTCCGGAGATTGAGAGAACCCGCTTGGGTCAACGCACCTATTCTAAAGTGCGTGAGTTTGTTTGGGACTCGATCCGCGCAGAGCATTAGGGCCAGCGGCCACACCTGCCGCATCAACAGGCCGGACACGTGACCGCACCCGACCAATGCTGCAAAACGTCAGAAAGTTCTTGCCAGGGCGCCGTCCACACGTGACCCAATGCGCCTCGCCATCATCTTCGCTGGCCGATGCGATGATCGTCGCATCGACAAGCGTGCCGGTCTTGACCCGGATCGCTTTGGCCTTCAATTGGCCGGTGATCGCCTCGAACAGGGGCTTGTCCAGTTTATGATCTACAAGGGCCTTGCGGAAACGAACGAAGGCCGTGCGCTCGGGCGTTGGCTCCGAAGCTGAAAACCCGCAGAACCGCCGAAAGGAAGCTCGATCGTCCAGCGCTTCGGCGAGCTTCACATCAGACAAATCGTACCAGACTGCCAGCAGCATCGCCTTGAACAACGCGAGAGGCGGCCACGCCGGCTCGCCCTTGGCCGCGCAGGAAATTAAGCTCACATGGCGCTCGATCGCCGTCCAATCGATCAGGTTCGAAAGCTCATCCAGCGACGAGCGCGGGCGGTAACCCGCAGCCGAAAATGAAAATGTCTCCTGACCAATCCGACGGCGCCCCATTCCAAACCTCAATCCGTTGCTCAAACGGATGGAATCAAAAGCAACGCGCCGCGTCCAGAACTACCCGCTCACAGGTCTCAACGTTACTCATTCAGGCGATCATCGAGTCGGAGGAAAACGAGAATGCTTGGTCGAGCCGGTCATCATCGCCATAGCGTCGGTTATGTCGTGGCGGCCGCAATGGCCGGAGTGCGGCCTTGCATGGATTGAGGCATTCGACAGCATTCCGTTGCTGGTGATCGTCGAGGTCATGCGAGACCTTGATTTGTTCAAGGAACAGTCAATCGCGCGCTACCTATCGATGATCATACACAACAACCTGATGAAGGTGCTGGACCCTCCGCCCGACCCAAAGCCGGCGCGCAAGGCCTACGTCTACAAATGTGGGCCGCGGAAGCCCAAGGTTGGACAAGCATTGGCGTAACGGCTAAGGGAAGGGCGCGGAGTGATGTCATCCGCGCCCTTTTTCTTGGGCGCGATCGCCCCATCATCCGTCGTGAAAGCCGAAGCGTTCTGGTTAAAGCCGAGCCTCAATCCAGGCCTTAAGTTTGGAGCGACAAACCTATCCCGTGGTCTTCCCATCAAGGTGTTCGCTTGATGCGTCGGCCTCGGCCTTCGTGGCATGGATCGTGCGATCTCGGTGCTCCGGCGGGGCATATAACGTATAGAGGCGCAGCACCTTCTCCCCGTTGTTTCTGACGTTGTGACGGGCGCCGGCGGGGACGATCATTGCGATGTGTGCGGTTCGGCGGCGAGACTAGGCGAGATCATGATAAACCCGAGCACAACGAGGGCGAGTGTGCGCTCTCTGGCTAAAAACATCGCTTAGGGCTCTCCGTTCCAATACTGCCAACCTAAAGATAAGCAGATGCAACGTCCGGGAGTTTGCTCATAGCGGGATGCCTGCGCCTGTCCAACTCCAGCTCGACCACGGCAAGAAGTGGCAGACCGATCATGCGCTGCGCCAGGGTATGAGCGAAATCCATACGGCAATGGAGCAATCGCTGCCGCCCATTCACAAAAAGGCGTTCACACCCGCGCAATATGAGGCGTTGGCGGAGCGTATTCAGCGGCAGATCGATTATGTGGTCGGGAATTGCAAACTGCCTGAGGATGCTGATCAGCAGCTTCACCTCGTACTTGAATGGATCATCGATGGTGTGGCTGTGATGAAGGCGAAAACCAACCGCGAGCATGGAGCCGTCAAGATCGTGGAGGCGCTCGGCAAATATCGCGAATACTTTGAGCCTGCTGGCTGGTAGCTGTTCGCCTCGGAGTCGGCCGCAGTGCGCAGAGAGCAAAAGGCCTATCGGTAGTCGCAAAGGTTCTATCTTCGATTAGGCGTTTGCCGCCAATGGAAACCCCGCCCCGGCGGAGTTTCTATTGGGGTGGTGCTCCAGAGTGCGGATTAGGCGTGGCGGCAAGATGAAGGCCGACATTTCTGCCGGCCTTTGGAACGACGACCGGACAATCAGGTAAGGAAAATCGCCATCAACGCGAGAACGGTGGCGGCGGTCGATGCGAAGATCGTCCCTAATTTGACGAAGGAATTATACGTTTTCTCATGCGCCGGATAATCCATCCATTCCGCTGCTGAGTACACGATTTGGCTATGATCTGACATATCAAGTCTCCCAAGACATGGTTGATCTTGCGTCTCTCACGACGATGATCGGCGACACAGATATGGCTGAGCGTTCGCGGTCATCGTCATTCGACGAGCCAAGAATATATACCTTTTGGATGAATGATTTGCGGTAACGCAATAAGCTGCGTGAGGCGCATACCAAGAAACCCATCGCGATTACGATGATGCCGCGGTGGAGATGATCTTCGTCGGCAAAGGGCGTCTCTACAATCGCCGCTTCATGCAGATGTGTAGCCAACAAGAAAGCCGCGGGCCGCACCTTGAACGGTCGGACCTACGATGAGATGCCGGTCTTTGGTTAGAAAAGCTCGCCCTGCCGCTCAATGTTGGCGGCTGCTTTCCAGAGCTTGTGAGCTAGCAGGCTGTTGAAGAAGTATCCCGCTTGGCTTTGAGAACGGCTTCGTCACCGTTGTGATAGGCAAATTCAATCTCGATTGTTAATCGGCGCCGAACTTGGTCCCTTGAACTAACGGCCACAATTCCTTGTCGCAGTGACGGAATCCGCGCTGGGTGGGGTCAAGACCGGCGCCGATCGAGACCCCACTCAGACGAGGTTTTCTCAATTTCCTTCAGAGCGTTACTACCTGTCCTTCCATCGACTGACCCCGGCGCCGATTCACACCCAGGGCTGGAAGTCGGCACGATGCCTGCGAAGAGACCGGTAAAGCCGAACCCCGCCGCGAGCCTCAGAAGGCAATCTTCGATTTCGGCCGCAGTTCTCGTCTGCTCCACGGCCTCGATAAACTGGACGGTTTGGCTTAAGCGGTCCGACAATCGTTAGGGTCTCACTCCGTAGTTTGCGGAGGTCGCCCTCGACACCCCCACTCTGCGAGCGCGAGTAGATACAGCGCCGTGTCGACCCTCACGGGAGAGGGAGCGGCCCGTCGCCATCATCGAACAACACACGCTCGGTACCTCCATCGAGATCGTTGAGGGTATTTGTCGCACCAGGGGCTGTTTGGTTGCGGGCGTCGCACCTAGTTATCCCCAAAGGACGATCTCGAAGATGTATCATCCTTATATCTTATGCATTTGGGATGTAATGCCGTACAAAGAGTTTCAGCTGGGGGCAGCGCGATGTTTCACCTGGACTGAACCCGCAAATCACCGAAGGCAAAGGCTTGGACACGATACTTTGCGAAAACAGATGCTTTCTGCGAAAATAGTATTTTGCGTCTGCGACGAATTTCTGGTAGACATCGCCCCGCTTCAGATTAGGAATATATTCCATAATGAAACTTATGCGAAAAGGTTATGTAGACGCCAGATAGAGAAGTCACGGTTGGTCCAGTTAGAGATGACACTCTCCACGGTTTTGTTGGGGAGCATTGGGCCGATGACGGTGATTACGATGAGCCGGACGGAGATCGACCGGATGGACGTGTTGCAGGATTTGGCGGCGGGTCGGATCAAGGTTGCTGCGGCGGCGACGTTGATGGATTTGGGACGGCGTCAGGTCTATCGGCTGGCTAAAGGGTACAGCCGGAGTGGACCTAAAGCGCTTGTTTCACGGCGGCGCGGTCTTCCGAGCAACCGCTCCTACCCAACGACTTTGCGTGAGACGGTGATTGGAATCATCCAAGAACGTTACGGCGACCTCGGACCGACGCTGGCCACGGAGAAGCTTGCGGAGCTTCATGGCATCTGCCTGGCGCGCGAGACGGTGCGGCAATGGATGATCGCGGCGGATCTTTGGAAGGATCGCCGGGCCCGTCTGAAGCCGGTGCATCAACCGCGGTACCGGCGCGACTGCGTTGGCGAATTGATTCAGATCGACGGATCGGAGCACTGGTGGTTCGAGGGTCGCGGTCCCAAATGCACCCTGCTCGTCTATATTGACGATGCGACCAGCCGGCTGATGCATCTGCAGTTCGTTCAGAGCGAGAGCACGTTCGATTATTTTGCAGCGACACGGGCCTATCTGGAGCGCTATGGCAAGCCGGTCGCGTTCTACTCGGACAAGCACGGCGTATTCCGGGTCAACAAGAAGGATGCGGTGGGCGGTGATGGCATGACCCAGTTCGGCCGAGCCCTGCACGCCATGAACATCGATATCATTTGCGCCAACTCCTCACAGGCCAAGGGGCGAGTCGAGCGGGCCAATGGCACGCTGCAAGATCGGCTGGTGAAAGAGATGCGGCTTTGTGGCACCGACACGATTGAAGCCGGCAATGCATTCTTACCGACCTTCATGGCGGCCTATAACGCGCGCTTTGCCAAGCCCCCCTTCAACGAGCAGGATGTTCATCGCGCCCTCGCCGAACATGATGATCTCGATGATGCGTTTGCCTGGAAGGAGGAACGCACCGTGTCGATGAACCTGACGCTGCAGTATGACCAGGTGCTGTTCATGCTGGATCCGACGCCGATCAGCAGGCCGCTGGCCCGCGAGCGCGTGACCGTGGTCGATTATCCCGACGGGCGGCTTGCGATCCGCCATAACGGGGTCGATCTGCCCTATCGCACCTTCGACAAGCGGGCGCAGGTCAATCAGGCTGCCATTGTCGAGAACAAACGTTTAGGGCCGATCCTGGCCTACATTGCCGAGCAGCAAAAGCAGCTCGACATGTCGCGCTCCGCCAAGGCGCCACGCCGGCGGGGCCAGAAGAATCACATCTTCAAGGTCGGCTAGATCAGCGCACACGGGCGTCGCGTTCCGCGATCTGGAGGCTCCACATGCCGCCCTCTCGAGACACAATTCGACCTCTAACCCTCAAGAAAGGCGGCTAACGTACCCCCATCCGAGTGACATTTCTAAATGGCTCAAATCGTGACTTCCCTAAATGGCGATGACAACAGTATGTAGCGCCCATTTAGTAATGCGACACCTGGGCCAGTTAGAGATGCGACACTCCTCGCGTCTTAGAGTCGGTTTCGAAATTCAGGCGTCTCTGGCGATGCGGCGAACGAGCAGCATGATTGAGGCGGCGTAGAGGAAAGCTCTGGCCGAATCGATTGTCGCCTCGAAATCCTTCGCCAGTCTTCGGTTTCGGTTGATCCAAGCGAAGAAGCGCTCGACGACCCATCGGCGCGGGAGGACGACAAAACCGATCTGGCCGGCAATCTTCCGCACGATTTCGACGACGATGCTCGTGGAATTGGCCACCCGCTCGTGGTTGTAACCGCTATCGGCGAAGCCACGGGCAACGAACGGATACAGGGCGCGGGACGCGCGTAACAGCGGCCCGCCGCCATCGCGATCCTGAATGCTGGCGGGATGCGGTTCGAGGAGCAGCGCACGTCCATCCATGTCGACCATGGCGTGGCGCTTGCGCCCGTTGATCTCAGCGCAACGTCTTCGTTGTCGCTTCTTTCCGGCATCATAGCCGCGCGGACCGCCAGCTTCCGTGGTTTTGACGCTCTGGCTGTCGATGATTGCGGCCGAAGGACCGGCCTCGCGTCCGACGCGCTCACGATCCGCGATGACGAGGGCATGATTGATCCTCTCGAAGACGCAGCCGTCCCGCCACGTCGCGAACCAGCGATAGACCGTGCTCCAGGGCGGAAAGTCCGCAGGAAGCAGCCGCCAAGCGCAGCCCGACCGCATGACATAGAAACTCGCGTTGACGATCTCGCGCAACGGCCATCGCCATCGCCGTCCTCTGGTCTTCGGCTTTGGAAGAAGCGGCTCTCGATCACCAGCCATTCCTGATCGGTAACATCGCTCTGGTAGCGCAATGTGTGGCGGCTATACTTCTCGCGAGTGGCAGGGGTCCACATGAAGGCTCCAAAGTGGGAATCAGCAATCACCTTGGAATCACCCGGACTTCAGCCACTCAACCCTTTTCGAAACGGCCTCTTAGGCACTGGCAAACACAAGCCAGGAAAGGAAGGCTGACGGTTTCACGTCTGGTCAATGGCCAGGTTTTGTTGCATCGGCTTGAAGCCGTCCACAAGGATCCGTGAACGTCGGTTGACTGTTACACACGCAGCTGAACTGCTTCATTTAAGCCGCAGCCAGGTCCACCGGCTTTTTCAAGCCTATGATCGCGATGGCGCGAGCGGGCTTGTATCAGGAGAGCACCAAATTGCGGAAATCGTCGGTATGACGCCGGTCTCTTGGCCGGCCGCGCTTTTCGTCTATATCGACGACGCCACCTGCTGCATCTGCGCTTTGCCGCTTCGGAGAACACCTTCGACTACTTCCACGCGACCAAGGCGTATCTCGCGGAATGGGGCAAAGCCGAACCGCCTTTTACAGCGACAAGTATGGCGTGTTCCGCACCACGCATCCGTCGGAGAAGGATCGCACCTGCGGGTTAGGTCGCGTCAAATTGGTAAGGCACCGTTTGCTCTCCAACCGTACCAAGCCACAAAAAACGCCGTGCGGGCGTGAAACCGCCAGCGCTGGCGGGGCGCGGCGAGGCGAGGCGATACTTCTCGGTCGGTTCGGGCATTACGCGTAACGCACGGCCCTGCGGGAGCAGAGTGAGTAGGACCGTGGCGTCACCGGTCTCAGCGTCTCAGCGCGGCCCTTCGGTACAACATTGTCGCGACAGCTCCGTTCCTATTTCCCGGCTGAGCAATGCGGCCGATAATCCGGGGGCGGTTTCTCTGACGGTCCATAGTAGTGGTCGACGGATCTGGCGGCGTCATGCTGTTGGCTGGTGGCGCCGGCTCACGTTGCCGAGCCAGGATGTTGAGCACGACATCAGCGGAATGGACGCCGTGAGCGACCGCCTCGGCGCAGGCGGCCTCAACTGCTGGTAGTCCGTCTGTTAGCACCGCATTGAGGATGTCGACCATCTGTCGATTGCCGTCATCGGCACCGGCGAGCTTGCGCCGTGCACGCTCAATCGCCGCCGGCAGTACCCAGTCCTTGAAGGAAGCGCCATTACGCAAGGCACCGGGGTTGCGCACCAGCACCGGCACGTAGTGCCACGGGTCGTAAACCGTCTCGCCACGACCGAAATGATCGCGGATGTGCAACGATCCGGGCCGTTCTGGCGGATCACGATGCGGTCTGCATATCTACAGCCATCGGAACGCATGACCGTTTGTGAAATCGAGGACCTTCTCTATCGCAAGTCCGGACTACTCGGCCTGTCCGCCGACATGCGCACACTCCTCGCGAGTTCCGACCAAAATGCAAAGGGCGTCGCAGCAAGTTGCCGTAATGACTACGGCAAATGGGTCTTGATATGCTGGTTTTCACCGGCGGAATAGCTGAGGACAGTGCCGAAATCCGCGATACTATTTGTTGCTCGATTGAAATGGCTCGGCCTTCGATCCATCAATACAGCGAAACGATCACGAGGGGACACGACGGGTCATTTAGAAGCTCACGCGGTACCGATTAATGAGGAATTTATCATCGCGGTTCACACGCTCGAGGTGGCTGAACAGCTCCTCTCGCGTGGTGTGCCCTTCATTCTAGCCAGCGGATATGGCGATTTGGCGCTTCCGGAGCAACTTCGCGATCAACCGCGCGGACGAAGCCGTCTACATCCGCAGAGCTCGACGAAAAAACGAGATTCCTGGCTCCGCGATAGTCTACCCGTCTCAAACACAAGATTCCTGACGGCCCCCCTTTATCGCACGCCGAACCACTACTTCTTCAACAGCCTTATAGGCGGGCGCGCCAGCAGTCAGCGGGGCCGCCGAAGCTCACCAGCGAGCCAACCGACGGCATCGCTCTTCATGGGATCAACCGGGATTGAGACCTTCTCAGTTCGCTCGCAGGTCGAACACTCGAAGGTCCGCTCCTCGAACCCCCGTTCACCGAAAGAGATGCGCGCCAACATCATCCTGTGCTTGCACACAGGGCACATTGGACGATCGTTTAGCGAGCTCATGGGCCTTAGCCCGGCGATTGAAGCCCCGAGCGTATGCAAGATCGAGGGCCACTTCAATCAATCGGAAGGCGGTGTCATGCTCAAATTGGTGTGAATCGGTACAGGGGTCAGAACACTGCAGATGCCGGCAGTAACGCCATAAAGACAATCGA
Organism: Nitrobacter hamburgensis X14; assembly: GCF_000013885.1. Taxonomy (NCBI): domain Bacteria; kingdom Pseudomonadati; phylum Pseudomonadota; class Alphaproteobacteria; order Hyphomicrobiales; family Nitrobacteraceae; genus Nitrobacter; species Nitrobacter hamburgensis. The sequence continues at coordinate 58,294 of NC_007959.1, forward strand.
AAAAAGCCGATCGGAATGGGGTCACGATCGGCGCCGACCGTGACCCCACTCCGACGTAGATTCCGTTACTTGTCACAAGAAGTTACCGCTGTAGCTCCAAGGGGTTTTGTTCAGCGCCGTGGCAGATTTCTCCTGCACGTGACGTGCGATCGCCCAAATGAAGCCGACCATCTCACGTGCGATCGCTGTGGTAACCACGGCCTTCGCCTTGCCGGAGGCGGCCAGTCGCCGATAGCGATTACAGAGCCGAACTTGCGCCTTCCACGCAATGTCGCGCACCGCCTTGGGTACCGCCTCCAAACGTGCGTGCAGCTTCGGGCTGACACGCGCTGGCATGCGGTATGTCCAAGCTCCTTCGATCAGGACGCGGCGTGCGAGCGGATTGCCGGCCTTTGTGATGCCGCCCTTGCGTACGGTCGCGCCGCTCGAATGCTCGGACGGTACAAGGCCGAGATACGCCATGAGCTGGCGCGGCTTCTCGAACCGTGAGAAGTCGCCCACCTCGGCGACGACGGTCACGGCGACGATCAGGCCAACACCACGCATGGCCTGCACAGCCTCAACAACGGGACGCATCAACCAAGCAGGGAGAAGATCCTCAATCTGAGAGGTCAGGCGTTCCACTCGTGCCTCGGCGTCCTCGACTGCGTGAATGTAGTCCTGCAACACGATTTGCTGGGCAGGATGATCAAACCGGACACGGGCGAGCCATCGTCGTAGGCACCGGTCCAGCCTTTCTTGCCCGGATAGATGCGTCCATGGCGCAGGAAAAAGCCTTGCAGATGCTGTCGCGCCTTGCCGAGTACGCGCACTGCTGTTGCCCGCGCGCGGATGAGATCACGCATCGCCTCGTGCGCGTCATCCGGTACCCAGACGCTCGTCAGCTCGCCGGCCCGATGCAGCTTAGCCAGCATGACCGCATCGCGTCGGTCCGTCTTCACCCGATCACCCGCCTTCATCGGAATGAGCGACGGGGCAACCACGATGCAGTCGTGTCCGAGTTCGGTAAGCTGGCGCTGGAGACCATAGCCGCAGGGGCCGGCCTCATAGCAGAAGCTCAACTGCGGCCCATTCCTGCCGAGCCGCTCGACCAACTTGGCGATATGATCCGGCCGGTTCGGAAAGACGCCGACGTGCAGCACCTCGCCCCCGCGCTGGCCTTTGGCGACGGCGACCGAGACCGTCGCCTTGTGTACATCCAGTCCTACGTACGTGATAGAGTTCATCAGGGCCGTTCCCCATGCTTGAGGCTCGGCACCGGTCCTTCCGGCGCATCCCTCGATAGGAGCTTGCCGTGGGGCGAGCCGCCCTCAGCCGCGAACATGGGGTCTAGGGCCATAGGAACGACAGGGCCGCGCGTTCTGAGCACTTCAATGCGGGGGGGACGCCGTAACGTTCCTTTTAAGCCTCCATAAAAGCGGGCGTAGCACTCAAGGTACTTTCGGACGCTGGCGTCGGGCGGGCTTGCATGAAAACAGACGCGCGTTTCAGCGCTCCGGCCTCGCAACTCCATGACGAGTCCACCGTCAAAAAAGATTCGCGCAGAGCAATATTCGGCGTTAGAAATTTCTCCCCAAAGGCGGAGAGGAATAGCGACAATGGCGGACCGTCGTGGTTTTAAGCAACTGACCCTTCAGGATCGCCTTACAGCCTGGGCCAAAAAGACGCGCGAGCAGGCGAACGAACTGGAGCCCGGCCCCTATCGAGATGCCTTGCTGCAAAAAGCCGACAAAGCGGAATCCGCAGCACGATTTGATGCATGGTCGAGGTCATCGGGATTGCAGCCGCCTACGGATGGTCCTCGCCGTCCAACAAAATGAACCGGGCGGCTGATGCGGATCGAACCCAACCCAACAGCGGCGCGAATATCCGCAACTCACCTCGAGCAAGTACTGGCCCAGAGCCGATGCTGGCACGCGTTCACAGCGTCTCCAAAATGGGCCACGAACGATCCGCGGCCCATCAAAACGCACTTATTTCATGTTATTTTTCTTCATTCCGTCCTTCGACATACTGCCGTCCCTCGACTTATGTCCGTTCTGCATGCCGTTTTTTGACATCCTTGGGGCAATCATCTTGATGGATCCATGTTCCGAGCCCGATGCGGAAACCCGCACCTTGCTCACCCGCCGTGGGTTGACCGCTCGCGGGTGGCGCGCCGGCCGCAATACCCGGAACTGGCCCCCTCGCTGCGCGTTGTCCCTACTGGAGCTGGAGCCCCGTCGATTCTCGGACCAGATAGGCTCGTGCGTCTCCGTAGCGGGCCTTTTTGGTGTGGCCCAGCTCTGGATGTGGATTCTCGGCGCCCGTTGCGTTAACCTATCAGAAGAATAAGGCCCACCTCCAAGCAACTTCAACGAGCCCCGCCATGCCCGGCGGGCTTTCTTTTGGTTTAGGAACCTGTTCCCACTCCGGCGCATTAACCCAACCGGAACGGGACCCCCACGCCCCGAACCCGATTAGGCCCGCTGTGCTCCCTTCCGGCGGGCCTTATTGTTTGGACTCTAATCTCAGCGGCCAAACTCGTAGATGCGCGGATTATACGCGCTCGCGCGACCAGCGGGCGCAAGAAAGCTTACACCCGCAACGGCCTCGGCTGGACGAAGCGGTTCTCAACGGTTGCCGGGGCGTTCGATATTCTAGGCCAACCCATCGTCGATGCCGAAGTGGTCGTGGTCAAAGACGGCCCGACAAACTTCTCCGAGCTCCAGGCGGACTTGGCCGGCGGCGAGCAGCGCCGGCTGGAATGCTACGCCTTCGACCTGCTTTACCTTGACGGATACGACCTGCGCGCCGTTGCCAAAAATGGAGCGCAAGCGGCTCCTGAAGCAAATGCGACTGGCTCGCCACGCTGCTCGATGCCTGGGCCACCCGGAAACACGTTCGAGCCTCATGCCGGATGCTTGCCCGCGCGCTGCGGCAGCAGAATCAGGCACGCGATAATGAAGGCTGCGATCACCGCCGAAGCCAGTGGCCTGCTGAGACTGAGACCTCCGTGGGCTACCGGTTTATCGAGGAAGTCACCAACCGTCGCGCCGAGCGGACGGGTCAGGATGAAGGCCGCCCAGAACAGCAGTACCCGCGACACGTTAGTCCGATAATAGAGTGCGGCAATGATGGCCAGCCCAGCCGCGAAGACGGGAGCGTCCCCCTTCATAGCCAAGGCCGCCGGTGTCGGCCAACCAGTCGCAGAGCGCGGTGCCGAGAGTTTGCGAGAACGTGATCACCCCCAATAAAATGCCTCGACCTTCGGCGTGGAGACGGTGTGACCGATACCGTTTCCTCCGGACCAGTACCAAAGCCCGAGGACGCTCACGAGGCAGAGAAACAGCAGCGATGAGCCTCCAGTATAGCCGATCCCGAGAGACCGGTCGGCGAAGTCGGCCATCGTGGTTCCGAAGGTGGTCGAGGCCACGATCGTCGCCCAGTAGAGAAACGGGTGAAAGCGCTTCGCGACGATTTGTGCGATCACAAGGGTGACGAGAAGCACCGCGAACAAGGCCGTTCCCGCGAGATAGCCCCACTTCAAGGTCATGGTGACGGTATCACCGCCAGTCTCGCCGAGCGTTGTCGCCAGGACCTTGATGATCCAGAACACGAGCGTGACTTCCGGGACTTAGCTCAATGCGAATTTCTGCGCTGTCGCATTGAGATCGCAACCCACCTCAAAGCCTCGCGCTTCTATGCGCTGCTTGAGTGTGTCGTGGCACGGTGCTCAAGATGACGCGGGCGGATCAAAGAACAGACCGGCATCATGCGCGCAGCGATGACGAACAACAGTGGCTCGCACCGCTCACACAGTGGGTGCGCTCGGAGTTGGCTAGTGCGTGATGCTTGCCACTGCGCCGCCTTGTAAAGAGCGCGGCCATTGTTGCTCAGCCCTGCTTGACGTGGTATTCGCTATTGCGCTGACGATCGAAAGGCTCAGGCATAGTCGTCCAAATTGCCCCGCTCAGGTCTCAATCTCGAAGATGTGATCATTCCCCTGCTGATCGCGCCGCCGTTCTTTTTCTACCTTCTCAGCAAATTGCGCCAGTTGGCCATCGCACATGATCAACTACTGGTCATTGCCTCTACCGACGGCCTGACATCTTGCCTCAACCGCGTCGCATCGACGCTGCGCGAAGTGGACCTTGTCGGTCGCATGGGCGGCGAGGAGCCGTCGCGGGCTCTTTTATAGGAACGTTCTTACGGCGGACCGCATTTACCGGACGGGGCGGGAGAACCAGCACCTCACAACCCCGAACCCGATCAGGCCCGCCGTTGATCCTTTCCCGGCGGGCCTTTTTGGCGTGGCAGTATAAAATCCGCCGTTCTCCGTCATCGCCACGGCCGACGGCGCCAGGGGTGCCGTCCGGAATGTGGTTGGAATTCGGCGTAGCGCGATCTCCGGTAACATGAAGGTATCGTTTCAGGCAGCAAGGTCAATTGGCTGATCGATAGGCTTTGTAGCGAGGGTCTGCCAACCGTCGACCTTACGCATGTTGATCTGGCCAGATGCGAGCAAAGCCCAGAACAACATTGCTGCGGTTACCCGCCGAGGGCAGCACGGTCTGCGTTTTGATCCGCCGCTTAAACTCTTCGTGTAGTCGTTCGATCGCGTTCGTTGTCCGCGCGCTCCGCCACTGGCTCGGCGGCAGTCGTGTGAAGGTGAACAGGCGGTCGCCGGCTTTTCCTCCAGGCTGTCGGCGACGGCGCGGTGCTTGAGCCTCCATTTGCGGATGAAGGCCTTGCGGCGCGCCCCAATCTCCTCGCGCGTCGCCGCGTAGATCATATCATTGTAATCCGCGGTGATCTCGTCATGCAGGCGCTCGGGGGCGTGGGCGAACAGGTTCCTGTGCTTGTGGACCGTGCAGCGCTGGACCGGCACGCCGTCCCACACTGCGGCGATGGCCTTGTCGAGGCCCGGCGCGCCGTCGAAAATGAGGAACTCCGGCCGCCGCAGTCCGCGCTTGATGAGGTCGTCGAGGACAGTACGCCGAGCCTCGGCGCTCTCGTCGCCCATGCTCTTGATCGCGAGCAGCGCCTTCTGGCCGTCCGCGCGCACGCCGAGAATGACGAGTAGCGAGATCGAGGTGGCCTTCCGATCGAGCCGGACGCGCCACTGTGCCGTCGAGGATCAGGCGTACGATCGGCTCCTCGGCCAGAGAGCGGGTATTTCATGCGTCCCAATCGCCCTTCATCTTGCGCCAGACCCGGCTCACCGTGTCCTTACCCACCGCTCCGCCGAACAAGGCCGCGAGCGCCCGGCGCACCCGGCGCGTGTTGGTGCCGGCCAGGTAGCTGCCGGCAATCAGCGCGTCTGCGGCCAGCGTGCGGCGCTAGTAGGCCCCGCAGCGCCTGGCTCTTCCATTCCGTCGTCTCGCCCGCGGACGTGGTCAGACGGGCACGCGGCACCGCGATCTCGATCGCCCCGAACGTTCCTGTCAGCGACCGCGTTCGGCTGCCATGGCGGTGGCCGGCGACGCTCGCTCTTTCTTCGCCGCCGGCGGTCTAGCTTCGCCCGTAACGCGGGCGTGCCAGCACCGCGTCGAGTTCGCCTCGGATCAGCTCTTCGATGAAGCCACGCGCTCGCTCGCGCACCTCAGTCTCGATCGGATCGAACCAATTGTCGAAACAATCAACAGCCATCACAGTTGCAGGCTACTGCATGGAATCAGGCTTCGTGGTAAGCTTGGTAGCCGAGGTTCCTGAATCATGCCGCGAATCTTTTTCCGGGCCACCGCGCCAGGATTTGTAACTCCAGCCAGAGGTTCCGATGAGAAGAACCGGCTTTGGTTTCTTGCTCATCTCCGTTTTTCCCGCCGCAACTTCCGGCCCGGTTTCACCTCGACTACTACTCACATCACTTCCGTACGACGGAATTTAACGGGGTTTTCTATCGGACACCGACAACCGGGGCAGTCCGTGCCTGGGTCGAACAGACTCCCCAAGAATTTGTCTTCGCCTGGAAGGTCTCAAAGTTCATCACGCACTGGAAACGGCTCGGCCCGAAATCCGGCACGAGCCTCGCCCTGCTGGAACGTCGCCTCCGCCTTCTGAAGGCGAAGGCGGGTCCCATGCTGTTTCAGCTTCCACCGCAATTTCAAAAGGACACCACGCGGCTTGCGTCGTTTCTCAAGCGGCTCCGCAAACCGCGCCCTTACGTCTTTGAGTTTCGTCATCCGAGCTGGTACACGCCGGAAACCTTCGATCTTCTGCGCGATCATAGCAGCGCCCTTTGCATCTCGGACCATCACGACGCACCGGCACCATGGAAGGTAACGGCACCCCATGTCTACGTCCGCGCTCATGGACCATCGGGAAACTATCGCGATCGTTATGCGCCGCAAACACTGACGGCTTGGGCGCGGCGGCTATCACGCCTGCGAAACGAGGGACACAGTATCTACGTTTATTTCGACAACGATCAGAAGAGCGCGGCTCCGCTCGATGCCGCACGGCTGATGCGGCTGATGCACTTGAAAGCTGACGCATAGGCGGCCTTTCAAGCAGTTGTCACCGCGGCACATTTTTTGGAACATTTGTTCTCGGAGAGGATGCGGAGCAGCGCTCGACGCTCGGTGGCAATGCTGCCAAGATCTTGACAAAGCTTATTCACTAATACGCATCGCCAGAGTCTCGGAACGATACCTGATCCATAGGATTGACCCCTGCCAACATTGGCACGGACCTTTTCAATCCGAGGAGAGACATATGCCGAAGAAAGAAAACGGACGCGTAGTCGAGACCGCAATCGAGGCACGAGGAGCAGAACGCGGACCTTCGGTGCGTAATGTGCTAATCTGGAGCACCGGGCTGGTCGTAGCAGGTTTCGTGGCTGTGTATTTTCTCTATTTTTCCTAGCCGGTCATAACCCCATCTTTCGCCACCCAGAGATCGGGGGTTGTTATGTCCAAGAAGCTCAGCCCGGAACAGGAATGACCGTGGCCTCTTCGGAACGCATTCGGAGCGCGCTAGTTGTGATCAAACGGCTGGTCTTTACAGATCAGCCGTGATGTTTGTTTCCAAGGAAACACCATGCCAAACGTCAAGTATGTATCTCTCATCATTCTCCTGGCTCTCCTGGTTGGAACATGGGCCTGGGCGGTGTCCGCGTGGACCAGCGATATTCCCATGAGCGACTGGGTTGCCTTGGGATTCGGTGGCGTATTTACACTCGTCGTCGGTTGCGGGTTGATTGGCTTGATGTTTTACAGCAGCCGTCACGGTTATGATGATGACGCGTTCCGGAAAAGGCGCCCGAAGTAGTATACGAGGGTTTATCAAGCGCAGCGCGTCACGCCGAAATCTCGCGGCGGCAATGCTGCCGTGATCTGCAATATGTGGCGAACCATCGGAATGTTCCCGTTGGGCACGTCTCGGTTATCACTGAGAAGAGCCGACTCCTGGTCGCTCTGGAACCCGTCCTCGGCCCCGCGCCGGAACGTTTGCCGCTCCAACCGCTTTTCCTTTTAATAACCCAGGGAGAATTCCATGAGCATCGAAGGAAGTGCACCTCACCTGCTCACCAGCGATAAAGAGTCGGGAAAAGCTGTCTATGGCGCCGAAAACAAGAAGATAGGTTCGATCGAGCACGTCATGATCGACGAGACCAGCGGGAAAATCGCCTACGCCGTGCTGAGTTTCGGCGGCTTTCTCGGCATCGGCAACGACCATTACCCGGTGCCCTGGAAGGTGCTCAGATACGACTCCGAACTTGGCGGCTACCGTAGTGACATAAGTGGGAATCGCTTGAAAGGCGCTCCGAAGCACGGCACTGAGACCGTTTTTGACTGGAACGCCCGATATGCGGAGCTCGATGACTACTACAACGATGTAGTGATACGGACAGGCTGAATATCTTTGCATGAGTTACAGGGTGGCGAGTTCGGGACGCCCCTCCACTCCATGCGTTGCCAGTGCGGACGGGCCCGAGGCCTCAGGCCCCCCCGTTCCACGCCCAGACCCGCCGGTTGCCTTTCGCCGGCGGGTTTGATTTTGTCATGAAAGTGAACGGGGACCATTTGCAGCCAACGACTTCCGGATCCGAATAGGCCCGCTGTCGCTCCCGAACGCAGCGTCCGGCTGTCCAGGATCGCCGCCGTAGGCTCCGCCGTCCGCTCCGATGCCACGCGCAACAGGACCTGCAGATCATGGCCCGCGTCGCGAAACAGTCCGCTTTCAGCTAACGCACAGTTGCTGATAGACCGCCGCCACTGCGGCAAATCATTCGGCATCGCGCGCCAGGAGATGCCGTTCGAACCATATAGCGCCGCCTATTGAACACCTCGCGCAACGCGCGCTCACGCTGCGCGCCGGTTTCTGGAAGCAACGCCAGATACAGCGCCGCAAAAACCCATTCGTCTTCGGAAACATCGGAGGGATAAGGTTTATGAATCATCATCGCAAACTGAATCCCCCAACTGTATCGGTTCATAACAGACTCTAGCTATTGGTCGTCATAGTGACGCTGTACAACTGCGAGCGCACGGGCTTCGGCGCGAATGCGGATAACGAGCACCAGCGCATTCAGGATAGTGAAGATCGATGCCAGTAGATACAGATGAAGCGCGAGCGGTAAAACCGCGATCTCCGCGACGACGATCGCGTAGTTGGGATGCGACAAATATCTGTAAGGCCCCGCCGTGACCATCGGCGCGTCAGGCAATACAATAATTCGCGTGGTCCATCGCGGTCCAAGCGTTGCCAGCACCCACAAGCGCAGGATCTGCAATAAAATGAAAATTGAAAGAACAATGAGATTTACGTCCTGATCGCGACCCCATGCCCATAATGCAATTAGCCAGGCCGCATGGGTCGCGACCACCAGCGGATAATGGTCCGGCGCGATCTCGGTTGCGCCCCGTGCCAGCAGCCTGCCGGTGTTGTATCGGGACAGAACGAGTTCGCCTAGCCGCTGTAGCGTCACCAGCGCGAGAATGAGAGTGGCGAGGGTCACGCTGTGTGACGCAGAGTGACGCAGCTTGCGGTGAACCCCGGCCCGAGTGAGGTCACTAGTGCCAGCGGCGGCAGGCCCTGCGCGCGAGCGCGTTCGAGCACAAACAGGACCGTCGCCGCCGACATATTCCCGTAATCGGCAATTACCCCTCTTTCGTTATTGAGTGTCCCCTGGTCGAGCGAAAAAGATCGCTCGATCGCGATAATGACTTTCGTACCGCCGGGATGGCAAATGAAGCAATCGATATCTCCGATCGAAAGACCCATCCCGGACAGAATTGCCGTGATACCTGGCTTCATGTGCGCAGTTACGAAGTCAGGAATCGTGCGCTGGAAGATCACGCCAAATCCTTCGGGGTCTACACGCCATCCCATGATATTCAGCGTATTCGGCCACAGATACTCGCCGGTCGCCTCGATCCGTGTCGCACCTCCATCTCCGGCGCGCAGCAGGACGGCGGCAGCCCCATCGCCGAACAGACTGGCAGCAACGATATTGGCCTTGGTCAGTTCGTCGTGGCGAACTGCGAGCGTACAAAGTTCAAGGACTACCAGCAGCACGTTCGTGCCAGGCCGCGCTTGCGCCAGCCGCGATGCAATGGATAGCCCCGTCACGCCGCCCGCGCAGCCCAGACCAAAGACTGGTACGCGCGACACATCCGGCCGGAGGCCGAGTTTCGCGGCGACGCGAGCCTCCAGTGTCGGTGTCGCGATGCCGGTCGAACACACCGTCACGACGGTGTCGATGTTAGTCACGCTGAGATCGGCGCGTTCGATAGCCTTACGCGCGACATCGACGAACAAAACTTCCGCGCCTTCCAGAAAGGCCTGAGTTCGCTCCGGCCAGCCACGCGGCTCGCAGTACCATTCAATCGGTTTAACGCCGTAACGGTGCTGTATGCCGGTGTTGGCGAAAAGAGGGGAGAGCGTTTCAAACTGCGGATACCGCGAACCTAAGATGAAACGTGCCGCTTCGAGGATTTGCGTCTGATGAAACACATGCGGTGGAACTCCGGTCGCCATCGAGATCAAAGCGGCCGTTTGCTTCATATCGTTGCTCCTGCCCCAGAGTGATCGACGTTGTAGCGGTGGCACTCGTATCTGAAACCGCGCAGCCGACACAATCAGCCACGCGGCCCGACGCACACTGCGGTGCCGATGCGGACCGGAACCGCCGGACAACAGCGCCCTTACATCTTCACCGTCACCTTGCGGTTCTCGCCGAGGTTCGGCTGGTCTCCGGTCAACCTCGCCTTGGCGAACTCGAAGATAGTGGCCACAGCACTTGCCGGTCCATCCCACAATTCCCCAGTAAAGGGCTCAATCCGCAACAAGCATACATTGGGATCGCTCGGCCCTCCTGGCCACCATAGTTCATCGGTCTTTCGCCATGCCGCCTCTGTCTTATTCGCATCGTGGACGATGCAGGCGCGGCCGGTGATCGAGAGGTAGGCTTTTTCGCTCGAATCGATAAAGACGAGACCAACATCGGGTCTAGCCTCAATCTCACCCTCCTTCGGGCTGTGAATATCGGTTACGAAGAAAATCAAACCAGCGCCGCGATCGGGCCTTGCTTCCAGCGGTCGCGCACGCAACCCATCGGCGAATTGCGTCGTCAGCATGCAAACGCCTACCTTTTCAACGATGTCCCAGACGCGATCGATGTTGTTTTTCTTGTTCATTTGACCACCAGCCTCCATACGGTTGAAGTTGGTAATTGAGACTTCTGCAAAAGGATTCTTCGTAGAGTCGGCGCTCTGGCGCCTGTCGAGATGGCCGCCGCGCCTTTCCGGATGAATGGCAACTGCCGGCGGGAGCCTCCTATGATGATCACACCATCATCAGCGAGATTTCTTCTTCGGAACCTTTTCGCCCTTCTTGCGCGCCTCGGAGAGGCCGATCGCGATGGCTTGTTTTCTGCTTTTGACCTTGCCGCCCTTGCCGCCGCGCCCGCTTTTTGCAGTGCCCTTTTTATAACGGCGCATTTCCTTTTCTACCGTGCGCCCCGAACTTTTCGAATAGCGGCGTTTCTCTGTCTTCTTCTTTGCCGCTTTCTTCGCCTTCTTCGCCTTCTTCACGACCATGAACTTTTTCCTCCTTGCGGTGGACGGGGCCTGAACGGCTCGGTTAAATATCGGTTGCCAGACTAACCCTCCAAAATTGCGTTCGAGAAGGGTGCGCCCAAGCCACCTACGCCGGTTCGGCTTGCTGGAGCGTTTTGGTCCTGCTCATGGCAAAATTCCAGGTTGAAAGCGGTTTGCGATAATCGCCGGCAAGCGACGGAGTTCTCGTACATCAATAGGCTCGACGCTCGCGCCGGGTCTTTCTCGAAGAACTCTGTCTCACCAGAACGGCGAAGCTTGGTAATGGTCATAGACTCGCTTGTCGTTCTCACGACTCCATGCCCACTCAGTGTCGTTTCGGTAGTGGGGCGCCTCGTCGAGTTGACCCCTTGTTACGTTTGTAATGTAACCGCTCAAGTCCCTATCGTACTTCAGACTGGCCCATGGCGTGGGATAGCGATCATCGCCGGTGCCGAGGAAGCCTCCATAGCCTAAGACGGCGTAGGCCACCTTGCCTGACATCTTGTCTATCATCACGCGCTCGATCTCTTCTGGCGATCAGCGCCATAGACGGCCGTGCCTTCCACCTTGTCGCTGCCGATGAAGATTTCCTGTTTCCCGCTCTCCCATCGCGTCCTCCTGAGTGAGCGTTGTCCCGGAACATCCAACGCGCCGGCAAGAAACGCGTTCCGAAAGGTCAAAGGACGGTCCGCAACTTGCATCGCTGGCCGCGTCAGCGGCGAGAGCTGCTATCCTGGAAGAACGCGTTTATCTCTCACCGTGGTTGCGAATCGGGACCGGCCTTCTTTCGGTCCGTACAGGAGACATCCGTGAAAAGCGGACTCGCCTTTGCTCTCGCCACCAGCTGTCGGCCGATGAAGAGTCAGACTGCTGACGATCAAGCCGGGGCCGAAGAGCAGCATGACGCGAGCCGAATTCAAGTGGACCGAGTGGGCCTATCTGCCGCCGTCGACGAGGCTGGCGCCGAACGATGTACAGGCGCTGGAAGCACTCGCAGCGGGGAAGGAACTTCACCGACCGGACCGCGTTCATTCGCCGCAGAACGTATTTCATCGCGACGAGCCTTATAGCGCTGTTTCCCGCGACCGGCCAGCGGCCTGTCGATTTCAGGAATTCGATCTCCGAGTATGGCTACGAACAGCTCATCAAAAAACGTGATCTATGCGGCATTGGGGGGAAACCTGCTAGTTGCCGTGACCAAATTCATCGCTGCGCTCATCACTGGAAGTTCGTCGATGATCAGCGAGGCCGTCCATTCGTTGGTGGATACGGGTAATGAGACGCTGCTTCTCTATGGATATTCACGTGCCAGCCTACGGCCCGATGCGCACCATCCGCTGGGTTATGGGCGCGAACTCTATTTCTGGAGTTTCATTGTTGCACTCTTGCTGTTCGCGCTTGGCGCTGGCGTCTCCTTTTACGAGGGTATCCTACATGTTGCCGCGCCCACCCGGATCGAAAATGCGTCGGTCAATTACATTGTCCTGAGTTGTTCGTTTCTGTTCGAGGGGGTGTCGTGGTGGATCGCGCTGAAATCTTTTCGCGCTTCCAAGGGGTCTATGCCTTACCTAGAAGCAATCACGATGAGCAAGAATCCGCCCTCGTTCATGGTCCTTCTCGAAGACACCGCGGCCCTGATCGGCATCGTGATCGCGGCAGCCGGGATTTGGGCGGCCGATCATTTTGGGATACCTGCAATTGACGGCGGCGCATCGATTCTTATTGGCACGGTTCTGGCGGTCACAGCCGCGCTTCTTGCACGGGAGAGCAAGGGTCTGTTGATTGGCGAGCGCGCCAGCGAAGCGATCAACAGTTCGGTCCTTTCGCTCGCTGAAAGTCAGCCAGGGGTTGAAGGTGCTAATGGTGTGATTACCGTCCATCTCTCGCCAGATCAGATTGTGGCGACCCTTAGTCTGGAATTTGCGGACGATCTCCGCACACCCCAGATCGAAGAATGCGTCACGGAACTCGAGCGACGGATCCGCGAAAAGCATCCTCAGATCGTCTCGCTCTTCGTGAAACCCCAGACCAGACGCATGTTTGAAGCTCTCCAGAAGCAGCGCTACATGTCGGGGTTGTGAGGGAAACGTAGTACTTGATAGCGGCGCGATGGCTTTCGGATATGTGAGCGTTGTCGTAACGCACCCAACGACCGGATCGTTCGGAACGCTCAGTTCAACGGTTTTGCCGCTTGTAATCTTTCGGACAGACAGCAAATCAGCCGCCTCCGTCCGCGTCGGCCGTCATAGATCGCCGCCAAAGCCAAAAGTGCGGCGCGCCTGCGGCTCGTCCTCGGCTCGCCTGGCCGCAGCCCGCGTCATCTGTCCCTCGGATAAGCACAAACGTGGCAACTTGCTCTTGAGAAAAGAGTGGAAAATGCCACCACGTAAGCGGACCATAGCGAAGGTCCAGTTCGTCGTCACTTTCGGCGAGCGCTTTATCCGAGCAATGGCGGCATAATGTTCATCCGCCGCCCGCAGCCATCCGTTGCCGTCACGTCCGAACATCACGACCAATAGCAGCAACGGTCCGATGATCAGAGCCCAATGTTCTGCGATAGCGACTCCTTCAGTAAGAGGAATACAATCGCGCCGATCGCGTGCGAACCCGTGGTGAGTACTCTGACCGACATTGCCAAGCAGCTTCAGCGCGGTCGTTGCGTGACGTGAGGTTTTTGCTGTCCGGAAATCAGGTGTTGTCGTTGGCATCGCCGTCATCATCGCGGTCCCGTCGGCCCGCGAGCAATCCCAGCGCCAGGCCGCCGACGGCGAGGATTGGAATCAGCTTCTTGATGCCGATCGCGCGCACCAGCTGAAGCCCCGCCGCCACCAGCATCGGATCGGCGAGAAGGCTTTGTGCCGCCGACCTGGCCGTCTTGGCGGCACGTTTCTTCATGGCATTTCGCCGGATCGTATAGGTTGCGACCGCGATCAGGGTGATCAGGAAGAAGATCGCCGCGCCGGTCAGGCAGGCCTCGATCAGGCCGTAGTTTTGAAACACGAAGACGAACGCGGCGGCACACAGGAACAGGATTGTGACGAAGCCCGCGATAACCGCCACCCCGGCGAGCGACGTCAGCCGCAGGGCGTTGCCCGCGCTCTCCTTGAAGTCATCGATCGCCCGCTGAAACATTCAACGCCTCGCCCCGATTCGAAATCAATTGTCAGATAAACCGCTGGCGCGTTCAGGCCGGCGGCGACCCACAGGATATCTGCGGCCGCGCCAACCCGATCGGCAGAAATAAATTACCGGCGCCAGGTTACGCCGATCAAAAATCCCAGTCCGATCGCAAGTCCCACTGTTGCGAGGGGACGCTGCTGGATCGCCTCCTCAAGAGTATCCTCGATCGAGGATACGGCGTTTTGCGCCGCATCGATGGCCGCATTGCCGCGCTCTGACACATCGGAGAGGACGGAGTCCACGTTGGCCCTGGCCTGCTTGTAGCCGCGGCGAGTCTGCTTCTTGGCGGTGCCGGTCAACGTACCGAGCGCGTCGGAGACCTGATCGGCCAGGGCGGCAATATCGCTTTTCACGGATGATAAATCCTTTTCAAGGCGTTCGTAGGTCGCTTTATCCGTCAAGTTCATCATCGCACCCTCGCCATCGCTGCTCGACATTTAAAGCTCCTGAAACTGAAAGCATGTCCGGCATAAACGTGCTGTCGCGCCGTAAGTTCCGGCAGCGCCGGGTCTACCCGGCGGGGAACTGCGGCGAGTTACCGTCAGATGATCCTTGACAATGAGTGCGACGATGAGAAGCGGCGACGAGAGAAAACCTCCATCGGCCTCGCACAACCAGGTCCAGAACGCGAGCGCGATAAACACCGCCAGCGCGTTCAGCAACAGTCGTCGGCCGAGATTGTGGAAGTTTCGTTCTCGCTTTTGGCCCGCTCGCGGAGTAGCGCCGCCGGCCTGAACAAAGAGTGCTTGATAGATGGCTTCGTGGCTGATGCGCATCGTCTTGTCATTCGGGAAGTCGATCGGCAAGCGCCGGGCAATCTGTTTCGGACTCCAGGCGTTGGCCCCTCGCCGATCCTTTCGCGGGCCATGCCGACGGCCCTTCCACGAAAAGTCGGGACCAGGGATTGCAGCGCCGCTTGGGGTCATGACAACGCCAGCCAGTCGCGGCTCCAAGGCGCAAGCTTCTGTTGAGCACAAGCTTGGTCGGTTAGATCGGGCCGATCGTTCGGCGTGCCATTGGGCTGTCGATGCGCGATACTCTATGCGACCGCTGCGCGTCGCGGCATTGCGTTGTAGCTCACGGGAGACGGATCGGCCAAGTCGGCGTCCAGTCTCGCGTCTTGAAAAGCTCTGAACGCGAAAAAGCGCGATCTCCTTGCGTTCCGCAAACGAGGACACGCCCGGACAACGGTTGATGGTATGGATGGCTCCTGCTCCCGGCGTCACGTTGCGCCATAATCGGATGTTGTTGTCCCTGAGCAGAGGAGCCATCCATGTCCGAGCTTGCCACAGTCGGTATCGACCTCGCAAAGAGCGTCATTCAGATCCATGGTGTAGATGAAAGCGGTCGAGTTCTCGTTCGCCGCCAACTTCGCCGAAGCCAGTTGCTTGCGTTTTTCGAGAAGCATCCGCGATGCCTGATCGGCATGGAGGCTTGCGCAGGCTCTCATGACTGGGGGCGCAGGCTTCGGGAGATGGGGCATGACGTCCGTCTGATGCCGCCGTCTTATGTGAAGCCTTTCGGTGCGCCCTGAACCGTACAGGCGCGAACGTTCCGGTGGAAGATACGTTCGTAGAAACGCGTCGGCGCTTGAACGGCCCGCCGGTTGAAGCCGGCGGGTTGGTTTGCTCCTTCCCGCTCGCGTCAGTACCTCGCGTCGCGATGCCTGTCTGACCGCTATGCCGACGAGCTTATCCGCGGGCTGGATTGGCGAAAGGGTCCTGGGCGTTCGGGAGCAGAAGATTACGCAGGCCGAGGCCGACGGCAACGATCGACGCATGGGCAAACTCACCGGGATTGCAGCCAGAAAAGTAGGGGCACCTCCAATTGATCAGCGCGCGGCGCGAGCGCCGGCTTCCGACCCCCGCCTGCAGTTTTTGCCGTCGACCCGAAACTTAGTTCAGTCGGAGGTGTTGGGTATGCTGAGGAGTGCAAATGGGATCTCGCTCAACCATGGAGGCTTCTGATGTGCGATTACAGTTTGCAACACGTTGCGTCCCGTCCCGCCGCCGCTGGCCAGCGACTGGTGACGACGAGGTTCCCCACATCGATGACGCGCGGTTTCACCGAAGTCGGTGATCCCGCCGTCGTGATTTGCCTACTTCCGGGCACGGAAATTGCGTTTGAGCGCGAGGTCAAGGCCGTGCCGAACTTTCCCTTGATGCCGAAGCGTCGGATCGGCGATCGGGTGGCGCGTTTCCGCCAAGTCGCACTCGACAAGCCGACCGCGCATCACGACGCGCTCGAATTCGCCAACGGCGAGATCGTGTTGCTCACCCGTCTGGTCGAAGGCCAGATCGCCATCGTGCTGCAGCTTCCGCATGGCGCGGTGCGCGCGACGGCGGCCGAGCCGGGCGCCACGCGGTCGCAAGGCGCGCCGGCTGCCGCACCGCGCGAGAGGGATGCTGTTTTCCTGCGGGGCCATGCATTCATCCAAAGGCCCGAATGAGACGCCCGCCCCTGGGAGCACATCTCCCAGTTCGTCCCGAGCGAGACGACATGCTGAGAGGTGGACACTTAGAGCCTGTTTGGAAAATCAGGGATGAGCGTTTCTGCGGATGAGGACACCGGCCATGGCGACATGGATCATGGCGGTTGAGACGTCGATGCGGCGCTCGTAATCGCGCACGAGTCTGCGCCAGCGGATCATCCAGCCGAAAGTTCGTTCGATCACCCAGCGGCGCGGCAGGACTTCGAAGCCCTTCTGCCCGTCGCGGCGTCGGATGATTTCGATCACGAACTGCAGATAGGCGGCCTTGTCCATCAGTTTCAGTCGGTCGTAGGCGGCGTCGGCGAACAGATGTTTTATCCACGGCCAGCGTTTGCGAATCGCATCGAGGGTCGCTTGCGCGCCTGCGCTGTCGGAGATGTCGGCGGTTGTCAGATTGACCATCAGCAATCGCCCGTCCGTGTCGACCGCGATGTGGCGCTTTCGGCCGACGATTTGTAGAGTCGAGGACGGGCGCGATGGCATTGCCCCGTTTCCCGTCCCCGCTCATCAAACCGGACGTGCGGATTTCCCGCATCCGGCTTTCCGACTGGCTTCACCGCAAGGCCCACGGCGACGACCGACTGCGCTCGCGTCGAAGGCATCGGACGGCCAATTCCCCATAGACATGTTCTCGGGAGAACTGGTCCGCTCCACGCCCCTGCACTTTGTGTCGTTGACGGAGGAAGTGCCGCGTTCGGTCATAGACATGCTGATCGACGGCCTCGTATGCCGACGCGAGGGCGCCGTAGGAGAAGTAGGCCGACCAACCGCGCAGAACGCGGTTCAACCGTGCTCGCACTTCGTCCCAAGCGCCCTTGTTGCCGGGCACCAGCAGTTCGCCAATCTTCACCTTGACCCGCTGCATGCTCTTCTTGGACGAGCTCGCCCCCAAGTACCAGCGACCTCCATTGGGAAGGTGGCGCGGTCCCAGTGTGTAGCCAAGGAAGTCGAAGCCTTCACGCCGGGCATTCTTCACCGAGGTTTTCGCCTCGTTAAGCGTCAGCCCGAGTTTCGTCATCACCGCCCTCGTCCAGGTCAGAGCCTCTTCCGCGTGTCCGCGGCTGAGGATGACGAAGTCGTCGGCATAGGAGATGACATGTGCGTGGAACACCTCGCCGCGCCCCGTCAACCGCCAATGCTTCAGGAATCGGTTCATGTAGATGACGGAGAGCAACGGACTGGCGACCCCACCCTGGGGGGTGCCGCGAGTGCTGCTCTTGCCGCCGCTCATGTGCCGTTTCCCGTCGCCATCCCGTTCCTCGACTGGCACTTGCAGCCACAGCTTGATCAGCCGCAGCACATTCCGGTCGAGAACGCGGCGGGCCACCGATCGGAGGAGGTCCGCGTGCGGGATCGTGTCGAAATACTTCGACAAGTCGGCATCGACTACGTCGGTGTAGCCCCGGCATAGCAGCCGGTGCGTTTCCTTGACGGCATCGATCGCGCTCCGACGCGGCCGATAGCCGTAGGCACTGTCCTCGAAGCCCGCCTCGAAGATTGGCTCCAGCACGATCTTGGCTGCGGCCTGAACCACCCGGTCCCGGATCGTCGGGATGCCGAGCGGACGTTCGCCGCCGCCAGGCTTTGGGATCATCACCCGCCGCACTGGATCAGGCTGGTAGGTCTTCGAGACGAGGTCCTCGCGCAAGCCCGCCAGCCACGCGTCTACACCCGCTCCCTCGATCTGTCCGAAGGTCATCCCGTCCACGCCTGGCGCACCCGCATTGGCGCGGGCAAGCGTATAGGCCCGCAGAAGGACGTCCTCACGACAGATTTTGTCGTAGAGAATGTAAAAGCGGAAAGCAGGCTCAGCCTTCGCCTTGCAGTACAGCTTTCTCTGAAGGCTCCTGATCTTATCGGGTGTTTCGAGGCTCATCGCCAATCACCCCCACTTCGCCAACTTCGAAAGCGCACCAGAAGTCAGGATCCTTTCCTCTGCCGGCGTTACCCGGCTTCGACGGTCATACGACCCTGTCCGACACCCGTCCGGTCCACCGCTCCGAAGCGGTGTTGAAGCCGCGACCTCCGACCCGGATGGGTCTCCCTCGATTACCCGCATCACCATTCCAACGTGCTGTGTCCAATACCCCGGCAGACCAGACAGGTGCGTTTGTCGATTGCTTCCCTGTCTGCGCGGCCTTCCCCGAGCAAAAGGCGGGTCGGCGTCTGCATCGACTCTTTCGAGGCCTGCTCGAACTTCACTCACGTTACGGCCCGTTGGATCGCTCGGCCGCCCAAGGCGGCCTTTGTCACGAGGCTTCGACGAGGCCAGTTGCCCGGCCGCGCCGCTCGTCAGCTTCCGGATCAATCGACAACTCTCCGGATGGAACCTTCCTCCATAGATGATGCGCGCCTTCGAGGCGCACTCTTGCCGGCGTCATAGCCGCGCGCCTCGCTATGCGGGGCTTTGACCGACTGGCTGTCGATCACCGCAGCCGACGGGCTTGCTTCGCGACCTTGCCGTTCCCGATCGAGCATCAGTTCGACGTCATGGATCGTCTGGAACAAGAAGCGCCGCGCCAACTCGCGGAACCAGCCATAAACCGTCCGCCAGTGACCGAAATGCACGGGCAGCATCCGCCAGCCGCAGCCCGAGCGCACGAGATAGCGCACCGCGTTGATCACTTCGCGAAATTCGACTTCACGCGGCCAGCCCCGGCGTCCTGGTTTCGGCATCAGCGGCGCGATCCGTTCCCATTCCTCGTCCGTCAGATCAGACCGATATCGCTTGGTCTTTCGGGCGATCCTGGCCATCTGGCTTCGCTGCTTGCGTGTCCACATCCCAAGTGTGAATCATATTCGCTGCGATACCGGAATCCCCGCCTAGCCCAATTTTCAAACAGATGGGGTGATTGGGGTCTCGGCCGATGGGCGGCTGCTCCTGTCAGGATGTGAGAACGTGGTCGGTGTCGAACCGCCACAAGCATCGCGAAGGAGCAGCCATGAAGTATTTTGCCGGACTTGACGTGTCTTTGGAAGAGACCACGATCTGCGTCGTCGACGAGAGCGGCCGGATCGTGAAGGAAGCACGAGCGCAGAGCGAACCTGAGGCATTGAGCGAAGCCTTACGGGAGGTTGATCTGCCGCTGGAGCGGATCGGGCTGGAGGCCTGTTCGCTGACGGCTTGGCTTCACGACGGGCTGCGCGCCAAAGGGCTGGCGACGATCTGCATCGAGACGCGTCAGGCCAACGCGGCGATGAAGACGATGCCGAACAAAACCGATCGCAACGATGCGCGTGCACTGGCGCAGATCATGCGTACCGGCTGGTACCGGCAGGTGCATGTCAAGAGCCGGCAATGCCGGCTGTGGCGCTCCCTTCTGGTCGCCCGACGGACGGTCCTCAACGAGATGCGCACCATCGAGAACGTGGTGCGCGCGATTCTGCGGGAGGCCGGCATCAAACTCGGCACGCCGTCGCGAACCGTCTTCGTCGGTCGCGTCCGGGAAGTCGCCAGCAGCGACGCCTCGGTGATGCCGCTCGTCACCCCGTTGCTTGCGATCCTCGCCATGATGCTGCGCGAGTTCGCCCGCCTGACCAAGCAGGTCCTCGATATCGTCCGCGAGGAGAAGGTTTGCCGGCGCCTGATGAGCGTTCCTGGCGTCGGGCCGATCACGGCGCTGGCTTTTCGGGCGACGATCGACCGGCCGGAGCGGTTCGGCTCCTCGCGGGCGGTGGGAGCGCATCTGGGTCTGACGCCGGCACGGTATCAATCGGGTAAAACAGACATTCAGTGCAAGATCAGCCGATGCGGCGATGAACTCGCGCGGACGGCGCTCTACGAGGCTGCCCATAGTTTGCTCGTGCGCAGCCGCAAATGGTCGAGCCTGCGGGCCTGGGGCATGAAGATCGCGAAGGGCCGCGGCATGGCCCGTGCCCGGGTCGCCGTCGCCCGCAAGCTCGTCGTCGTGCTGCATCGCATGTGGAGCGACAAAACCGAGTTCCGCTTCGGCAAGCAGACCGGGACGACCACCGGCCTGGTCGGAGCCTGAGGAGACAAGAGGAGCACAAGGAGTTCGCCCGGAGGGTGAAGCGGATCGTTCCCGTGGGGACGAAGGGCAAGATGATCTCGCTGAGAGTCTGGAGCCTGTCGGCAAGTTGCCTGCAAGGTCGTGAAACAGATTGAGACACCTCGCCTTCCTGACCCCATCATGCGGCGGTTCTGCGCCGACCGCGGAGAGAAGCGCGTGACCCACGCGAACGAGACGACCAACCTGGACGAGCGAGCAGGATCAGCTTGACTTCAAAGATCCCAATCAGAGAAGGCTCTTAGGCCAACTCATCCGGATTACAGCCCAAGTGAGCGTTACTGGCGACGATATTCTGATGAGGTACCGTGCGCTGGCCGAAAGCTCCCGCAAAGCCGCTGAGCAGGCCCGCAGCGATTTTGATAAGCAGGCTTGGCTAGAAATGGCGCGTGACTGGATGAAACTCGCAGGCAGCATCGAACGGCGTGCTGAAAGTTCTTGAACATAATGGTCTGCCGGACGGACTCGTCCTTTGATGTTGGTAGTCACCCGCCGCCGGGACTGCCCTTCATATCTTCGCCCCGATCCTGCACCCCTTGCAACTCTCGTTCTGCGGTGTGCCAAAACTCTTCGTCGCGGCCTTCAGGTTTTCCGTGCTCCTCCCAGAGCTGCTTGGCACGTTGACGGATTTCTTCTTCTGAAGGTTTGGCTGTCATCACATTTTTTCCCCTAGTGTTCCGAGCGAGCCAACGTCCATCTGAAATATTCGTTCCTCGCCGCTCAGTTTGGTCCAGATGGCAGCGTTCAGGTAAGTGTCGCCGGCGGGGCTTCGGCCCCGCCAATTCTCTTTTCTTGATGTCGCCGCACATTAAGGCCGCTCGTCCAGAGCGGCCTTTCTCATGTCACTCGCTCGTTTGCGCCGATCGCTCATACTCGATCCTTTGCTAGATCGGCGAAGCACGTGAACTCGCTCTGGAACGACAGTATTACTGTCCCGTGGGCCCGTGACGCTATTTGCCGATTGATCTTTGCCTTGCGGCGATTGGCGATGCTGCTGGCAGTCTGGTACGATTTGTCTGATGTGAAGCTCGCCGGGCGCTGGACGATCGAGCTTCCTTTCGGCGCTTCTGCGGGTTTTCAGCTTCGGAGCCAGCGCCCGAACGCACGGCCTTCGTCCGTTTCCGCAAGGCCCTTGTGGATCATAAACTGGACAAGCCCCTGTTCGAGGCGATCACCGGCCAATTAAAGGCCAAAGCGATCCGAGTCCAGACTAGTCAGGTGAATCTAAAATTCGTGGCATAAGGTTTGCTGAGTTTTCTGGCAGAAGCGTTTGACGGAGGCGAGGATTTCGTCAGCTGACTTTGTCCATCGATATGGCCTGGGATTTTCATTGTGCCGCTCGATGAGGCGCGGATATCTTTTTCCAACTGCTTGGTCGAAGTATGGACGCCGCGGCGGATCTGCTTGCGGGTGAGTTCAGCAAACCAGCGCTCGACCTGATTGATCCACGATGCTGATGTTGGCGTGAAGTGCACATGGTAGTGCGGTCGTCGCACCAGCCAGGATTTGATCACAGCAGTTTTGTGAGTGGCGTAGTTGTCCATAATGATATGGATATCGAGACCGTCGGGAATGTGAGCGTCGATTTGCTTCAGGAAGTCGAGGAACTCCGCAGCACGATGGCGCTTGTAGCATTTGCCGATCACAAATCCGGAAGCACCATCGAGGGCCGCGAACAGCGATGTTGTGCCGTGGCGGATATAGGAATGCGTCCGGCGTTCCGGAATGCCCGGCATCATCGGCAGGACCGGCTGCTCGCGATCAAGCGCTTGTATCTGGCTCTTCTCGTCGACACTGAGCACCAGGGCCCGATTGGGCGGCGACAGATAAAGACCGACGATGTCGCGGACCTTGTCGACAAATAATGGGTCGCTGGAAAGCTTGAATGTCTCCGAACGGTGCGGCTGCAAGCCGAAGGCGTTCCAAATCCTTCGGATCGTCGTGTGCGAAAAGCCGGTCGCGGTCGCCATCGAACGGATGGACCAGTGCGTGGCGTCGCTCGGCGTGGAGCGGAGCGTGCGTTCGATAATTGCAGCGACCTGATCGTCATCAATCGTGCGAGGCCTGCCAGGGCGGGCTTCATCCAAGAGCCCTTCGATGCGCCCCTTCAGAAAGCGCCGACGCCACTTGCCAACTGTATGCTCATGGACACCCAGTTCGTGCGCAACGGATTTGCTGGGTATGCCATCCGCGCATCGCAGGATGACGCGGCATCGCTCAGACAAAGAACGCGCCACGCGATGACGACGAACCTGCCGTTCGAGATACGCGCGCTCATCCGCGCTGAGGATCAAGGGAGAAACCGGGCGTCCTGCCGCGTTGGCCATAACTGCGCTCCCGCACTCTTGCGAATGCGGCAGTTTATAATGAAACGAGCTTCAGTTCCAGGTGACTAGGGTCTGGACTCATAACCAGTAACTGACAGCCGCAGCGATGCAGACGGCTGCGAGGAAATTGATTGCGAGACGATCGTATCTGGTTGCGATGCGACGGAAGTCCTTCAGGCGACAGAACATGCGCTCGATCGCGTTGCGGCTTCGATAGAGGACGGGCGAGAAGCAATTCTTCCAGCGTCGGTTCGCCTTGGGCGGGATGTTCGGCATCGCACCCTTTCCCTCGACCTGTCGGCGGATGGCATCGCTGTCATAACCCTTGTCGCCGTGCAGGATCGCGGAACGTGGCATCTCTTCGAGCAGAACCGCTCCGGCGGTGCAGTCGGCTATCTGACCCCCGGTCAACAAGAACGCGACGGGACGACACTCGGCGTCGGTCAGAGCATGGATCTTCGTGGTCCGCCCGCCGCGCGATCGGCCGATGGCCTGCTGATGTTCCCCCCTTTGCCGCCAGATGCGCATCGATGCGCCTTCACGGCCGAGCTATCGATCAGGACCTGCGCAGGAGGTCCGCCGGCCGTTGCGAGTGCGTGGAATATGTCTACCCATACGCCCTTCGCTGCCCAGCGGACGAAGCGATTGTAGAGTGTTTTGCGCGGACCATAGACCTCCGGCGCATCGATCCAGCGTCCACCGGACTTCAGCACCTGGATGATGCCGCTGATGACCCGCCGATCATCGACCCGTGGCTTGCCGCGCGTATCGTTAGGCAGAAGCGGCTTGAGCCGAGCAAACTGATCCTTCGTTAGCCAAAAGTAATCGCGACTCATGAGGGGCCTCCTGTCGGAGACCGTGAATCACAAACTCAGCGCAGAAGGAATCATTTTATGGGTCCCGACCCTAGCACGCTTGGCGATGCGACGATCATCGCATCGGCCAGCGAAGATGATGGCGAAGCGCATTGGGTCAACCACAAAGGCAAGCCGGCTGTTCATGGCTTCAAGGCCCGTGTTGGCGCCAATGCCGATACGGCGCTTGTGGAACAAATCGCCGTCACGCCCGCCAACATCAACGATAGCAAGGCCGGCCCCGCAGCACTGCCCGACAATCCCGGCGAGGTATTGCCGACAGCGCCTATCGGGGAGACCATTTCGGCGATGCCGTCCGCGCCAGGGGCGGCACACCGCGCATTGTCGCCACCGGCATGTGGGGGCGACATGAAGCCGGAACGCTGGCACACCTTGCTGCCTGGAACCAGCCCATTCATCGGATACGAGGTCGGATCGAGAAGATCTTCGGCACGGTCCGCGTCACGCGATCCAGACCGGAGTCGGACCTGTCGAAATCTGTCGCGCCAAGGTGCGCGATCGGGGCGAGGTGGAGGCGGAGGAGAAAATTCGATTTTCCTCGGTGATCCTGCCTAAAATGGGCGCGGCGAACGAAGAGCCTCGATGCGCTGTTGCCGGTTCTCTACCTACGCGGAGTGTCGACCGGCGATTTCCAGGAGGCCCTCGCTGCCCTACTAGGCAAGAACGCGCCGAACCTGTCGTCGGCCGCGATCTCGCGGCTGACGGCGGAGTGACAGGCGGATTACGACGCCTGGCAGAAGCGCGATCTCTCGGCACGGCGATACGTGTACGTGTGGGCGGACGAGGTCTACCTTCAGGCCCGAATGGAAGATAACGCCGAACGGCGAGAACCAGTTGCCAAAGGTTGTTCAAGGCGTCAAATTCAAAAACGGAATCGAGGTCACTGCAATGCCGGCTCACCACGCCGCCTGATCAACCTCGTCACCCAAAATCCCGCATAGCTCCCAAAATACTGGCGCGGACCGGGGCGTCAGCTCCGCTGATCGACGGACTCGCCTTTGAGGGCTTCATCGCCGACAAGGCCTTCGACAGCAAATGCCATCATTGCAGAGTTGAGCGAATGGGGCCAAAGTCGTCACCTCGCAGCATCCGCGGCGCGCCTCGCCTTCTGGCCGCGTTCAGCGTGAACCGCACGTGACACCACCCACGCCGCCCGGCCATGTGTATATCTTGGTGCTCAAGCCTCCGCGCGAGTGACGGCTTGATACTTTCGATGAGCGGCGACTTCCAAATTCTCTGTGTGTCATCTGCGGCTTCGGCCGGGAATGCCTGATCATCGAATTCGATCACGCCAATTCAAAACGTGATCGCCGAGCCACGCAGTTATTCCGACATCGCGCTTGGACTGACCACCGAGCTAGAAGGTAAGTTCGCCGACAACGTCGACGGACCTTTTTTAAGGCAGCGTTTCAAGCCTCAAGTATGGCGACGATCTCGAACGTTCATGGATTTACCACGATAATTTTCCGCCTCACACGAAACGCTGAGCTCACGTTTCCTTTTGCCATTGGCCGCGCGTTTGGGCGGCCCAATACGTCCCTTGCGGGCAGTACCCCGAGAGCGATAGAGAACATGCGCGCTCAGGTCGGTAACGATCCGCTTCAGTGAGCTTCACACCCACGGGAAATGGATGGCTTTGCGTCAAGCCGACGGCTTTCGCGAAGGTAGGTGTACTCATTTTGGATCTGAAAACTGATGCTACGCGTACTGCAAGAATTGACTACTAACGCCATTCGCCCGCGTGGGTTCATTTTTCTGCCAACTTTGATCCCCGTCCGCGGTGGCACGGCACGGCTGATCGACCTTATTCACGAAAACTCCTGCCGCGACCATCGGGCTGCATCGCCTGCTCCTGAAAGAGCGACGCCCCCGCATGCTGCCTAGGATTTTTTCAAACTCTGGTTTCGGGAAGTAGATGGGCTCTTTACCCTCCGCGGCTCGGCATTGCGGATCGAATGCCGCGCCGCTGCTTGTCTTCTAAAAACGCTGTATCAATCTGGGATGGGCTTCTTTCTATGCCAATGCCACCAAAGCACGGCGCCAACTCCAAGAGCCACGGACACAAACAGAACCACAATCAATGCGGAACTCTCAATCCACGCAATCGCCGGGATGCTCAGGGCAAAGACGAGTCCAAGCTAAAGACTGCAGAGCATAGCGGCGGCTGCGGTTCGCTACTTTTGGGGGCCTCGAACCATGCGGTATGAACTCACGGACTTTGAATGGGCTGCCATCAGGTCGTTTGCCGGGTGGCATTCCTCGTGTTGACGACCGGCGCGTCCTGAAAGGCATCTTTTGGGTCTTGCGCTCAGGCGCTCTCTGGCCCTGCCGACCTGCCGGTGCCCAATGGTCCCCGCACTACTTGCTATAATCGCTTTGTCCCTTGGCGGCAGACAGGGAAACGCCCGCGACACGTCCTGTGACTGAGTCAGCGGCGCCGTAAGTGAGCCCGTACCGAGAAGCCACCGCCGAAGTTGGCCTTGATCGATTTCTCGATGTGCAAATCGGCACCCGAGACCGGTGCGTTATTCGCGTTGTTGCCTTTGGCGGCGCTGGCGATGCTTGGCAGCAACAGGACAGAGGCCGCTGCACACCCCTTGACAAAATCTCTACGCTTGCACGCACGGGCTGTTTCCAGCCTTTATGTCATCGGCATCTTGCTCGGCATCGACCTCATCTTCGCGGGCAGGGGATGAATCGGAATTGGCTTGAGCCTGCGTCGCTGAAATCAATGCGCCGACACAATAGGAAGGAACAAGTCGATGTCATCGAAGCGACTGGAAAACAAGGTTGCCATCATCACAGGAGCCGCACGTGGTATCGGACGGGTCGCAGCGTTGCCGAGCCTGTTCCGACCTTCAGGCACCCAGATTCCGAAAACCTCAATCGCTGGCCCGATCGGCCTCCCGACGAGCCTTCCTATCGGTCGCCTCAACCCCGGCTTTGCCTGCCTTTTCCGCTTCGGATCGCCGCTCGCACTTGACGCGAATCTCTTCGATTTCTTCGTCGGTGAGATGTTCAATTCCCACAAAGGAATTTTGGGCCGTGCTGACCCTGATCAGTTCGTCGAGTTTGACTTGAATGGCGGCGCTGTCACGGTTCTGAGAGTTTTGGATGAGGAATACCATCAGGAAGGTCACGATCGTGGTGCCCGTATTGATGATGAGTTGCCACGTATCGGAGTAGTGAAAGACGGGGCCGCTGATCCCCCAGACGATCACGACGCCGACCGCGATGGTGAACGTCAGAGCGCGACCGGCGGCCTGCGACGTGCGGTTTGCGATTTCTCCGAACAGCTTGGAATAGCGGCTGCCATTGGGTCCGGCCACACGCGCATTCACTTGTTTCAACACGGGTGGTTTCCTCCGCAGGCCTCCAAAATCTGCGCGGCGGATAAACAAGGCCTGCCGCGGCGAATGAACGCACACGACCGGAAGAAAGTTCCCCAGGGTTTGCGAGTCCTTCTGGCGAAAAGATCTAGCCCGTGGATGCGGCTCTCTACGGCCGTGTTGGCAGGAATTCTCGTCGCGTAACTCAAAAGTCTCGGCGTAAAAGACTTTATTCCATACCACTCGCTCTTCGTTGACTTCGGGCATTTACTTCGCGCCAAGTTGCCATGCGGCGGCTACCGCGGGCCGCGCCCGAAAACGCCTCGTCATCGTAACCGCGACGGCTAACAGGGATTTTACGCCGCGGTCAATTCTAACCACTTGGTAGGCGCGTAATTGCTATTGAGCCCGTCCCCAGATGTTCTCCGGTTATAAAGTGACCTATTGACCGGCCGAGGTGAAATGCCTTCGCGCTGCGCCTTGCTATGGATAGCTGCCTCGGTCGCTCCAGCCTGAGACTGATGACCCTGTCAACGTGTTGCCCTTGGCAAGAGTTTTCAATTCTCGGATCTCCTGTATCGTCCATGGCTGACCGATACGGCGCCTGTTTTTGGGATTCGCTTTGCGGGGGCCCTCTTGTCAATCGGTGATCCGAGTTTTTTCCAAAGTTTCTTGTGCCATCGCGTACTCCTGTGCGGGCTCGATGCACAATTCGGCTTCTCGGTTCCGACAGGGAACAATCGTCCCGCGCGCTCGTTGAAGGTGACCATCAACGAAGGAGGCTACAATGCGATTGATCCCGACAGTGCTACTGGCTTGCACCCTCGTCTCGCCCATGGCGATGGCCCAAAACACTGCACCGACTCCGTCAGCCGCTGAGGCGCCTGTGTCGGCCGCCGGCCAGTGGAGAGCTTCCAAGCTCGTGGGTGTGAATATATACAATGAGCAGAATGACAACATCGGCGAAGTGAATGATGTGATCATCGCCAGCTCGGGCAAGGTGGACGGCGTCATTGTCAGCGTCGGCGGTTTTCTCGGCATGGGCGAACATAACGTTATGATGAAGCTGGATCAGATCAAGTTTGCCAACAAGGCCGGAACCACGACAACCGGTTCAACGAGCTCGGATTCGAAGCAGTGGTATCCTGACCGTGGCACGGTCAACGCCACGAAGGACCAACTCAAGGCAATGCCGCAGTTCAAGTACTAGGCATTAAGCCGGCAAACGCTCGACCTTAGGAACGCGTCCTCCTTAAGTGCGTTTCTAGAGTCTGTTATGGACCTGCCGTCACCGGGACGGCCGCCGTAGTGGGGGCGGTTTTGAACTTCGGCAGTTCTGGTTGGGGATTGAGCAAGGAAATGACCAACGAGGATGCGCTAGTACCTCCTTTTCTTAGAAGGTGAGTCGTGATTCAAGATTGGGATGATCCCCGAAGCAAGAGAAGTTCGCCTTTCGAGGAAAGATCACAATGTGCTTGAGGCGCGTTGTCGCTCACCGGTGACGTTGCAGCGCGATTTGAAGCGAGCGCGGATAGTTCTGTTGGCGGCGGACGGGCGCAGCACCCGCTCGATCGCCAAAGAAGTCGGGATCCAGCCGAGGATTGTCAGCCTTTGGCGGCACCGCTATGCCAATCATGGCCTTGAAGGGCTGCAAGACAAGCCGCGACTCGGCAAGCAGCCGATCTATACGAAGGCTACCGACAAGCGGATTCTGAAGCTGTTGGACAAGCCGCCCCCACAAGGGTTTGCGCGTTGGACCGGCCCTCTGCTGGCCGGGGCGCTGGGCGATGTTGACGTCCAATATGTCTGGCGGTTCCTGCGCAGCCACAAGATCGACCTCGCGGCTCGCAAGTCCAAGTCCTGGTGTGAGAGCAACGACCCGAACTTTACGGCCAAAGCCGCCGATGTTGTTGGCCTTTACGTCGCCCCGCCCGCAAAGGCCATCGTGCTATGCGTGGACGAGAAGCCTTCGATCCAGGCATTGGAGCGAGCGCAGGGTTATCTGAAGTTACCCAATGGCCGCGTCTTGACCGGCCAGAGCCACGATTACAAGCGGCATGGCACTACAACATTGTTTGCGGCCCTCGAAGTCGCCACCGGAAAGATCATCGCGGCTCATTCAAAACGCCGTCGCCGCGTCGAGTTTCTTGACTTCATGAACAGCGTCACCGCGGCCTTTCCGGACCGAAAGCTTCACGTCATCCTCGACAACCTCAACACCCACAAGAAAAACGAGCACTGGCTCAAGGCCCACCCCAACGTGCAATTTCATTTTACGCCGACAAGCGCGTCCTGGCTCAATCAGGTCGAGGTATGGTTCTCAATATTGCAGGGCCAGTCGCTTAGCGGAGCCTCCTTCACAAGCCTCAAGCAGCTTCAGGAACACATCGATGCCTACGTCAACGCGTACAACGACAAAGCCGAGCCCTTCGTCTGGACCAAGAAAAAGGTCCGTCAACGTCGCTTCCAAGGCCGCCGT
The DNA here is from genome assembly GCF_000013885.1 of Nitrobacter hamburgensis X14. Classification (NCBI taxonomy): domain Bacteria; kingdom Pseudomonadati; phylum Pseudomonadota; class Alphaproteobacteria; order Hyphomicrobiales; family Nitrobacteraceae; genus Nitrobacter; species Nitrobacter hamburgensis. The sequence goes on from NC_007959.1 coordinate 88,027, forward strand.
ATCACTCAGCTATGAGTCCAGGTACTAGTCACCTGGAACTGAAGTTCGTTTCATTATAAACTGCCGCATTCGCAAGAGTGCGGGAGCGCAGTTATGGCCAACGCGGCAGGACGCCCGGTTTCTCCCTTGATCCTCAGCGCGGATGAGCGCGCGTATCTCGAACGGCAGGTTCGTCGTCATCGCGTGGCGCGTTCTTTGTCTGAGCGATGCCGCGTCATCCTGCGATGCGCGGATGGCATACCCAGCAAATCCGTTGCGCACGAACTGGGTGTCCATGAGCATACAGTTGGCAAGTGGCGTCGGCGCTTTCTGAAGGGGCGCATCGAAGGGCTCTTGGATGAAGCCCGCCCTGGCAGGCCTCGCACGATTGATGACGATCAGGTCGCTGCAATTATCGAACGCACGCTCCGCTCCACGCCGAGCGACGCCACGCACTGGTCCATCCGTTCGATGGCGACCGCGACCGGCTTTTCGCACACGACGATCCGAAGGATTTGGAACGCCTTCGGCTTGCAGCCGCACCGTTCGGAGACATTCAAGCTTTCCAGCGACCCATTATTTGTCGACAAGGTCCGCGACATCGTCGGTCTTTATCTGTCGCCGCCCAATCGGGCCCTGGTGCTCAGTGTCGACGAGAAGAGCCAGATACAAGCGCTTGATCGCGAGCAGCCGGTCCTGCCGATGATGCCGGGCATTCCGGAACGCCGGACGCATTCCTATATCCGCCACGGCACAACATCGCTGTTCGCGGCCCTCGATGGTGCTTCCGGATTTGTGATCGGCAAATGCTACAAGCGCCATCGTGCTGCGGAGTTCCTCGACTTCCTGAAGCAAATCGACGCTCACATTCCCGACGGTCTCGATATCCATATCATTATGGACAACTACGCCACTCACAAAACTGCTGTGATCAAATCCTGGCTGGTGCGACGACCGCACTACCATGTGCACTTCACGCCAACATCAGCATCGTGGATCAATCAGGTCGAGCGCTGGTTTGCTGAACTCACCCGCAAGCAGATCCGCCGCGGCGTCCATACTTCGACCAAGCAGTTGGAAAAAGATATCCGCGCCTCATCGAGCGGCACAATGAAAATCCCAGGCCATATCGATGGACAAAGTCAGCTGACGAAATCCTCGCCTCCGTCAAACGCTTCTGCCAGAAAACTCAGCAAACCTTATGCCACGAATTTTAGATTCACCTGACTAGCGGCTGGTATGTCGCAGCCTGCCGGAACCAGATTGTTTCGACAGGCAGGCGGCATGGCACCAGCGATGCTCAGATCTTCAATCCATGTATGGATGGCTCCTGCGGGTCAAGAGTGTCAGATCGGTTCTGCTGAACAGGTCGGTTGCGGCCATGGGTGCCGTCCGGAATGTGGTTGGAATTCGGTGTGGCGCATTCCCGTGTAACATGAAAGGTATCGTTTCAGGCGGCAAAAGGTCAATCGGCTGATCAGAGCGTCTGCCAACCATCCACCTTGCGCAAGTTGATCTGTCCTGAAGCGAGTAGCGCCCAGAACAACATCGCGGCGGTGTCGGCGGACGGGAGAACAGTCTGGGTTTTGATCCGTCGCTTGAATTTTCGTGCAAACGCTCGATCGCGTTTGTAACCGGTATGAGATTCGTGGTGCCGATGTCCGGCTGCGGTTTCGTGATCGCGGCGTATGGTGCGACCATCCGGGACAGAGGCACCGGGAGCACGAAGTGCGGGCAGGCCGATCTTGCACGTTGAGCTGCGAGCTCGTGTTAGTAGATGGCCGCCTCTGCGACTCGCCCGGTTGCGCTGAGAGCGCGGATCCGTAGTTGTCGTGTCGCCCGCCGCTCCCCCTCTGATTATCGAGAGGAGACAGGAATGCGACGTGTAATCGGAATTGATACCCACCGTACCTTTGGGGAAGTAGTAATCTGGGAAGATGGTCGACTGCGACACATGGGTCGGGTCGATATGACGCGAACTGCGCTGGAAGGCTTCGGCAAAACGCTTCTGACCACCGACGAGGTGGTCATCGAGGCTACCGGTAACTGCATGGCGGTCTCTCGGGTGCTGTCACCGTTCGTGAAGCGGGTAGTGATCGCCAATCCACTGCAGGTGAAGGCGATCGCGCACGCCCATGTGAAAACCGACAAGATCGACGCCGGCACGCTGGCCAACTTGTATGCAGCCGGCTACCTGCCGGAGATCTGGACACCCGATGCTGTCACGGAGCGGATGCGCCGCCTGGTGGCGCGACGCTACCAGGTTGTCCGGCATCGGACCCGAATCAAGAACGAGGTGCACTCGATCCTCTATGCTCACCTGATTCCGCAGTGCCCTCATGCCGACCTGTTCGGGCGGCTCGGTCGTGCCTGGCTCATCCGACAGCAGGTGCCGGATGACGAGCGCGCCGCGATCGAGCGTCATATCCGGGAACTGGATCGGTTGGGAGAGGATCTCGGCGTGCTTGACCGGGAGATCGCTGAGGGCGCCCTCAGCGATACGGCGATCGAACGGCTGCTCACAATCACTGGCGTCAATCTCACGGTGGCCGCCGGGCTAGTGGCGGCGATCGGCGATATAGGCCGCTTTTCCAACCCCCAAAAGCTGGTGAGTTACTTCGGCCTGAACCCACGCGTGCGCCAGTCGGGGCTTGGGGCAGCCCATCACGGGCGGATCAGCAAGGTCGGACGCAGTCATGCCCGCGCGATGCTGGTGGAAGCCGCCTGGGCAGCCGCCAAGACGCCAGGCCCACTCCATGCCTTCTTCGTCCGCGTCCGGGCCAGGCGGGGCCATCAGGTCGCTGCCGTTGCAGTGGCGCGCAAGCTGACCGTCCTGTGCTGGCATATGCTGACGAAAGAAACGAACTACCTCTGGGCACGCCCCAGTCTCGTTGCCCACAAAATGCGCGGCATGGAGTTGCAAGCCGGCCGACCGCAGAAGAAAGGCAACACGCGCGGCCCCGCCTACGCCTACAACGTCAAGAAACTCCGGAACCAGGAAATGCGCGTCGCCGAACAGGCACAGAAGGGCTACGAGCACTTTGTCGAAGCCTGGCGCCCGCGCCCGCCAAAAAAGGCGCGCGGGCGCCTCAATCCGGCAAGGCTCGAATAAGGCTGCCCGGCAGCGCTTTCAGCCGATGCACCGCGCTCCGCCACGAGGTCGCCCACGCAGCAAAATAATATCACGACCGGAAAGAAACTGCTTGTCGATCTCATCCGACGTGCGCAGATGGTCCCAATGCTCGGCAGGGAAGTCGAAGAAGGCAAGCAGAGTTTCCCGGTCCTTCGTCAGGCAGACAACCGCCTTGTCGTACTTGGCGCCGTATTTTTCGGCGAATACGTCGATCGCGACCTCGGCTGCCGCGCGGGTCGGCGCGTCGTAAATCTCACGAAGGTCTGCCTTCATGTTGACCTGGACCGAGAGCGCAACCTTGTTCAGCACGTTGGCCGTCTTGTGAACCCAACAGCGCTGGTGCCGGGTAGCGGGAAAGGCCTCCTCGATCGCCTTCCAGAAGCCGAGCGCACCGTCGCCGACCGCGAGGTCCGGCGCGATCTGGAGCCCACGCTGCTTGATGTCGATGAGCAGCTCGCGCCAGCTCTGCGCGCTCTCGCGGACTCCAGTCTGAAAGCCGACAAGTTCCTTCTTGCCTTCAGGCGTTGCGCCGATCAGCACCAGCATGCATTCGGCGTTATCTTCCATCCGGGCCTGAAGGTAGACCCCGTCCGCCCACACGTACACGTATCGCCGTGCCGAGAGATCGCGCTTCTGCCGTCAGCCGCGAGATCACGGCCGGCGACAGGTTCGGCGCGTCCTTGCCTAATAGGGCGGCGAGGGCCTCCTGGAAATCGCCGGTCGCCACTCCGCGTAGGTAGAGAACCGGCAACAGCGCATCGAGGCTCTTCGTCCGCCGCGCCCATTTCGGCAGGATCGCCGAGGAAAATCGAATTTTCTCCTCCGCCTCCACGGCGCCCCGATCGCGCACCTTGGCGCGACCGACTCCGACAGGTCCGACTCCGGTCTGGATCGCGCGATGCGGACCGTGGCCGTGACGCACGATGCGGTCGCGACCATCCGCCAGCTTTACGTCCTTCCACATGGCGACGAAGGCGTCGGCTTCGGCAATCAGCACCTGAGCCAACATTCGGCGGGCACCTTCGCGTGCAAGTTCAGTCAGTGGATCGTCAATGGCGTCAGGCTGGCGGAAGGCAATGACAGTGCTATCCATCGACATGGCGGTATCGCTCCTTTCGGGGAGGTTCTGGCAGGCTTGGACACCCGCCTCGATACGCCGCCTTCAATCAATCGTCGTCACCCAGATTCCGCCTTAGCTCTCCGGCCGCAGACGGATGCACGAGCCGTCGTTGAGCCACAGACGCCCGCGTCTAGGCTGTTTGGCAGGGACCTTCAATCGCCGACATGTTGGACCATTGGACCTGTTACGGAGCGGCGCACAAGCCACCCTGCGGCGCGGGTCTCATGGGGAACGTCCTTGATGCGCGAGTTGCTGATCAGGGAACCGAAGTTTCATAGGAACGCATCAGGAGCGCGCGTCCGTTATCATCATACGTTCAGCAGGACATAAAAAGGAGATCCCTATGTCCAACCAAGAACCAGAAAAATCCGGACCAGCAGCAGCAGAAAAACCAGGGTCAAAAGCCGGGCCAGCAGACCAACAGCAAGAAGGACGAAATCAGGAAGGCCGTAGAAGGATCAGATCGACCCCAACAATCCTCAGGGCCAACAAAACACCGGGTTTAGCGGTGACCTCTAATAAGAACCTCCGGGGTAACCAGCGATTGAGTCGGGCACTTCATCCTCGGTGGGGTTGGTGCCGAGATACAACCGGGTGGCGGTCCGCTCATCTCAGGCCCGCGCCGACCATTGCACGCTACTACTTGTCCGGCTCGACCGTTGTTTTTGAAGAGCCCTCCGGCGCCGGCTGCATGCCCGGTGGACTTTGGCCCTGCGGACTTTCTGCAGGAGCGCCACCGGACCCGGTGTCAATAGGACCGGTCCAGCCCTGCGGTTGCAGCTGGCCCTTAGTTTCCGGCGTTACGGTCCGGCCAGTGTTATACTCGGACTGGTTTGGTTGTTTGGGTTCCGTGGTTGTCTGAGCGCTGGCAATCCCGGCTAAGCACGCCGTACAGGTAGTAATAACCAATATACGATGCATGGGGTGGTCCTCCGATTATATGCACTTTCAACAGCGCTAGCGATACTGTGTTCCATTCGTCCTGAAGATCGTTCCTCATTATTCCGAAGGTCGACAGTCTGCTTATGGTGCTTCCGCCCTCCCGAGCTTCTTCGCGGATAGCGGCGCGGGACGCTTCCAACGCGCAAAGACGTAGGGCTGGTCCGGCAGTTCTGCGAGCTTGGGACGATCGATCTCAGCGAACGGTTCGGTCCGACTGGAGCCGTTTGGCGACCAACAGCGGCATTGAGCTCCGCCAGGGAAAAGAAGCGCTCGGCCTTGCGCAGGATCTCGTTGGCCACGCCCTTCCACATGGCGACGAAGGCGTCGGCTTCGGCAATCAGCACCTGAGCCAACATTCGGCGGGCACCTTCGCGTGCAAGTTCAGTCAGTGGATCGTCGATGGCGTCAGGCTGGCGGAAGGCAATGACAGTGCTATCTATCGACATGGCGTATCGCTCCTTTCGGGGAGGTTCTCGCAGGCTTGGACACCCGCCTCGATACGCCGCCTTCAATCAATCGTCGCCACCCAGATTCCGCCTTAGCTCGCGCCGACCGCACCTGGAACCTTATAGATGCCGCCGTGGGCCATAAGCGCCCAGGCGATGCGAGCATCGTGAGCACCTTTTAAAGGATGTCGGACGATTCGGCCGACAACTCAACCGGACTACGGTCCGAAGGGCTGCTGGAACTTATCTCGGCCTGTCGAGAATTCCTTACGCAGCACGGCCTTGTTCTGGCTCCCGCAGGCGCTAGCAACTCCAGCAACGGCTATTGTTGAACCAGTCGACCCAGGTCAGCGATCCAGACGTTCACTGTTCTTCGAGCCTCCGCTGCTCCTCGGAGAACGGAATAATGAGCGGCCCAATTAAGGTATCTCTATCATTTGACGCCGCCGATGATGGCAGCGACGCGCCGGGAATGCTGGTCCACGATGACGAGTTCGTCACCGGCAATAACATACTTATCTCCCGAAAATCCATTCAATGCTTTGAACACTTCAGGCGGTAGATCCGCCAGCGGAGTCTGTTCTGCCACTGAGGCGCCTATCATCAACTCGAAGTTTGGGCGCTCGACCGTTGGCGGATGGCCACTGGCAAAAATCGCGCGCAGCGTCGCACGTTGCGCGTCATCTATGTTGATCGGCTTAGAGGTTTTGATAGCGCTGGGGCCACCGGATGCATGTTCCTCAATTCCGGGATTTTGCTTCGCGGCCTCCCCGCCCGCAGGATTTTGCTTCGCCACTTCCTCGCCTCCCGCATTTTGCTTCACCACTTCCGGGGCAACGGGATTTTTCTTCGCGGCTTCCCCGCCCCCGAGATTTTGCTTGGCGGCGATGCTCGTGGATTGGCTCTGCGCCGGAACGGCATTGCCAGTTGCTGGGGTTTGGACGTCTGAGCCGGTGGAAGGTGTTGCTAAATGCTCTTTGCTGCCCTGGAACCAAGAAAAGGCAAACCAAGCAGCAACCAGCAGTATGACGGCCACAACGGCGGCACGGTTCAGGAGCTTGCGGGTGCCTTCTTCGCTCTGCGGGAAATCTATCATTACTGTTCCCTTCACGGATTCTGGAGACCAATTCTGAACTGTGATATTCGTTCCCAGAGGATCGCTCGTACTCCGGAGTGAAGACGATGGGAGCTCCTGACCACCCGCTCCGACCCGGGACTGCAAACTTGGCTGCTCCGTGCGGCAGGTCTTCTCTTCCACATCTGACAATGACCGAGATTTCACATTTGGTGCTGTTCGCGGCCGCCTGCCACTGCGCAGCGATATTCGAACTGGTTCAAGTTGAGTACCGGCTCGCCAGGCTCTGGAGTACAACAGGCAAGGAATTAGGAATAGCCGCAGCGTTATGTCAGTCGAAGATCAGGGTGCCTGCGATCGTCTCGTGACTACTTCGACCTCTGAACTCCCTGACGAGCGGCTATCATATTTGCCACGTTCGCCTTCCTGGCTTGGCAACTGCGCGACTGTCTTCTCATTCTCGTCGGCTCTCTGCTGGTTGCGATGCTGCTGCAATTGCTCAGTACTCTTTCGCTAGTGCCGCTTGCCGGGCGGCATTGCCCTGTGCCTACCGCATATCAAATCCGGGCATATTGATGGTGCAGCCCGCCCAGAATCGGACGACAGAGAATGCGTCCGGCTGTTTCGGCGGCGCGTGACATCGGCGCATCCTTGTTCGATGGCAAATGGGTGCGCGCGTCGTTGTAGTAGCTCATGTACGAGAGCAGCACGTGGCGCAGATGGCGTTCGCCGAATACCACGATATGATCAACGCATTCCCTGCGGATCCATCCGATCAGCCGTTCGGCGTTTGCGTTTTGCCAGGGTGAGCGAGGGGATGTCGGACGATCTCGAATGCCGATGGATCGAACCCGGCGTATGAATATTTCGCCGTATACGCCATCGCAATCCTGGATCAGGTAACGAGGGATTTGCTCCCAGCCACACGCCTCGTCAGTTGATTGGCGATCCATTCGGCCGTCGGATGCGCGGTGACCCCCAACCATAGGATCTGCCGCCGGCCATGGCCCATGATCAGCAATCCATAGACAGGACGAAAGAAGATTGTCGGCACGACGAAAAGGTCCATCGCGGCGATACCGTCAGCATGGTTACGAAGGAAGGTGTTCCAACCCTGCGACGGAGGGGCCCTCCTCCGCGCCATTACTTGGCCACGCTGGTCTGGCCAATCTCGATGCCAAGTTTGAGAAGCTCGCCATGGATCCGCGGCGCTCCCCACAGCGGGTTGGCGGTGCTCATCTCGCGGATCAGCCGGCGAATTTCCAACGGTACGGCCGGTCGGCCGCAGCGATGCCTCGATTTCCAGCGCCAATACAATCTGAAACCGGAACGATGCCAACGAATCACGGTGTCCGCTCGGACGATTGCCAGTGCATCATACATTTTTGGAAACTGTCGGCAGACACCTCCCAATATCAGTCGGTCAATCGAGATGAAGGGAGGTCTTTTGGGACGGGTTCGCCGCAGCACATTGATTTGTTGCCTCAAGACCCAGAACTTCTGCCTCAAGCGCAACTTGCGACCGCAGCAGGTCCATCACCATTCGAACGATCAGTCTGCACAAATCAAGCATCGGGCAGCAGCATCGCCCAATTCTCGATCAACCGCCAGCCAGATGGGGTTTGCGACAGGGGCACCCGGCCCCCACGGAGTGGTCCGATTGGAAGGTTAATTTAGGGATTGCATTTTGACTATCTCCTTTGGCGCTGGCTAGACGAGGGCCTCGGGTGCCGGTGGTTGATATCCCAGCGATGAGTGTGGACGCACCGTGTTGTAGTGACGTCGCCAGTTTTCGCAATGATCTTGTTAATGATCTATGCCGCAGCGCTGGAGTGACTGAAGAGACCTTGAAGTGCCATCTTGGCAGTTCGCCGTGCCTGAAAGCAGATTCTCGGTGTACACAAATCGGCGGCAGGCCTGACGGAAATGTCCGTCGTCAGATAATTTGAGACCGATCAGGCATTTCGTGAAGGGAGGCTCTGGCTCATCAGGGTTAGAGTTTAAGCGGCCTGCAGTTGATGCTGCAAGCGGCGGTTTGCGATAGTGGCAAGCTTGATGCGTTTTCGTTCTGCGAGGAACGTCTCCGCTCGACCAAAGTAGACGTCGGCCGGCGTGAGGTTTTTGATGCTCTCATGATAGCGGACGTGATTGTAGTGCTCGACGAAGGCGCCGATCTGGCGTTCGAGATCCCCGGGCAGATAATAGTTGTCGAGCGGAATGCGGTTCTTCAGGGTCTGGTGCCAGGGCTCGATCTTGCCCTGGGTTTGCGGGTGATACGGTGCTCCTCGCACGTGCTGCATGCCCTTGTCTCCGAGCCAGTCTGCCAGATCGCCTGCAACATAAGACGCGCCATTGTCGCTGAGCAGCCTCGGCCGGTGCGCAACGGTGATGTGATCAAGGTCCGATGCCGTAAGCGCCTGGTCGAGCGTGGCAGTGACGTCGGAAGCGCACATCGTAGGACCGAGCCTCCAGGCCACGATGTAGCGCGAGAAGTCATCGAGCACGGTCGAGAGGTAGTACCAGCCCCAGCCAGTGATCTTGAGGTAGGTGAAGTCGGTCTGCCAGAGCTGGTTGATGGCGGTGGTCTTGTCCTTGAACTCGTTCGCCGCCTTGATCACCACATAGGCCGGGCTGGTGATCAGGTCATGCGCCTTCAACAGCCGATAGACCGAAGCCTCCGAGACAAAGTACTTTCTCTCGTCGGTGAACCGCGCGGCCAACTCCCGCGGCGAGAGTTCGGGAAGCTCCAGCGCCAGGTCAATGATCTGGCGGCGGACATCGTCCGGAATGCGATTCCAGACGCGGTCCGGTCGGGAGCGATGATCAGCCAGCGCTTCAGGCCCGCCATTACAATAGCGATCATACCAGCGGTAGAATGTGGCTCGCGGGATGCCGAGTTTGTCCAGCGTGCGCTTGGCCGGCAGGTGTGACTGCTCGACCAGCTCGATGATCTCGGCCTTCTCGGATGCGGGATATCTCATGCCTGGTCTTCCCCATCCCCGTTCATGCTTAATGAGATGGCTCGCCCCGGCTCCCTCCTGCGATGATGTGGGAAGGAAAGGTCCAACTGAAGGAGAGCCAGATGCCAGCTCGTCGTCCCGTTGCCGCCGCGATCTATGGAGTTGATCTAGGCAAGACGCGTTTTGATGTGATTGCTAGCGATTCAGCAGGTAAGCCAGTCCAGCGGGTCAAGCTGGGACGCGACACGATCCTCCGGTTTTTCGAAGCCGCGTCGCCTGCGCTCATCGGCATGGAAGCCTGTCCGGGCGCTCAGTGGCTGGCAAGAAAGCTGGCTGCGATGGGACACACGGTCAGGATCATTCCGGCCCAGTTTGTGAAGCCTTTCCTCAAGTCCAACAAGAATGACGCTCGTGATGCCGAGGCGATCGCCGAAGCCGTCGTTCGTCCGACGATGCGCTTTGTCGAAATCAAAACCCAATCTCAAGTCGATTTGCAGGCGCTGCACCGGGTGCGGGACCGCATTGTCTCCAACCGCACCCAGCTCATCTGCCAGATGCGCGCATTCTGCCTCGAGTACGGCATTGCGATGCGACAGGGAGCCGGCGTTTTCAAGATCGACATCTCCCGAGTCATCGCCGACGAAAGCAACGACCTGACGCCGATGATGCGCGCCGTTCTGAAGGAGCTCTGGGATGAATTCGTGCTCGTCGATACCCGGCTGGCTGCAGTGACCCGGCAGGTCGAAGCGATTGCCGAACGCCTGGATGCCGCCAGGAGATTGATGAGCATCCCCGGCATTGGTCCGCTTGGTGCTACCGCGCTGCTGGCTGCAGTTGGTGATGGCGGTCAGTTCCGAAAGGCGCGAGACCTGGCGGCGTGGCTGGGGCTTGTCCCGCGACAGCACTCGACCGGAGGCAAGACGACTTTGCTCGGCATCAGCAAGCGAGGGAACCCTTATTTGCGCAGGTTGATCATCCATGGAGCCAGGTCCTGCGTCGCTCATCTCAACCGCGAGCGGGACAGGCTTGGTAGCTGGCTGGATCAGCTCGAACAGCGGGTGCACAAGAACAAGGTGATCGTCGCCTTGGCGAACAAGATCGCCCGGATGGTGTGGGCTGTGCTCACCAGGCCGGGTAATCTCTACGAACGCGTCGACCCGGCTCACTCCTGAGGCACGCGTTCTCTCGAAGTTGCGGGGTACAAGAGTGATGTCGAAACAGTCGATCCGCGTGTCGTAAGCCCTATCTAAAAAACGGGCATCACGGCCCGTACGATTTAATGGGAACGATGCGCGCGCATCTCATCATGGCCTGGCTGCAACAGCAGTCCACTCGCGAGAGGCCGGATACATTTACGCAAACTGCGTTCGACAGCAGTCAAGAACCCTTGCAACGCCGGGGCGGACCATACATTTTTTAAGCAGACGGTTCTCCAGGGTGAGATCGGCAACGACCTCCTTCAAGGCAGTAGCCTCACGGCGAAGATCCTTCACCTCGCCAGGTGTTGCGGCTCGCGCAGTGTCACCGGCCAATCGGCGTTTGCCGGCCTCCAGGAACTCCTTGGACCAGCCGTAATACATCGAGGCGGCGATGCCTTCGCGGCGGCACAGCTCGGAGATGTTCTCCTCACCTCGCAGTCCTTCCAACACGATGCGGATTTTCTCTTCGGCCGAATACTGCCGCCGCGTCTGGCGCCGGATGTCCTTCAGCACTTGCTCTGCCGGCGCTTTGCCTGGTCCGGATTTCTGTCTCATCTGCACTCCTTACGGCTACGATGAACCAGAAATCCTCCCTTCGTGAAGTCCCTCAATTTGTCTCAGGGGTGCTGACGGCGAACACTGACGGAAGCTCTCCGGCGTCTTCTGCTCCCCAAAGCCGAACACGTCGACGCCCTGCTCGCGGATGCGGGCCGCAAGCCGCGTAAAATCGCTGTCCGATGACACAAGACAAAATCCACCGAACCGACCACTGTGAAGCAGGTCCATTGCAACGATGACCAAGGTGATGTCGGACGCATTCTTGCCTGTCGTAAGGCAAACTGTTGTTGCAGTATGATGGCGTGCTTGGACAGCGTCTCGGTTTGGCCGACAGCGTCACCGCGCCATCCACCGAAGTGAACGACGCGGCCAGTCTGAGGGCCTCTCACGAGGCTGGCCGAGCACTACGACACGACGATACTGCCGACCCGCAGCCGCAAGCCGCGCGACAAGGGCAAGGTTGAAGGCGCGGTGCTGATCGTCGAACGCTGGATTCTGGCGCGGCTGCGCCATCGCCGGTTCTTCAACCTGACCGATCTCAATGCAGCGATCGGCGATCTGCTGGAGGAGTTGAACAACCGGCCAATGCGGCATATCGGCAAATCCCGCCGACAGGTGTTCGAGGAGATCGAGCGCCGCGCGCTGGCGCCGCTGCCCAGCGCGCCGTTTGAGTATGCCGAATGGAAAACGGTCAGGGTGCACCCCGATTACCACATCGAGGTCGACAAGGACCTTTTACTCGGTGCCGCACCGGCTGATCGGTCGGCGGGTCGATGTACGTCTCACCTATCGGGCTGTCGAGATCTTCCAAGACCATGCGCGGGTCGCCTGCCATGTGCGCCGTTCCCAGCACGGCGGCCACTATCGTCCGGGAAGGAAGGGCCTCGCCCACGAGCCGCACCACACCCTTGCCGGGGTAGCGCCATCAGCATTGGCCAGACCGAGAATTCCCCGGCTGCGGTGCGTCGGGCCCAGGTTTCTGAGATCGCCTCCTGGACTTTCGATCGCCGCGCCTCGTAACAAGATGGCGGCGAGCACCACGCTGGCTTGTCCATCACCCATTGCGGTGCAGGCTTCATTCCAGGCGCTGGGCTGATGCCGAGCAAGGGGCGCACGGTCGATGCCGCAATAAGAGCAATATGATAAGATCCTGAGGTGCGAATACCGCCGCGCGTAGTCGGCGATATGGGACAAACTTCGATCAACTCCGGATAGGAATTGCACCATGCAATCGAGGCCGGTCGGCGGCGGCTGTCTCTGGCACGCCCGGTCCTGGTCCCGGCTCGGATGGGCTCGGCCTCAGGGGTTGAATTCGGAATATCTTCGGCTGACAAGTTTGGAGGGCCGGGTTGTCCCTCGACCAACATAAGCAAAATCACATACTTAACACCACGCCAGATACTCGGTTTGGTAGCAATTGTGTCGGTGTCGGCTGATTTTTCTAATCGCGGCGCATTAATCCGCTCAGATGCCAGCACACTCGCAGCAGAGAAAACTCGAATACCCACCGCAACAGCTCGGCATTTGGTTCCGTCGAACCCGCCACCGAGCGCAGAAGCAAGCCTCACGGCAATGTGAAAGCCGATCAAGGAAGTTGCAGCAACGAGTAGAAGCGCTTTCCCTGTAGTCACGTTACCGACCTGAGCGCGCATGTTCTCTTTCGCTCTCGGGGAACTGCCCGCAAGGGACGTATTGGGCCGAATGGCAAAAGGAAACGTGAGCTCAGCGTTTCGTGTGAGGCGGAACAAAATGCCTAATGCGCCGACAGACCCCGGGCGTCTATCATCGAGCCAATCCCTTGGGGATTCGGTCACGCCTCGCGAACTGGATATCGTGAAAGTGGCGGCCGCGCTAGTGTCGGGCGGGGTTCTGCTTACAGGCCTGTATTACGGCCGCCAAATACTCATACCGCTCGCGATCGCGTTCCTGATCACGTTTGCTCTGAATCCGCCGGTCACATGGCTTGCCCGGCTCGGTCTGCCGAGACTGCTCGCGACGAGCCTCGTCATGGTGACGGTCGTGTGCGCTCTGGTTGGACTAGGGACCATTCTCGGCACACAGGTCCGTTCGATCGCGGTCGAATTGCCGGCCTATCAATCGACGATACTGACAAAATTGGCGGATCTGCGCCAAAACCTCAAAGCACCGGGCTTGTTCGACGGCGTTCTGAAAATCTTTGAACGCGTCCAGAAAGAGGTCGAGTTAAAAGACGACAGACCTGCGGAAGGCTCCCCCCTCCCACAGCGAGTGGAAATCGTCCCCGAACCGCAAACGCCGTTTGAGCAGGCATTCGCGTGGCTTGTGCGGTCAGCGGAGCCTCTGGCCACGTCCGGCATCATCTTGATCTTCGTCTTTCTGGCGCTGCTTGATAGCGCTGACCTTCGCGACCGGTTTCTGCGCCTATTGGGAGGGAACTTCCATCGCTCGACTGATGCGATTCAGGAGGCTGGCGCGCGGATCAGCAGATACCTTCTGATGCAGTTGCTCGTAAACGTCAGTTATGGCGTCCCGCTGGCTACCGGCCTCTGGATCATCGGTGTACCAGGCGCCCTGCTATGGGGCGCCGTGGGCGCGATCATGCGCTTCGTCCCCTATATCGGCCCGCTGATTGCTGCGATTTTTCCAATCGCGCTCGCGTTTGCTGTCGACAGCGGCTGGAGCATGCTGCTCTGGTCCGTTGCGCTGATCGTCATGCTCGAGTTGATAAGCAGCAACATTGTCGAGCCCTTGCTCTATGGTTCCAGCACCGGCCTGTCGGCCATATCGCTGATCGCCGCGGCGACACTATGGACAGTGCTTTGGGGGCCCCTGGGGCTCATCCTCTCCACTCCCCTTACGGTCTGTTTGCTGGTTCTCGGGCGCAATCTGCCGCAGCTGCGCTTCCTCGACACCATGCTCGGCTCGACACCTGCACTGGATATTCCGGCCCGCATCTATCAGCGGCTGATTGCAAATGACGCCGACGAAGCTGTCGAGATTGCAAGCACCGAGATCGAAAAGTCTTCGGTCGTATCATTCTACGATGCAATCGGCATTGAAGTCCTTCGGCTGGCAAGCGAGGACTATCTCCAGAACGCAGGCGCCGAGCACCGCCTGCGTCTGGCAAGCGGAATGGATACACTGCTCGACGACCTGAACGATCAATTCCCCTCCTGCCGGAGGCCGGAGGCAAGGCCCAGGGTCCTATGCATCGGAGGAAAATGGGAGATTGATGCCATCGCCTGCGAGATGCTCGCCCATGCGCTCGCTTTCGAAGGGATCGCCGCGGCTTCCCAACCCGCTGCTAGCGTCAATGCCGACTATCTGGCCAAGCTCGACCTAAAGGGCGCGGACATTGTCTGCCTTAGCTACCTTACGCCGCATCCAGCTATCCCCGCTCGCCACGCCTGCCGGCGTCTGCGAAGACGATGGCCTAATCTGCGCATTGTCCTTGCGCTATGGAACGCGCCGCCGGAACTGCTGACCGACGAATCCCTTTCAGCGCTCAAAGCCGATACTGTCGTGACTTCGGTTGAGGAGGCGGTTCGTCGTATTCACCGCATCATCGACCCCGAAGAAGCCAGGGTAGCCCAAAATGCCACCGTGCCTGACAACGACGCAGAGCGTGTCGACGCGCTGAAAGCGACCGCGGTCTTGAAGGGTGATAAACGTGAAGCTCTGGATGCACTCGCCAAGCGTGCCGCCGACGTATTCAACACCAGCGTTGCCGTGATCACCGCTATCGATAAGGGTCGCGAATACTTCGTCGGACAGAGTGGAAAATTGCCAGACGCCATCACCGATAATGCAGGCACGCTGCTGCCGATGGACCGCGATCACGCAATCTGCAACTACGTAGTAGCCAACGACGAGACGCTAGTCGTTTCGGATATCGAGCGCGACCCGCGCTTTGCCGATAACGAGACGATCGAGCAATGGAACATGCGCTTCTACGCCGGTTCGCCGCTCCGCGCAGCCGACGGTCTGATAATCGGAGCGCTGTGCATTCTCGACTCCAAACCCCGCACCCTGGAAGACAATGAGGTCGCATTGCTCGAAACGATGGCCGCCGATGTCGTAGCCACCATTACAACGAGTGATGCGGACAAAGAAGTGTCGTTGAAGCCAGCCCGGACTACCTCATCTGCAACGGTCGGGCAGGAGGTGCACCATTAACGTGAGCACCGCATCGACACTTCGTCCCATCAAGCAGGGTATGCGGGCCAGTTGTAACTAGAATAATCATGTACGTTCGATAGAACGGCCGGAAACCAGATCGATAGTACGACCGAGGATGGCTTAGATTCAAGACGATTGGCTAGGCTAGTTGAGGAAGAACAAACCTCGTTGAGAATGGCGCGGCGGCTCCATTCTGATCATTGACGTCGCGAGCAGTCAGTCAGGAACATATGGAACCATTCAGCGAATTTTCTTTGACTTTGGAACGTCGCTGAACAGGCGTTGTTATTAGCTCGGACAATGCAAATACAAGGAGGTTTCTATGCAAAGGCTACTTTTGACGTCTGCGGCTGTGACGGTTTTGGTCACGGGAACGACCTTCGCACTGGCGCAAGGTACCGGCGCCACACGGGAAGTCCCCTCTGCAGGGGCGACGACCCAGCAAAATATGCAATCGCCTTCGTCGCAGCACGGAACCGCCGTCTCCCCCGGAACTGCGAAGGACCAAAGTGAAAAGTCATCGGAATCGAAGAGGTCATCAGATCCCGAGATGAAATCAACGCAGTCCGATGAAAAAATGCAGCGCGGTAAGGACCAAAATCAAAGTGCACAGGAGAGGAAAGCTTCGGACAAGATGAAGGACCAGAAATCCGCTCAGGAACACAAAAAATCCAAGAACACCGAAAATGACCGCGCTATGGATGATGCCAAAAGCCCGGAGAGAAAATCGCAAACCACCGGTCAGGCAGGCGCTAGTGCAAAGCTCTCTACTGAACAGCGCACTGAGATCACCAACGTTATCCGAGAACAGAAAATTCAACCCGAGACGAATATCAATTTTTCAGTGTCAGTTGGAACACGGGTTCCTCAAACAGTGCACTTCCACCCGCTTCCTGCTACGATTGTCTCGATTTATCCAGACTGGCGCGGATATGAATTTTTCTTGGTTCGCGACCAAATTATCGTGGTAAATCCACGAACGTTCGAGATCGTCGCCATACTTGAGGCTTGAAACGCTGCCTAAAAAAAGTCCGTCGACGTTGTCGGCGAACTTACCTTCTAGCTCCGTGGCCAGTCCAAGCGCGATGTCTGAATAACTGCGTGGCTCGACGATCACGTTTTGAATTGGCGTGATCGAATTCGATGATCAGGCTTTCCCGGCCGAAGCCGCAGATGACACACAGAGAATTTGGAAGTCGCCGCTCATCGAAAGTATCAAGCCGTCACTCGCGCGGAGGCTTGAGCACCAAGATATACACATGGCCGGGCGGCGTGGGTGGTGTCACGTGCGGTTCGCGCTGAACGGGGCCAGAAGCCGAGGTGCGCGGTGGATGCTTTTGGCCCCATTCGCTCAACTCGGCAATGATGGCATTGCTGTCGAAGGCCTTGTCGGCGATGCCTCAAAGGCGAGTCCGTCGATCAGCGGAACAACGCCCCGTTCCGCGCCAATATGTTGGGAAGCGCCAGTATGTTGGGATCAGAAGCAACGCGCGGCGTCCAGAACTACCCGCGCACAGGTCTCATTATCATTAGACACCCCTCGATACGCCGCCTTCAATGGATCGTCGTCACCCAGATTCCTCGTATTTTGGTCGTCATGCCCGCCTTGGAACGGCCGATGGTCTGACACTCCGTTTCCTTTTACGCCCTGTCCGTGGCGGTGGACCTTGATGATGGGCGTCGACCATTTCGTATTCGATGTCAGGCGTGTCAGAGCAGGCCTCGAAAAGCCCGGCGAAAACGTCCGATTTGACCCAGTCGCGGTAGCGCTTGGAAATCGTGTTCCAGTTTCCGAATACCGGAAGATTACGCCACGGCTTCCCTTCCGCACGAGCACCGCTTCCACAAGTCAGGGGTGTCGCTATCGCTCTGCACAGGGTCGGTAGGCGCTACGGGACGCCGAAAACTGTCCGTCCGTCCCCAAACCGGCTAATTCCATTGCGCCCTTACATCTTTGGCAGCTTTGCCAAGGTGGATGCGGTCATCAACGTTCTCAACCCAATCGAGCGGAATGAAATGATGCTTACCGTCCGGCGAGTCGCCCTTCGTTAACTTGATTTTGTTCGCCCCCTCTATGTGGTCAACCTTTCCGATCGTCTCACCATCGGAAGCCACCACTACCATGTGTTCCCTGACCTGTTCCGCGCTGATCATTGTGAAATCTCCCTGTGAATTCTCTTGCGCTGATCTTCCTAAAACAAGCGGGAAAGGGATTTGTTCAAGCCAGCGGCGTTATTATTCACTTGCCATGCGCGGGATCGTGCACGAAACGCCTAATCGCTGGCAACCGTCACCGTGGAACCCGCGGCCGCGAGCTACGTTTGAATCCGCTAGGATAATTGCGACATAGCTGTACGAGGGACGTCCTCACGATCAGACCTCGGGCTTTCTGTCGACTGGCCGACATCCACCACGCGGCACCGCATGCCGATCGACCAAGCAAGGTAACCTCCTCAGGGAACCTAACTCTGTTCGAATGGTTTCCTTCTTCAACGAAGCAATTGCAAATTTAACAATGCAATAGCAAAGGCCATTCGTGCTGAGGAGGATTTCAAATGTCAATCGGCACTATAATCTTGATTATTCTTGTGATCGCTTTACTGGGCGGCTTCAGTGGAATTGGCGGCGGCCCATTCTACGGCACCGGTTATTATGGCGGCGGCGGCCTCGGCGTCATTATCGTTATCCTCCTGATCCTCCTCCTGCTCGGGAAAATCTAGCTAAGGAACCTCTGAGCAACGTCACTTTTTCTGAAGCAGTCGCAACAGGTTTGCGCTGGCGGTGAAGGGTTCTTTGTTTGCACCTGCCGCGGGCGGCAATCGTCCGGCGACTTTGTCAAGCGGACGCAAGTGTCCTGCGGGCAAGGAATAGGTTTGCGAGAGCGAGCAACGCGAAGACCTGTGCGCCGTTTTTGGCGATGCCGCGATAGCGAACCTTTGCGATAGCCGAACTGGCATTTCATCACCCGGAACACGTGCTCGACCTTGGCGCGGATTTTTCCGAAGCGGCGATTGCGGCGGCGTTGCGATATCGACAGGGGGCGCCCGGGCTTCGCTTTCGCCTTCACGGCCCACAGAACGCCCGCTGCTTCCGCCTGTCGTTGTTTGCGGTCGTTGGCATATCCCTTGTCGCCATACACCGCACGATCATCCTCGCGGATCAGATTGTCCATGACCTTGGCGTCATGCACACTGCCTGTGGTCACGCCTGCGGTGTGCACGAGCCCGCTTGTCGCATCGACACCGATGTGGGCCTTCATGCCAAAGTACCACTGGTTGCCCTTCTTCGATGAGCGCATCTCGGGGTCGCGCTTCTGTGCCTTGTTCTTCGTCGATGGCGATGCCGCGATCAGCGTCGCGTCGATGATGGTGCCGCCACGCAGCAGAGCACCGCGAGTCTCCAGAAACTCTGCAATCGCGACGAATATCGCCTTCGTCAACTCGTGACGCTCCAGCAGATGCCGGAAGTTCAAGATGGTCGTCTCATCGGGAATTGTGTCGCGTCCGAGCTCCAGACCCGCGAACGTGCGCATCGAGCAAATGTCGTAAAGGACTTCTTCCGCGCCGGGATCAGAGAGGTTATACCACTGCTGCAAGCAATAAATCCGTAGCATCACGGCCAATGGAAATGGTCGCCGACCGCCACTCGGACCAGCCTTGGGATAATGCGGCTCGATCAAAGCTTCGAGCGCGACCCAAGGCACCACGGCTGCCATCTCAGCCAAAAACGCATCTCGCTTCGTGCGCTTCTTCTTGGCCGCATAATCGAGCGACGCGAAACTCAGCTGGGCCATCCGAGCGCCTCCCCGAATCAATGATCGAAGAGTGCCATAGTCGCCAAGTTGTTCAGAGCTTCCCTAACCGTGAAGAAGTGGGATTTTTGACGCTTGGTTCCTACATCGCGCCTGCCCTGCGGCGAATTCATCTTAATTCGCGCCCCGTCCCGCCACCGGAATTGTGAAGTCCGACTATGCTTTGAGCGAATGCTTTGAGGAATAAATGCAGCATTTCCCTGGTCGCGTCGGGATCGGTGTAGGAGCTAGCTGGACTGCCGCCCGACCATGCGTGTCCGGCACCATGAATATCCCAGTGTTCGGACATAGCCGACCCGTCTCCGTCGGTAAGGATGGTGCGGGTATCGCATGGCCGTGCGGGACTCGTCCGCGCAGCACCTTTCTGGTCGGACTGGTTACTTTGGCGACTGAATCCGGTCGCCGTTATTGGGATGCACCGTAGTGTCATTGGGATGCACGTAGTGTCGCGATCGCCATGGAAAACGATGGTCGGTACGGAAGAGCCGGCCTTCCCAATTGCGCCGGACCCGTTTCCCTGTCGCATCGCGACGAACGCGGATGGAAGATCGCTGGCGGCGTCGCAGGCTAGGCCGGAATGAATGCCGACAGATGCGTAGAGGTCGGGATACGTCGCGCCCATGATGGCGGCGACGGCCCCGCCGGCCAACAGACCCGCGACGGAGACGCACTTCGGATCAATCGCATAGTCCCGCATGATATGGCAGTGATGCGGGCGATCAGCGCGGGTGCGCCCCCCCCCCCGCCGCTGGTCGCCCGAGCGGAATCAGTTCCAGCACTTCGCGTGGTTGGCTCCGCTCGGCTGTTCGGGATAGACCACGAAGCAACTCTGCTCGTCCGCCAGGAAGTTCGTCCGGGTGCCGGCGGCGAAATCGTCCGGCGAGTGGGTGTAGCCGCATGACGACCGGAAGCTGTTGTCCCTGACAACGGCTCGGGGTGAACAGCTTGTAGCTCCGGCTTCCCGCCGCGGTGCTGAAGGTACTCCTCTCGATGAACTTCGTGCCATCGGGCACGATATCCGACGTGGACGGCGGAGCGCGTCCGATCGGGCCTCGCCGGCCGAACCCGGAAAACTTCCTCATGCCGTCGCGCAGCGTGGGACGGTTTGAGCCCTTGAGTAGACGCAGCCTAGAGCATCGGGTAGTCAATTGAATCCGTATCCTGCGGCTTTGAAGTAGTTTGAGCACTCTTGCGGAGAGAAGAGCGCGCAGATGTTGCCGATGGCTTTCCAGAGAGCGTCGATGGTTCTGGCTGCGGCGGCTCGCAGATGAGCTTTCAGTTTTGCGAAGGCCATTTCGATGGGATTGAGATCCGGGTTGTAGGGCGGCAGGAACAGGAGCCACGCGCCCCGTGCGCGGATGGCTTTTCGGCCTTCTCGCTCTTGTGGATGGAGAGATTATCCAGGATGACGACATCACCGGGCCTGAGGGCGGGCGCGAGTTGGGTGTCGACATAGGTCTCGAAGATGATCCGGTTCATTGGGGCATCGATAACCCAGGTAGCGACGAGGCCATCGCACTTGAGGCCTGCTACGAAGGTCTGCGTTCCGGTGCCTTGAGCGACCGCTATGCGGTCCTCATTGGACGCTTAGGCCAAGGTCATTCATCGGCGCGGGCCGTGGCCAAGCTTCGAGGCCGTTGAGGTCGCGACGTTGACCCGGGTTGATGGGTTCAACAATCGCCCGCTGTTGGAGCGCGTTGGCAACATCCCGCCAGCCGAAGCCGAGGAGCGCTATTACGCCACGATCGAAGAGCCGGCCATGGCTTGCAGGCCGCGGCTGCTCTGGCGCGGGTTCTCTCATGCGCGGCTCCGCGGTACGAACCGCAGTCCTTCACAAGGTCAGCGCAGCATTCAAATTCGCTGTTCACAGAATTGCGCGTTTGGAACCGGACAGATCCTTCTGCTGCGGACTTACAAAAGGATAGTATTCATCGACGGCCTTGCTGCGGGCTGGATCCGACCAGCTCCAATTGCTTTCGGTATCATACTTCGGGGCTCCTTTCAGCTGATCCGTGGTTACGCTGGTCAGGTAGCCGCCAAGCCCGGTGTCATATGTCAAGGAGTGCCAAGGCAGCGGGTAATGGTCGTCCCCGATGCCAAGAAATCCGCCGAAACCCACTACGGCGTAGACAACTTGTCCGCTGGTCTTTTCAATCATGAGGCGCGCGATTGTACCGACCTTCTTGTCCTCGGCATCATAGACAGCCGTCCCCTCGACTTTATCGCTAGCGATCAAGTTGATGGTTTCTCTCACTTCAAAGGCCATGCAGTCCTCCTAAGTCAGGATGAAAACGCGACTGGTGTCACAAGCGTTCCAGCACGGGAACGGGTGCGCATGACACACCTCCGATTGTCCAACCGACGCACAGCGATATCGTTCCGGAGACCGCGGTTCACCACCCATAAGATTTATCGACTGCGCAATGCCGCTCCTCTTTTTCACCGGAGTATTAACGGCAGCTCGGCGCGCCGGCTCCTAGGCGGGCAGATGCCCTGCAAGAGCAAGTAAGTAAGCAGACCAAATCAGACAGGTGTGTGGGCCTGTTTGGCTGTCTCATGGCCCGGGCAGAGATTCCCGGCATGATTCAGGAACCTCGGCTGCGGGCCGGAATTGATGCAAAGGAGTGCGAAGCCGCAGAGCGGTAGCGGAGACTCCATGTCGGTTGGCGCCGATACAGAGCGACCGGGATGCGATGGATCGAGAGGGCATCAGTTATATGGGACTGCGCAATATGCAGCAACTGATCACGGAATATTGCCGAGATCATCAAAGCGATGCTCCACGCCAATCTCACGCTTAATGTCGAAGAACGGCGCGTTGGTACGATCATTCTGATCTATAGCAACGGAACCCGCCCGGCGGGCCCACCCATCTGAGGGACCGCGTTGAAAACCGCACGCGATTTCTTATCTGGCTCGACCGTTGTTTTCGAATACCCCTCGGGGAGCCGACCGCATACCTTGGGGGACTTTGGCCGTGCGGGCTTTGACCATCTCACTCCGCTGTTTGCTACCATCAAATGCACAACGCCGCACGGTGGAGTATGGGGATGCAACTTCGTAGAGACGTTCCAACCTCGTCCTAATCCCGACGGACGCGCCAAACGGCGGTCGTTCTCCTCACCTCTCATTCTGCAATCGAAACCTCGCGTAGTCGAGGGACGGGCATAAAGGTCATCGACGGAGCTGTGCGGAATTTGGGTATGTGTCTCTCATCCGGCGTCAGAACTTGATTTATGCAGCCGCTTTTAAATTAGTCGTAACCTCAACGGGCCATCAACCCATCAGTGGCCAAAGAACAACCACAACAGAATGATTACCGGAATAGGCACTCCAATCAGCCAGAGCAGAAGTCCTCGTCCCATTGTAGCCTCCATTAAACCCTCATGTGAGTTGAACGCAGAGGGGAATATCTAGTTCCTCCGACTTCAGATACCGGTTTGCCCTAGGGTCAGGACCCGTAAAAGTGTTGGCCTAGTCAGCGCGTTGTGATTCACGTCCCCCGAAGGGGAGCAGGGATGAATCGCGATCAGTTCTGGCTGACAGACGTGCAGTTTTCGAAGATTGAACCCCACCTGCCGACCGATACGCGCGGCAAAGCGCGCGTTGATGATCGGCGTGTGATCAGCGGTATCGTTCAAGTGCTGAAGTCGGGCGGCCGCTGGGTCGATGCATCGTTCGACTACGGGCCGAGGAAGACGCTCTATAATCGCTTTGTTCGGTGGGCGGAAAAGGGTGTGTGGACGGACGTTTTCCACGCGCTCGCGCGGGCCGGTGGACCGCCAGCGCAGGTTTTGATTGATAGTTCAGCCGTCAAAGCGCACCGCTCGGCTGCGGGAGGAAAAGGGGGGAACGAAATCAGGCCATCGGTCGCTCGCGCGGCGGTCGCACGACGAAAATCCACGCGCTGACCGACGCTCAATGTCGTCCGCTCGCCTTTATGCTCACCGGCGGCCAGGTCGCAGATTGCACAGCGGGCGCAGTGCTGCTCGAAAGTCTTCCGGATTGCGACATCTTGCATGCCGACAAGGGGGTACGACGCCAACGCGATCCGTCAGCAAGTCGAGGAGCGGGGCGTGATGCCGAACATCCCGCCAAAGGCAAATCGCAAATGGAAGAACTGCTTTTCGCCGTTTCTCTATCGCAACCGGAACGCCATCGAGCGCATGTTCTGCCGGCTGAAAGACTTCCGCCGCATCGCAACCCGCTATGATCGAAATGCCGCGAACTTTCTCGCTGCTGTCTGCATCGTAGCAACCGTCACCTACTGGTTATGAGTCCGGACCCTAATCAACAACAACCCGCCCGATGTATCGGGCGGGTTGTCTAGGCTGAAAGCTTGGTCGCTCTTAGTTGCAGTCGCGATCGATGATGACCTTGCGATAGGTTTCCTATTTAGTCGGGCCATGATTGGGTGCCGTACCAGTCATCAACTTCTTTCTTGATCTGATCTTTCTGGTAGCCGTACCGCTGCTGCAGTTTACCTTCGAGCTGCTCACGCTTCCCAGCGATCTGATCGAGGTCATCGTCGGAGAGCTTGCCCCACTGCTCCTTCACCTTGCCCTTGATCTGCTTCCAGTTTCCTTCGACACGGTTCCAGTCCATTGCTAACACTCCTTTGATTGCACGGAAGAACCGGCGTCAGCATGGTTTTGTTCCGCGACTTTTTCTGGCAAAAGACAACAAAATGTCCGCCGGTTTCCTCAGCGGGCCACGTCGGGATCTATGCGGGATGCCTAACCGGTCCCACAACAAAGCGTTCGCCCAAAGTTGTGGGTCGGCTCCGGCTTCTACCGCTCGACCTCATATCACGACGTCAATGGCTGAGTTCCGGAAAGATTCGGATGATAGCGCCCCTGAGTTCTTCGAGATCGTAAGGTTTCCGTAACGCGATCTCGTTGCGATATCCATCGACAAGACCTTCAAGACCATATCCGCTGGCGAACACAAAGGGGATGCTGCGCTGGCGCAGGATGTCCGCAACGGGAAAGGATGGCGTGCCCGCCACATTGATGTCGAGGATCGCGAAGTCGATGCTTCTTTCGCGGGCGACCACCATCGCAGCCTGAATGCGGGTGCAAGGTCCGACGATCTGATGTCCCATACCGGTCAGCGCATCTTCAAGATGCAAAGCAACCAGAAACTCATCCTCGACGATCAGGATGCGTTTTGCCGTCCGATCGGTCATCAAGTCCACCCATGCCATGGTGTCCGGCGGGCATCGGTGCATCGATCGTGCAAACAAGGCCGGAGGACTCATAGGCAACGTGGACTTTGCCGCCAAGTTCCGCCGCCAACACGCGCTCGATCATGAGGGAGCCAAAGCCTTGACGATCGGGCGGCACAACTTTCGGGCCGTCCTTCTCTTTCCACTGCAACATCCAGTGGCGACCGTCGCCTTTATCTGGAAGGGTCCAGGCAATGACGACGTAGCCCTCTTCGTTCGACAGCGCGCCGTACTTGGCGGCATTGGTGCACAATTCGTGCAGCGCCATGGCAATCGCAAGCGTCGGACTCGGCGCAAGATGAATATTCGGACCTTCGATCCGGAAACGACCTTGGCTGCTGGCATGCGGCTTGACCGTGTCGGAGACGATCTCCGCGAGGTTCGCCCCGGTCCAGTTCTCCCGCGTCAGAACATCGTGCGCCTTCGCGAGATTGATCAGCCGCGATCCGAACGCCTCGCGTGCGTCCTCGATCGTTGCGGCGTGACCGAGTGTCTGGGACGCAATCGATTGGATGACCGCCAGCGTATTCTTGACGCGATGGTTGAGTTCGCCCATCAGAATGGTCCGATGCTCGTCCGCGCGCCGCCGCTCGGTCATGTCTCGCGCGATCTTGGACGCTCCGAACACTCTTCCCCGGGAGTCCTTGAGCGGCGAAATGGTCAATGACGCCCAAACCTGACTGCCGTCCTTGCGCTGACGGATGGTTTCGTAGTGTTCGATGTGATCGCCGGCTCGAATGCGGCCGAGTATCTCGGCCTCTTCGCCGTGGCGATCCGGCGGGATCAGCGTCATGATAGATTTGCCGACGATTTCCTCGGCCGTATAACCGAACAGGCGTTGTGCACCCTTGTTCCAACTGGCGATGATACCGTCGAGATCCTTGCTAATGATCGCGTCGTCCGAAGATCGGACGATCGCGGCGAACTGCTCCGCAAGCACCTCGGCGCGCTTGCGCTCGGTGATGTCCACCAGCATGTTCACCGCTCCGATGACCGCACCGGAGGCGTCCCGAAGCGGCGTCGGACCGGAGCGCGGCCCCATAGCTCGGCAGCGGCGGGGTTGTAAGAGGTGATCAATCCTTTAGCATCCGTTGTGTAGACCGCGCCCGGCAACGCTTCGATCAGGTCTTTCAGATGCTGTTCGCCTTGCCGGATCGCGCGCTCGCTCTCCCTGCGGGCGGTGACGTCCTCGATGGCCAGCAGGATCAGAGCCTGACGGCCGCCTTCCCGCGTAAGCTTGCGGGCATTGAGCAGCATGCGCTTCCGGCCAATGTCGCGGAAATCGTGTTCGACCTCGAAATCGGTAATCGTCCGGTCCTTCGACAGCACTTTCTCCAGAAGCGTTCGCAGTCGCGGGATGTCCCACTCCCCGTCGCCGAGTTCATAAACAAGGCAACTCTCGGTGTTCTGCGGTCGAACACGAAACTGGTCATAGAAGGCGCGATTGGCGGACTGCACCCGCAGATCTCCATTCAGAACGAGCAACGGCTGCCGGATCGTTTCGACGATGCTCTCGGCATAGATCCGTGCTTCGTCAGCGGCGTCGGCGGCGTGTTTCCGATCGGTGATGTCGCTGAACGTGACGACGACCCCCGCGATGTGGTTATCCTGCGTTCGGTAGGGAAGCATGCGCCGTAGATACCAGCGTCCCGCATCGCTCGGCACCTCGGCCTCGATCACGGTGAGCTTGTTGAGCACTGTTTCGGCATCGGCAAGCAGGTTCTCATCGGAAAATTTGCGCGCGAAATGCGCAATCGGACGGCCGATATCGGGCGCGACCAGATCGAACAGCTCCCTAGTCGCGGGTGCGAACCACCTGATGCGGAATTTCTCATCGAGGAACAAGGTCGCGGTTTCCGACCCCGCCAGCAAGTTGGTGAGGTCGTTGGTGGCGGCTTCCAGTTCGCCGATCTTGTGCTGAAGCTGATTGTTGACGGTGTTGAGTTCTTCGTTGAACGACTGAAGCTCCTCCTTCGAGGTCTCCAGTTCCTCGTTGGTGGACTGAAGCTCCTCGTTCATCGAGGTCGCTTCTTCGTTCGACGCTTTCAACTCCTCGTTGGCGGTTTCCAGATGCTCGATGGTGTTGCGCAATTCGGCGCGGGTCGAGACCAATTCATCCTGAAGCGCCTGCTCGCTCGCGGACGTGTCGGCGACGTCCTCGCGGAGAACCCTCGCCCCAACCGGCTCGGATGCGGGTAGGCCCGGAGCGAAACTGACGAGCAGAAAGCTGCTGTCACGCGAGGACGCCGGCAGCGGCACGACCGTCATCGCGACAGTCCGGGCCGTGTTGCCGTGCCGGATGTGGGCGTCGACCGTGACACTGCCGGTTCCCTCTGAAGCCTCTCGGATTGCGCCGCGAAGTTTCAGGGCCAGGCCATTGCGGGCCATGCGCAACAAATCCCGCGTCGGCTCGCCCGGCGGCTGCTCCAGATAATCCCGCGTCGCGCCGTGAAAATACAGCACGCGGCCTTTTTGGTCGATCAACACCGACGCCGGGGCGTAGCGCTCCAGCAGCACGCGCCGCGCCGTCTCGGTCACCGAGGCGTTGGCTGGCTCGACGAGCGGCGGTTCAGCCCTCTCGCGTGGCTCGACGGGTCGGCGCGCTGTTGGCGGATAATCGATCAGGTCGTGCCGGGTCGAGCCTTCCCGGCGATAGATCCGCCATTTCTTGGACACGGTCTCGAACAGGTCGCCGTGCCGCCCGACCGTTTCAGCATTGCCAAGAAACAGATGGCCACCCTGGCGCAAGCCGAAATGACAAAGCGCGACGATGCGCTGTTGCCCCTCCGGTTCAAGGTAGATCAGGCAATTGCGGCACGAAATGAGATCCAGCCGTGAGAACGGCGGGTCGCACAGCAGATTCTGTTGCGCGAACACGACCATGTCGCGAAGCTCCTTGCGGACCTGAAAGGAGCCATCGAGCTTCTCGAAGAAGCGCTGCAAACGTTCCGGCGGAAAGTCGGCCGTGGCGGCGGCTGGATAAACGCCGTCGCGCGCCTTGCGCAGATTATCCTCCTGGGCATCGGTCGCGAACACCTTGAGGTCGAACCGCTTCCGGGCCACCTCCGCCCGCTCCGTCACCAGCATGGCGATGGAATAGGCCTCCTCACCGGTGGCGCATGCCGGAACCCAGATCCGGATCGCGGCGCCGGAATCGCGCGCCGCGACGAGCGGGTCGATCACCGATACGGTGAGGGCATTCCACGCCTCAATGTCGCGAAAAAACCCGGTGACACTAATCATCAGGTCCGCCACCAGGGTGCGGACTTCATCCGGATTGGCGCGCAACTCCTCCAGATAGCCGTTCAGCGTCCCGATGTTTCGGAGTCCCATCCGGCGGTGAATGCGCCGACGCTGCGTGCTGCGCTTGTAGCTGCCGAAGTCGTGTCTGGCGCGGGCTCGCAACAGTTCCAGAACTTGTTCGATGGTTGCCTGATCGTCCGGCGACGCCGGTCCCGGTTCGGCCGGTGCGGCGACATAACCATGGCGCGTGTAGGCAATGATGGTCTCCGGCATCTTTTCCGGAGCCAGAACGTGATCGGCCATATCCGCCGCGATCGCGCTTCGCGGCATGCCGTCGAATTTCGCGGTCTCAGGCGTCTGCACCAGGCTCATGCCGCCCTCGGCCCTGACCTCCTTCAATTCATCGGTGCCGTTGCTTCCGGTCCCGGAGAGCACGACGGCAATCGCCCGTTCGCGCTGATCCACGGCAAGCGACTTGAACAGCACATCGACCGGATGGCGGTGACCACGGGCTTCCGACGGTTTGGACACCTGCAGCCGACCGTTGCGCACCTCCAGATCGGTATCGGGCGCGATCACATAGACGTGGTCGCGATCGATCTGCATTCCGTGCTGGATCTGCGCGACCGGCATCGCCGTGCGGGCGGCCAGAATGTGCGCCATCTCGCTTTCGCGATCCGGATCGAGATGCAAAACGACCACGAACGCGCAACCGCTATCGCTCGGCATGGCCTCGAAGAAGCGGCTAAGCGCTTCGATGCCGCCCGCCGATGCGCCGATGCCGACGACGGTCGGCGATGGTCCCGCTTGGTCTGCGCGTTCGGTTGTGCGAGATTCTGCTTTCACCAGGTCCTATCCTCTCGCGACGTCCTGACGAGACGCGTATTACCCGATCAGCCTGTCGTCGCCTTGGTTGTATCATTTTCAGAATTCGACAGAAATTGAATTCAGAACTCCTATCGCGGCGCAACAATGCGAGAGACGCCCAGGATCGTCCCTTTGCGCGCCGATATCACGTTTAGGCAAGGCAGGACCGACGAGCATGTCAAGCAAAGCGAGGTGAGCTGGATATCTTTTTGTCGTTGCGGAGCCACCCAGCGCCGCGATTGGCTCCCCGATCTGTTCCAGCGGCGGTTGGAGGGTTTACTCACGCGCGGCAGTCACAAAATATTTCTTCTTCATTTCACCGGTGTTCGAATTGCTAACGTGGCGCGCCCCGACTGCGGGCGCGACCGCGCGAAAATCGCTGAACATTTTGGCGGTCGCACGAGCAGGCATAACGTGAGCAGAGTCGAACCGCCGATTCGTTCCGCTCCATGCCGTTAAATAATTCACTGGCGTCCCGAAGATTGGGACAGCAAACTCTGCCCCTCAGCGTCCGGCCCCTGAGTAATCATCGGTGATCGAGAACGCCGGTTGCGCTCCCGCCTCCCTCGAAGCAAAAGGAGCAGTGCCGTGCAGCAGATCGATCTCCCACTCCAAGGTCTTTCTGAACTTGCAGCTGACATCCGCGAAAAGATCAGCTCTCTTCCTTATGGACTCGAGCGACACACAATGCTGAAAGCAATCTGGCAGAGCGATGACGTCGCAAAACTTGAGGAATGGGTAAGTTCACTGGGATTGCAGCTGCCAAAGTAAAGGTCGCACTTCCTCGCTCAGAGCAGATCCTGCTCAGTGAGTAGCAGACCGATCTTCCGGATCAAGATACAAAAAGGCGCGGCTACTCGCGCTCACTTTGTCGAATTTAGGAGCAACGTGCGGAAATCCTACGGCATCTCATATTTGCGGCGACGCGACGGTCCTTCTTGAGATCGCTCCGCACCAGCCCGGCCGTCGGAGACATGGCGTGCCGCTGCAGACATAGCGATGCGCGAGGCCTTCGTTGATCAGAACATTGCCGACATCCCGCCCGTCAACGGTCAGCACGCCGCGAGCTGCCGCTCGGAATCGCAATGAGCCAGATCATCTTTTTCCGAAATGTCGAAGCCGACCAGGCGATATTGATCGCCGCCTGATGCGACGTTATCTCCCTCGATCACGCGGAGGCCACCGAACGGAGCTCGCAGGATCTGAGTCGCTACCGGCAAGCGGTCGGTGAGGATGGCGAGGTCGAAGTGTTATTGCAGCACAGGCCACTGTCGATCGCCGCCATAACGGTGTCGCAAACGACAACAGGCAAGTTGACCGGCGTCTGCCATCCCACCCGCGCGCGTCGTGGTTTCTAAGCGCACCGGCTGGCGACGCCATCTCTGTCCCCCAGTCGAGGTTCATGGTGCCGCTGCAACCGCGGCGAAAATCGAATTCACGATGAAACGGCTGCGCAGCGCTGATTGACGGCCTCTTCGAGGACCGGGGAGTGCCAGGCGGAACGTTTGTGGCGCGCCGAGCATTGGAATGCTGCGGGCCACCTTTTCCCCTCCAATCATCCCCACGGCCTGCCGACTTCCCCTCGGCGGGCCGCCCCCTGCGAGCGAGATGCTGATTATGAATCGCGCTGAAGAAAACCTCATGGCGTGGCTTCGCGACGCCCACGCAATGGAAGAACACGACGTGACCATGCTGAACAGTCTGGCAAGCCGGACCGGTGACTACCCGGATGTGAGGGCGCGGCTCGAACAGCATCTGCTCGAGACGCGGAGGCAGGCTGAAGCGCTGGAAGGATGCATTCTACGCCGGGGCGGCGACACTTCAACCTTGAAGGATCTGGCCGGTAAGATGATCGCTTTTGGCCAAGGCATGAGCGGCATGTTTGCCGACGATGAAATCGTGAAGGGCGCGATGGCGAGCTACGCGTTTGAGCACATGGAGGTTGCAGCCTACCGAGTGCTGATCGTCGCGGCCGAAACCGCCGGCGACGCGCACACGAAAGCAGTTTGCGAACGCATCTTGAAGGAAGAACTTTCGATGGCGTCCGATCTGGAAGCTCATTTGCCAGACTTGGCGCGCGAATATTTGAGGCGCTCCCAGGTGAGACGTTCCCAGGCCAGGTGAAGCCTAGATATGTCGTGCAAGACAATTCAACATGGGTCGGAGGCCCCGGATAATCCCCGGGGGGGCGGCGGGATGTTCCTAATTTAAGCCCAACAATGGCTGCGAACAAAAAAGTCCGCGCCTCGAGAACGCGACACTCCGACTTCGTCCGTCGTGCGCTGGCGGCGGCGTGTAGCCAACGGAGTATACTGCTTTGCCCTGCCACAGATGGGAACGAAGGGCGGTTGCCAATGCTGTGCGGATGCGGCGGTTATCGGGCGGATCACAATCGTGGCCGCCCGCTGTCACCTCACAACCTACCGGCATCACGGCTAAACAGCATCCCGCTCACGCCGCGCGGCAACCGGAGCATCTTGCGACCGCATGGTGCCCGGCTCGGCCGTTGCGCGCACTGCGCCATGCGGAAGTTGCAGCACGATGGCGATCTGGCCTTCGACCAGACGGGTGAGCAGCACGATCTCGCCGTTGGCGAATTCGAGCGCGTCGTGATGCGCCGTCGGCTTGTCGAGCGCGACCTGGCGGAAACGCGCCACCCGCTCGCCGATCCGACGCTTCGGCATCAAGGGAAAGTTCGCCCTTGACCTCGCGGTCGAACGCAATTTCCGTCCCCGGAAGCAGGCAAATCACGACGGCGGGCTCACCAATTTCGGTGAAGCCGCGCGTCATCGATGTGGGGAACCGGGTCGTCACCAGTCGCTGGCCGGCGGCGGCGGGACGAGACGCAACGTGCTGCAAGCTGTAATCGCACATCAGAAGCCTCCATCGTGAGCCAGCCGCGGTCGGGGTCGGAAGCCGGCGCTCACGCCGCGCGCTGATCGGCTGGACGTGCCACTACTTCTCTGGCGGCTGCAATCCCGGCGAGTTTGCCTACGCGTCGATCTTTGCCGTCGGCCTCAGCCACCTCGTGTATCACTAGGCCGGCATAGATCGCCCGGCAGTTCTCCAAAAATATCCATCTCGTTATCCTTCATTGTTGAAACACGCGTCGCCGCATCACCCCGATCAAGCCTCCCTAATGGAACCGAACCCTAGGAACGATTGGTCGGCGGAGTATGTTGTCTGCGCGGCGGTATTGTTGCCGACCAGAAGGAGAGACTTCCATGAAGAGGATCGCGATTGCGTTCTTGGCTGGCTCCGGCGCTCTGCTCGCACACAGCGCCATGGCCGCCGACATTTCCACGACGGGGCCCTCGCCTATTGGCATAAGCGAACCTGGTATTGAGCAAGTCCGGCTCGTTTGTGATGACTTCGGGCGATGCTATCGAACAAGACCGCGGCGAGTGATCATCGACGAGGACGCCTACGATGACGGCCCACGTGAGCGCTATATCGAGCGCCGGCATTATGACGAGGGGCCGCACATCGGCGTGTATGGCGCTCCCCGGTTCGGTGCTCCAAGCATTAGCATTGGCGTCGACGACGATCGCTGGTAGGCGCGAGAAGCGGAACTAGCGGCAATTAGCAAACAACCGCCGGCTTCAACCGGCGGGCCATTCATCAAGCGCCGACGCTGCACGCGTCTTCCACCGGAACGTTCGCGCCCGAGCCGAGTTTATGCACAACACGGGAATGGACTGTGTGACAAACAGGAGCGTCAAAAATGAATTTGAAATTATTGGCTGCGGCCGCCATCATCGCTGCTTTCTCGGCTCCCGCGTTCGCGGCGAACTCATACTATGTCGTGCAAGATTCCACGACGAAGAAATGTACAGTCGCACATGAAAAGCCAATGACAACTACATCTGTGGTGGTTAGCCCGGCTGGCAAGGTCTATACGACAGAGGCCGATGCCGAAGCCGCTATGAAGACAATTACTGCTTGTGAAAGCAAGTAAGTCCTTGGTGTTTTTTGGTGGCCGGGAAGTCATCCGGCCACCTGAATTCTTGAGGTCGAGGCTCCCCTGGCGGCGCTGGCCATTTGATAAAGCCACTCGACCCTTTTCGAAACCGACTCTTAGGGTCTGGACTCATAACCAGTAACTGACAGCCGCAGCGATGCAGACGGCTGCGAGGAAATTGATTGCGAGACGATCGTATCTGGTTGCGATGCGACGGAAGTCCTTCAGGCGACAGAACATGCGCTCGATCGCGTTGCGGCTTCGATAGAGGACGGGCGAGAAGCAATTCTTCCAGCGTCGGTTCGCCTTGGGCGGGATGTTCGGCATCGCACCCTTTCCCTCGACCTGTCGGCGGATGGCATCGCTGTCATAACCCTTGTCGCCGTGCAGGATCGCGGAACGTGGCATCTCTTCGAGCAGAACCGCTCCGGCGGTGCAGTCGGCTATCTGACCCCCGGTCAACAAGAACGCGACGGGACGACACTCGGCGTCGGTCAGAGCATGGATCTTCGTGGTCCGCCCGCCGCGCGATCGGCCGATGGCCTGCTGATGTTCCCCCCTTTGCCGCCAGATGCGCATCGATGCGCCTTCACGGCCGAGCTATCGATCAGGACCTGCGCAGGAGGTCCGCCGGCCGTTGCGAGTGCGTGGAATATGTCTACCCATACGCCCTTCGCTGCCCAGCGGACGAAGCGATTGTAGAGTGTTTTGCGCGGACCATAGACCTCCGGCGCATCGATCCAGCGTCCACCGGACTTCAGCACCTGGATGATGCCGCTGATGACCCGCCGATCATCGACCCGTGGCTTGCCGCGCGTATCGTTAGGCAGAAGCGGCTTGAGCCGAGCAAACTGATCCTTCGTTAGCCAAAAGTAATCGCGACTCATGAGGGGCCTCCTGTCGGAGACCGTGAATCACAAACTCAGCGCAGAAGGAATCATTTTATGGGTCCCGACCCTAGAAAGGATCATGCCGGTTGTAATCTCGCACTGCTTGATACAATCGCCCGGGAGGGTTCCGCAGCAGAAAGAAATCCGCGAGAGGATCCGTCAGAGGGTGATTTCGATCTGAATCTGCTCGACTTCTGCGTGCATTGCGGAGTGGGGACACCCGTCGCAACATTTCCGAGCACAGGCGCCGAGCGCTTCCTTGATGATAGTCTTGATGGTCCGGGCACATCGCCCACATTCCGCGCTGCACCCAAGACATCCGTAAACCTGTTTGGGTGAACGCCGCAGATCGTCTGCTGCGGTCACGGCGGAACGGACGTCGTGATCGGTCAACACGTTACAGGAACAAACGATCATGAAGACGGAATCCAATTACGACACGCGGACACGGGCCAGATATTGTTAGACCGTGTCGCGAAACGCAAAGGGAAATCCGCCTCTTTCAAGCTATTCCAAACTATCGGTAAGTCCGAATACCGGTCGCGATTTGATCCCTCCGCTCTGGGGTCTCTGGCCGGTCAATGGGGCGACCTTTACGGTTGTTCTTGATGAGCTTGTGACCGGCTCCCGGGCGTCCCCCTGGTTATGCAGCCGAGAACTCCCGTCAGTGAGCGTGTGAGCTTCGTGCTGAGAGGCAAAGGATCGTTGAACGCTGCGAGAGGTGACCTCCGAGGCAAATGTTCTTCCAAGGTTTCAGCAGTGGGGCACGATAGGCGAGCTGTTCGGCCTTACTTCGGTGGACGGCGTCCGGGACTGTCAGGATTTCCGTGTGAGAGCGGGGCGGTTAAACATTACGCTGCCATGGCCTTGATGAAGCGTTCGCCGAAGATAACGGCGAACTGAGCCTTGGCTATGGACCACTCACGCGGCGGCATTTTCCACTCTTTCTCGGACCTGTTCAAGATCAGATAGAGAAGCTTGGTGGCGGCTTCGTCATTGGGGAAGTGCCCTCTGGCCCTGACGGCCCGCCTGAGTTTTGAGTTCAGCGCCTCGATCGCGTTGGTAACCGGTATGAGATTCTTGGTGCCGATGTCCGGCTGCGGTTTCGTGATCGCGGCGTATGGTGCGACCATCCGGGACAGAGGCACCGGGAGCACGAAGTGCGGGCAGGCCGATCTTGCACGTTGAGCTGCGAGCTCGTGTTAGTAGATGGCCGCCTCTGCGACTCGCCCGGTTGCGCTGAGAGCGCGGATCCGTAGTTGTCGTGTCGCCCGCTGCTCCCCCTCTGATTATCGAGAGGAGACAGGAATGCGACGTGTAATCGGAATTGATACCCACCGTACCTTTGGGGAAGTAGTAATCTGGGAAGATGGTCGACTGCGACACATGGGTCGGGTCGATATGACGCGAACTGCGCTGGAAGGCTTCGGCAAAACGCTTCTGACCACCGACGAGGTGGTCATCGAGGCTACCGGTAACTGCATGGCGGTCTCTCGGGTGCTGTCACCGTTCGTGAAGCGGGTAGTGATCGCCAATCCACTGCAGGTGAAGGCGATCGCGCACGCCCATGTGAAAACCGACAAGATCGACGCCGGCACGCTGGCCAACTTGTATGCAGCCGGCTACCTGCCGGAGATCTGGACACCCGATGCTGTCACGGAGCGGATGCGCCGCCTGGTGGCGCGACGCTACCAGGTTGTCCGGCATCGGACCCGAATCAAGAACGAGGTGCACTCGATCCTCTATGCTCACCTGATTCCGCAGTGCCCTCATGCCGACCTGTTCGGGCGGCTCGGTCGTGCCTGGCTCATCCGACAGCAGGTGCCGGATGACGAGCGCGCCGCGATCGAGCGTCATATCCGGGAACTGGATCGGTTGGGAGAGGATCTCGGCGTGCTTGACCGGGAGATCGCTGAGGGCGCCCTCAGCGATACGGCGATCGAACGGCTGCTCACAATCACTGGCGTCAATCTCACGGTGGCCGCCGGGCTAGTGGCGGCGATCGGCGATATAGGCCGCTTTTCCAACCCCCAAAAGCTGGTGAGTTACTTCGGCCTGAACCCACGCGTGCGCCAGTCGGGGCTTGGGGCAGCCCATCACGGGCGGATCAGCAAGGTCGGACGCAGTCATGCCCGCGCGATGCTGGTGGAAGCCGCCTGGGCAGCCGCCAAGACGCCAGGCCCACTCCATGCCTTCTTCGTCCGCGTCCGGGCCAGGCGGGGCCATCAGGTCGCTGCCGTTGCAGTGGCGCGCAAGCTGACCGTCCTGTGCTGGCATATGCTGACGAAAGAAACGAACTACCTCTGGGCACGCCCCAGTCTCGTTGCCCACAAAATGCGCGGCATGGAGTTGCAAGCCGGCCGACCGCAGAAGAAAGGCAACACGCGCGGCCCCGCCTACGCCTACAACGTCAAGAAACTCCGGAACCAGGAAATGCGCGTCGCCGAACAGGCACAGAAGGGCTACGAGCACTTTGTCGAAGCCTGGCGCCCGCGCCCGCCAAAAAAGGCGCGCGGGCGCCTCAATCCGGCAAGGCTCGAATAAGGCTGCCCGGCAGCGCTTTCAGCCGATGCACCGCGCTCCGCCACGAGGTCGCCCACGCAGCAAAATAATATCACGACCGGAAAGAAACTGCTTGTCGATCTCATCCGTCGTATAGATATATCCGGCGTACGGCCTCCGGGAAGGCAAAGACGGGGACGACCTCGCTCCATACGCGCCGCCAGCTCTGACCGATCGCCGGATAGCGCTGCCCCCATTCGCTGGCTTCAAAGGCCGTCAGCGCCTGCTCGGCGGCTTTGGCGTCAACGGCGCGATAGATGCCCTTCAGGGCCTGACGAGCGGCTTGTGGTCTTTCCAGGACACCAAGTCCATGGAGTTGCGTAGCAGGTGGACAATGGGGTCATTGAGAAAGCCGAGTTTTGGCGGGAATGCTGAGCGAGCGCCCGAAGGCATCACCTCTCGCCAAAATCCGTGCCGGCGCCCACGCCCATCAGGCGACGATCATGAACGATGCCGAGCAGGAAACCGGCCAGCATCAGGCGAACCGCAACCTCAGGATCGATGCCCGGTCGACCGTTGTCGAGGCAATATAGATCGGAGAGGTCGTTCCGGAGCCAGGAGAGATCGAGCACGCCGTCTACCCGAACCAGAACGTGCTCGTCGGGAATGAGTTGTCGGAGCGAGCCGGAAATGAACAGCTCTAGTTAGTCCCGTTCCTTGCGACCCAGCATGCCGACCCCCAATCGCGATCAGATCGAGAGAATCACGCGAAGACAGGTTTTTCAACGACCCCACAATGCAGGTCTGGACCACGGCTTCGGGGAATACGGCGGTGATGGCATCGGGGAAGCCCTTGAGGCCATCGACGACGGCGAGCATGATATCCTCAGTGCCGCGGTTCCGATCTCGTTCATGACTCGCAGCCAGAACTCGGCGCCTTCATTCTGCTCGACCCACATGCCGAGCACTTCCTTGCCGCCATTGGCGCGCACGCCCAACGCAATGTGGATCGCCTTGGAGCGGACCATGCCCTCGTCGCGGATCTTCACCCGGATTGCATCGAAGAAGACCAGCGGATAGGCGGGATCGAGCGGGTGTTGCTGCCAGGCCGCGACTTCCTCGAGCACGGCGTCGGTGACGGTCGATATCAGGTTCCGGCGAGACGTCGATGACGTAGAGTTCCCGCAATCTCCCGCGTGCTCATGCCGCGCGCGTACATCGATACAACTCCGTGATGTACGTGCGGAACGTCTACTCGCACACGATAGACAGGCTGGACTTCCGCGCGTCCTGCCTCGACATCTTCAACGGGGCGCTCATCGGCGGCGACCCCATATCGAACAACGTCTATACCCTCTTCTCGGGCTTCGATGACGACGAGGCCCCGATTGAGAACTACTGGCAGGACGGGCAGCTCAACCTCGGCACCGACCGCTCAAACGGGCGCACTATATGCGCGTGACCAGCCTCATCATGAAGGACCAGAGCATCAAGGTATCGTTGGTGCTCGACGATGGCCAGCCGGTGGAGGCCTTCACCATCGAGGGCGATGGCGCCTATGTCGACCAGGGCATCAACACCACCATCGGCAGCGAGACTATCGGCTCCCATCTGGTCGGCGGCGGGGGCGAGGCGACTGCCCACCCCTTCGACGTGAGCTTCGAGATACACACGGACAAGTTTCAGCACATCAGCGCGCGCTTTCTGAAAGACGCGATGAACAACCAGGACGCGAAGGCCCAGGGGGGACGAAGGACAATCCGTGCATCCTCTTTGACGTGGTGACCGAGCTCCAGACCAACGACCTGCTAATCGCCGACTTCGGGCAGCTCTACAACCAAACGCGCACAAAGGACGAGGCCACGCTCAAGCGGGTTTCGAACTTCGTGACGAACAACCGCATCCGCGTTGAGGCGCATACGGCCCTTACGCCGATGCGCGGGCGCCTCTACCAGCAGCATCGCCCTGACTTCATCCTCAGGGACGACCTCGAAAACGCCGTCACGGCGGACAGTCCAGCCATCACCGAGAAGATCATCCGGCTTCTCGACGAGGCAAAAGGCGGCATGGCCGGGCGCGGGGTGTCGCTTACTCTCGGAAATTTCATACTCGAAGCGGGAGTCATGGGCTACGTGCGCAAAGCCGTGAATGGATCGGGCGGACGGGCGCGCTTCATCCCAATCGTGAACCGGCAGGGAGAGCCGGCCTGGCCCGACAAATACGTCAAAACCGACGCTGACGCTGCCGCCGTCAACGCCGATATCGCGGACCCGAGCAAACGCAAGATATCGTTTGAAGGAAAGCGGCGCGAGCTGAACGCCGGAGGGCGGCGCGTCTACGAGGTCGAAATGCTTCTCGATCCAGTCGCGGCCGGTTCCCCATTTTTCGACCGCCCAACGATCGAGCGGCTTATCGCGCAGTGCGTTAAGCCGACGGGCGAGAAAGCGGGCCTTTTCCTTTGGCAGGAATACAACCCCTCGCATCGCTACGCGATAGGGACTGACACCGGCAAAGGCAACGGCAACGACCATAGCACGTCCGTCCTCATAGACTTCTCGACGATCCCGGCCCGGAAGGTCGGGTCCTACGCGAACAATCTCATTCCCGCGGACCAGTTCGCCTACGAGCTTAAACGGCAGGCCGACCTCTTCGGTTCCTGCCTCATCGCGCCTGAGAAGAACAGCGAGAGCGGCGGCTCGTGCCTCACGACGCTCAAGATGATCTATGACGCGAGCCTGATCTACCGGCAGGTGCCGCTGGACCGCTTAACCGCCAACACGTGCAGCAATCAAGTATTTACCGCAGCTACGGCGGCGGGCGTGTTCATATGCTCAACCGTCTCGAACGCGATGCTCACGAATTCGACCATATCGGGTGTTGCCCTGGGCGGCACGCTCAATGCACTCACCGCCACCGACAGCACGCTCACCTTCTCGGGCAGCTACAACGGCTCGCCCGCGCGCCATCGGCATCAATCTTGCCAACACGAATACGTGGACCGCCTTACAGTGCTGGCTTTCACCGCTGGCCAGGCGCTCGCGTATCTCCGCCAGCTGCTTGGTATTGAGCTTGGGCCGTCTGCCCATCTTCACGCCGCGTGCCCTCGCCTGCCGGCGGCCCTCGCTGGTGCGTTTGTGAATGCGCTCGCGCTCATCCTCGGCCATGGCGGAAAACAGCGCCATGAACCCTTTGCCCGAGCACGCGGATAGTGGCACCGGCATCAATGACGGACTTAATGATGTGCAGACCCGAATAAGGAATTAATTCGATCATTTGACGCCGCCGATGATGGCAGCGACGCGGCGGGAACGTTGGTCCACGATGACAAGTTCGTCGCCGGCGATAACATACTTATCTCCCGAAAATCCTTTCAATGCTTTGGGCACTTCAGGCGGTAGATCCGCCAGCGGAGTCTGTTCTGCCACTGAAGCGCCTATCATCAACTCGAAGTTCGGGCGCGCGACCGTTGGCGGATGGCCAGAGGCAAAAATCGCGCGCAGCGTCGCACGTTGCGCGTCATCTATGTTGATCGGCTCAGAGGTTTTGATAGCGCTGGCGTGGCCACCAGATGCACGTTCCTCAATTCCGGGATTTTGCTTCGCGGTCTCCCCGCCTCCGGGATTTTGCTTGGCGGCGATGCTCGTGGATTGGCTCTGCGCCGGAATGGCATTGCCCGCATTAGTTGCTGGGGTATGGACGTCTGAGCCGGTGGAAGGTGTTGCTAAAAGCTCTTTGCTGCGCTGGAACCAAGAAAAGGCGAACCAAGCTCCAACCAGCAGTATGAGGGCCACAACGGCAGCGCGATTCAGGAGCTTGCGGGAGCCTTCTTCGCTGTGCGGGAAATCTATCATTACTGTGCCTTTCACGGATTCTGGGGACCAATTCTGAACTGTTATATTCGTTCCCAGAGTGATCGCTCGTACCCTGGAGCGAAGACGACGCGGCAACTTTTTTACAACGAAAGACACGCGTGAGGTCCGATCATGCAGGCAAAAGCAGCGCAAACCGGGTCGGTAGTTGACGAGTCGTCGTCGGCACTGACAATTTCACCTGAGAAGGTGTGCTTCATCGTTATCAAGTCGTGATTCAAGATCGGGATGATCCCCGAAGCAAGAAAAGTTCGCCTTTCGAGGAAAGATCACAACGTGCTTGAGGCGCGTTGTCGCTCACCGGTGACGTTGCAGCGCGATTTGAAGCGAGCGCGGATAGTTCTGTTGGCGGCGGACGGGCGCAGCACGCTGAGCCTCTTGGACTCACGTATCGCCCATTCTGTAACGACTCCCGCACTGAGCCCCTGAATCCTCCGCCTTGCCGCAATACTCCGTGCCGCCGTCCGTCAGCACCCGGCATAGCACAATGCCGTGCTCCTCGACCTGATCGTTCAGAATCTCAGCCGCGGTGATGGGCGTCTTGCGGTCGCAGAGCGTGGCATTGATGAAAGTCTGTTGAAAAATTCGGCCGAAACCAGGCTTTACCGCGACGGACCCACACGCGTCGTTGCCGTACAGCGACCAACTTAGACTCAAACAATGTTGAGCCTCCATGGTTAAATGGGTGAAAGCCCGTCGCTCAAGCCCCGCAAAGCGCCGCCACAACTAACATGCGCGAACGTGGGGGCAACTGCCGGGCTTACGACCCAGCGCCTGGTCGAGCGCCGCCACGCTCTAACCAGCTTGCCCGTCGGAGCGCGCGCGACGGGTTTGGAAACGTTGTGGTTTTCTTTGACCTTTTTCATTTTTCAATCCATGCGCTGTCTTTTTTTAAGTGTGATCTTTCTGCGCTGGAAGAAACGCCAGAGCGAAGCAATGCCGGCCGATATTCCACGACGTTTCAACAGGTCTCGCAACTCGGCGAGCGTGATATCCGGCTTCGCTGTCACCGCGTCCAAAATCAATTGTGAATGTGCTTCGATGCGCTGCGATTTGCGGTCTCCGCCCTGGCGTTTAGGAACGATGTCGCCAACTTCCTTGAGGCGAGTGCGCCAGCGGATCGCGCTGGCCGCGCTGACACCATAACGCTCGGCGGCCTGTCGACAGGACAAGCCACCGTCAATCGCGGCCACCACCCTTTGGCGAAGATCAACGGAAAGCGCCTTGGTCATGCATGCTGACCTCCTTCGCCAGCATGCAACTTGAATCTGACTCGCACCGTTTTGGGAATCCCCACCGATTCATTCCGGTCGGAAAATGCTCTAAAGGAGACCTGTGCGCGGGTAGTTCTGGACGCGGCGCGTTGCTTTTGA
This sequence comes from Nitrobacter hamburgensis X14, assembly GCF_000013885.1. Taxonomy (NCBI): domain Bacteria; kingdom Pseudomonadati; phylum Pseudomonadota; class Alphaproteobacteria; order Hyphomicrobiales; family Nitrobacteraceae; genus Nitrobacter; species Nitrobacter hamburgensis. Next base: position 129,340 of record NC_007959.1, read on the forward strand.
TTCCATCCGTTTGAGCAACGGATTGAGGTTTGCAATGGGGCGCCGTCGGATTGGTCAGGAGACATTTTCATTTTCGGCGGCGGGTGACCGCCCGCGCTCATCGCTGGATGAGCTTTCGAACCTGATCGATTGGACGGCGATCGAGCGCCATGTGAGCTTAATTTCCTGCGCGGCCAAGGGCGAGCCGGCGTGGCCGCCTCTCGCGTTGTTCAAGGCGATGCTGCTGGCAGTCTGGTACGATTTGTCTGATGTGAAGCTCGCCGAAGCGCTGGACGATCGAGCTTCCTTTCGGCGGTTCTGCGGGTTTTCAGCTTCGGAGCCAACGCCCGAACGCACGGCCTTCGTTCGTTTCCGCAAGGCCCTTGTAGATCATAAGCTGGACAAGCCCCTGTTCGAGGCGATCACCGGCCATTGAAGGCCAAAGGGGCAAGACCGGCACGCTTGTCGATGCGACGTTCATCGCATCGGCCAGCGAAGATGATGGCGAGGCGCATTGGGTCAAACACAAGGGCAAACCGGCTGTTCATGGCTTTAAGGCCCATGTTGGCGCCGATGCCGATACGGCGCTTGTAGAACAAATCGCCGTCACGCCCGCCAACATCAACGATGGCAAGGCCGGCCCCGCAGCACTGCCCGACAATCCCGGCGAAGTATTTGCCGACAGCGCCTATCGGGGAAACCATTTCGGCGATGCCGTCCGCGCCAGGGGCGGCACACCGCGCATTGTCGCCACCGGCATGTGGGGGCGCGATGAAGCCGAAACGCTGGCGCGCCTTGCTGCCTGGAACCAACCCATTCATCGGATACGAGGTCGGATCGAGAAGATCTTCGGCACCTGGAAGCGAAGCTACGGGCTGCGCCGAATGCGATGGCGAGGACTGGCCAAGGCCGCCGCTCAGATTCGTCTCACCGCGATCGCCTACAACCTCAGGCGCACCTTGACGATCATCGCAGCGGCTTGACGATCACCGCTACAATATGCGCGGCGGGCCTCATCACATGACGAGGCCTTGTGTCAGCTCCATCCAAAAACCGTCAATACTCTTGCACAGCCCAAACTGCCCAGAAATCAAGCGTCCAGAACTACCCGCGCACAGGTCTCCTAAATCCGGCTGGTGCAAACGTTCTGCAAACGTTCTATGTGCGATCTGAAAACACCCCCGGCCAGCCTGACGCGCAAATCAAGCTTCGGAACAATACCGCTGTGCATCCGTTGGACCTGAATCAACGTCACATGCACTCAACCGCTCTACCGCGTCGGGACTGCCCTTCAATATCTTGAAGATCGTGCTCTTGCCGTCCCGCCAGAAACGGATATTGAAGCGCCGCCGCCCCAGCCGCAGATCGGTGAGCGTCACGTCCGTCAACCAATCAGGCAAGGCTGGGTCGACGTACAGCTTGCCGCGCGGCGCATCCTGTTGGAGGCCCAGCATGGCCTGTAGCAGCATGAAGGGGGCTCCCGCCGCCCAAGCCTGCGGAACGTTGGCGCCGAGATACTGCACGGGGAAGCTCGTGGGGTCGCGCTGCAGCCCGGCAAATAGCTCAGGCAATTGATTCAGCAGGAAATGGCTGGCGGCGCCGCTGATGTCGCGCGCCACCGCGGCGGCCTCGGCAGCAAAACCGTAGCGCCGCATACCCAATGCGATCAGAGAGTTGTCATGCGGCCATACCGCGCCGGTCTGATAATTGTAAGGATTGAACGAGGGATGGTCCGATGACAGCGTACGGATTCCCCAGCCGCTCCACATATCCTTTCGCATCAGCCGCTTCACCACGATGCCGGCTCGTTCGGGCGCGATGATGCCGGACCATAGGCACTGCCCGACATTCGATGCCACTGACATCACCTTTTTCTTGTTGCCGTCCAGTGCATAGGCGTAGAACTGAGATTGCTCGTTCCAAAATATCTCGTTGAACTTCCTGAACAGCACTGCCGCCTTCTTGCGTAGCGCGTTGGCACGCCGCTTGTTGTCCAGTTCGTCGTAGATCTCGGCCATGCGCAGCCATGCGTCGTAGACGTAGCCCTGCAACTCACACAGGGCCTTCGGCCCGCGCACCAGCGTGCCGTCGGGATACATCACCGCGTCGCCGGAATCCTTCCAAGCCATGTTCTCGTAGCCGGCTGGCGAGCGTGTCTGATATTCCTGAAAACCATCGCCGTCGCGATCACCGTATTTGTCGATCCAGGTCAGGCAGGCTTCGGCATTTGGCAGGTACCGTTCGATCAACGCGCGGTCGCCGCTGGCTCGCCACGCTCCATGCAGCGCGATCAGATAGAGGGGCGTTGCGTCCGCCGTGCCGTAGTACGGCGTGTGCGGGATCAACTTGAAATGCGCGAGTTCGCCATAACGAAGCTCGTGCAGGATTTTGCCCGGCTCAGCGTCGCGGTAGTCGTCGCGCTGCGTCGCTTGATATTGCGCCAGAATCTCGAGCGTCCCGGCGGCGAATTCCGGATAGACGATCATCGTCTGCAGCGAGACTATAAGGGTGTCGCGGCCGAACAGCGCCACGAACCATGGCAACCCGGCAGCGGGAACGAACACCATGTGATCCGTGTCTTTTAGTGGTAAGCGCAAGGCGGCCATGTCCTGCACGCCTTGACTGAAACAGCGGTAGAATTCCTCGTTGCTGGTGTCGATTTTCAGAACCGTCCGCCGCCATTTGTCCATGTTTCCGGCATGTTCCGATGTCGTGCCGGAATGACTGCATTTCCGCGGCGCCCGGATGTGTTTCGTGCCGTCCACCAGGTCGTAGATCAGGCAGCGATGCCAGGCTTGCCCGGCTTTCAGAATGACATCGAAGCTCAGGCGCCCGTTGGCATTCACCGCCGGCTCGCCGTCTCCCTCGCCAGTGCGGACCATGACTTCGCGGCAAAAGTCCTTGTTGCGGTAGGTGATGCGAAGGATCCCTCGCTTCGCCGACCAGGAGGTGACGGTGCGGCCGCGGCGTACGATATTGTCGCCCTTCACCTCGAAGACGTCGGCGAAATCAGCCCGGATTGCGATCTCGAGGTTGAAACGAACCGGCTTCTGACTGTTATTGGTGATGTCGAGATCTTCGTGCAGGCCGCCATCGATATGACGGCCGATCACAAGACCCAGCGTCCGCGCCGCGATCGGCCCGTCTTTTGTCACAAAGCCGCGATTGGTGAGTAAAACGCGTGCCACGTGCGGCGCAGCGCCGCCGCCGTTCAACAGCTCCCAGCGCTCGCCGTTGGCATAGATTCCCCAGGCACTGATGACCCTGGTGTCGCGGAAATACAACCCGCGCTTGCTGGGCCAGTTTATCTGTCCATCCGGCTCGGTCACCAGCACTGTCTGCCCCTGATGAATGGCGATCTGCGCCGGACCTACCTGAACCTTGAATGACATCGGCGATTCACTTTCCGGGAGCGATTGCTCGTCCGGCATTCTGATCAACAGGCGATGACCTGAATGGTTCAACAACCCGGAAGCTTCAAACTGGCAGTCCTTGCGGCGATGGAACCTGACGAAGTGCAGGCGCTTCGCCTTGTTAATCTGCGTATTTCCCAGGCCTAGTATCGGCCAATTGGTACCACAGGAGCGCTTGCAATCACGGCGACCGCGGCGATGCTCAGAAAGGCAGTCTTCTCGCCCGCGGGCTGCCAGACCAATCCGCTCAGCAGTCTTTCACATCAGCCGGTGCGGCAATAGCTCCAGCAAAGCTCGAACCGAGAGTGAAGAAGACTACGGACATGCAAGCCTAATTGAACTTTAATCAATCGGATGCGGCTTTCTTCTCGGATCGTTGATTCAACGACTTCTCGGCCTGCGAGAGGTTGTGTGCGGTATTGATAAGCGAAATATGTGAAAACGCCTGGGGAAAATTTCCGACCAGGCAGCGATGATCGGGGTCGTATTCCTCCGACAGCAAGCCAAGGTCATTACGGAGGGCGAGCAACCGTTCGAATAATGCCTCAGCATCCGCAATACGCCCCAACATCTGGTAGGCGTCGGCAAGCCAGAAGCTGCATGCCAGGAACATGCCTTCCCCCGGCGGAAGGCCGTCATCAGTTCGACCGGTGTCGTAACGCCGAACAAAACCATCAACCAGCAAGTCCCGCTCGATGGCTTCGACAGTGGCACGCACGCGACGATCCGTCGGCGGCAGAAAGCCTATCGAGCACATTAGCAGAAGGCTGGCATCCAGCTCCTTGCCGCCATAGGCTTGAACGAAATGTCCCAGATCGGGATCACACCCGTTAGCGCAAACGTCACGGTGAATATCATCCCGGATGCGACGCCAGTCCTCGACAGGACACGGAAGATCGAATTCTTGCGAGCTCTTGATTCCTCGGTCGAACGCAACCCACGCCATCATCTTCGAATATGTGAAATGACGGGGTTCACCGCGAATTTCCCAAATGCCAGAGTCAGGCTGTTGCCAGATCGAAGCCAAGTATTGAAGGAGGGCACACTCCATGTCCCAAGTCGGTTCGCTCGCCGGAAGACCGCCGCGCCGCGCCTGATAAAGCGCATCCATTAGCTCGCCGAATACATCAAGTTGCAACTGGTCGTGAGCGGCATTGCCGACGCGCACGGGCTTTGAATCTCCGAAACCGCGCAGCCACGGCACCTCCCATTCCCACAGCCGCCGCTCGCCCGCCACGCCGTACATAATCTGGAGCTGATTGGGGTTGCCGGCGACCGCCCGGACTAGCCAGTCACGCCAGGCGCTGGCCTCCTGAAAGTATCCCGAGCCCATCAACGCCAGCAAAGTGAGCGTCGCATCGCGCAGCCAGCAAAACCGGTAATCCCAGTTGCGGCTGGCGCCGATCTTTTCCGGCAACGAGGTCGTCGGCGCCGCTACAATGCCGCCGGTCGGTGAAAAGGTCAGCGCCTTTAGCGTGATCAGCGAACGCAGAGCTGCTTCCGACCACTTGCTAGTTCCCTGGTAAGTGGATGACCACTTGCGCCAGAACTGTTCGGTGTTGGCAAGTGCGCTGAAAGGATCCGGCAATGCCGGAACTGGCAAATAGGAGGGCGCATGGGTCAAGACGAAGGGCACCCGGTCACCGGCCGCCACCGTAAAGTCGCCGATGGTTTTCATGTCTTTGCCGCGAACGGAAACCGGCGTGCGGAGCAGAAGCATGTTTGGTCCGGCAGTGGCACGCAGGACACCATTTTCTAATCGGCTGACCCAAGGGATCGCGCGACCATAATCGAAACGGATCACGAGTTCGCTTCGCATTCTGACGCGGCCTTCAATACCGACCACAATTCGTATCACGTCGGACGCTTGGCCTTTTGGCGGCATGAAATCGATCAGGCGGACACTTCCTTCGGCATTCGTGAAGGTGGTCTCGAGGATGAGCGTGCCCTCACGATATCGCCTGTCAGTGACTTCGGACGGCGCTCGCGGAGCGATCTGCCATCGGCCGTCCTTTGGCTCACCGAGCAGCGCCGCAAAACAGCTATCGGAATCGAAGCGCGGCAGACACAGCCAGTCGATCGATCCGTTTCGTGCAATAAAGGCCGCAGCTTCGCAATCACCGATCATTCCGTAGTCTGCGATACCATCGGCCAAGGATTGCGCTCTCTATCGGAAGATGACTTTGCCGGTGACTCTCAGGCACGCCGTGAGCTGGCGATAGCGACCAAACCCGCAACGCCCGCAATCAACGCACAAGCAATCCCGACCCGAAGGCGAACCGGATCAAAGCCCATCACATCGCGGCGGGCGGAGCGGTCGAAACGCCCGTGGACCCCAGGGTCACATGGAACGGGTTCAAACAAATTGTCTTTTCGATCCGGCGAGGCCAATTCCGCTGTCATCTGCCCACTGTAACCTTCGCTCGCAAGGATCCGGTCACCTAGCAAGGGCAGCAACATTGCGCCAAAAATGGCCTTTAGCGCCGATCTGCCGATCCAGAGTTCACGGGGAGCCTCAAGCGCGGCGCGCACGATCTCTTTTGCTATGGCTTCCGGCTGATAGATTGGGGGCACCGGCTGCAATTTGCGCGGCATCCGCGAGCGAGCCCAATCGAACTGCGGCGTATTGACGGCCGGCAGTTGGACCATGGTCAGGCGAATGCGGCTTCGCTCGTGATCGAGTTCACTGCGCAGCGCATCGGTGAAGCCGCGAATGGCGAACTTGGCCCCGCAATAGGCCGACTGTAACGGGATGGCGCGATAGCTCAGCGCGGAGCCCACCTGAACGATCGTGCCCCGGTTGCGGGGCCGCATGTGCTTGAGCGCGGCCATCGTGCCATAGACCTGTCCGAGGTAAGTGACTTCGGTGACCCGGCGAAACTCGTCCGGTATGATCTCCTCGACCGGCGCAAAGATCGTAACCATTGCGTCATTGACCCAGACGTCGATACGCCCCCACTCTGCCATCACCTGATCTGCCGCAGCAAACACCGCGCCGGCATCCGCGACATCCAGTGGCAGCACGAGAGCGTGACCTCCAGCCGCTTCCACGTCCCGTCGCGCGCCCTCGAGGCCTTCTTTCCCGCGCGCGATCAAGGCCACGTTCCAGCCTTTTTGCGCGAACGCGATTGCCACGGCGCGGCCGACGCCGGCGGATGCGCCGGTAACGACCACTGTGCTTCGGTTGGACATCTGGCTACCTCCGTCTGTCTCAACGGTTGCGAGAGAGCGATTGTTCCCCGCGCGTCGGTTGCGGGTGAGCGTTCCCGAATTGACGGCTGGCGATCACATCGGTGAGGGTCAGGACGAACAAGATGGTGAGCCAGAATACGCCAGCGGCCGCGGCAAGCCTGATGAGCGAAGGCGAGTTGCCAAGCCCCATGAAGATCACGATGACAAGCGTGACTTTGATCCCGGCGATCGCAAGTGCGATCACCACGTTGAAGTCACCAAGGGGAAGACGGGCAGCCCCAAACGTGAGCCCCAGCAAGACCAGGAGCGCCAGCCAGACGAGGCCGTTCTTTCGCCAAATCGCGTATGTTTGCGCACTCATGATCGTCCCATGAGATAAATCAAAGGATAGAGGATAATCCAGATCACATCGACGAGATGCCAGTACAACGCGGTTACCTCGACCTGCGGATTCTCGCGCAACTCAACCCTGCGCAACGCGCCGAATATCGCAAGGCGTCCGACCAGGCCGAGGCCGATGCTGAGATGGACCGCGTGGACCGCCGTCATGATCCAGTAGAGCGCAAAGAAGAGCTGCGCCGCGGGTTCTTTCATTGCAAAATTGACGCCGGGTACGAGGTGCTTACCGATGTCCTCTGCGTACTCGAAGCCCTTGAATACCAGGGACATCAGGCCAAGGACCACGGTAGCTCCGAGGCTCCAGATCGCAAGGCGTCGCATATCGGCTTCAGCCGCCTGGGCGGCCACCGCCATGGTGAGGCTGCTTGTCATCAGGACGGCCGTATTGACTGTGCCGTACCAGAGGTCGGTTTCCCGGCCGGCGATGGTAAAAACATCTGGATTGGCGACACGGTAAGCCGTGTAGAGCAGCAACATGGAGCCGAAGAACAGCAGTTCGCTCGCAAGAAATACCCAGATGCCAAAGGTCGCGCCTTCACGCTGCCGCGTGAGCTCCTGCCATGGCGCTCGAAGGACGCTGGTTGGCGTTGTCACGCCCGATCTCCCTCAGTGCGGTAGTTATCTTCGCCGTGTTCCGGGGCGAAGCCTTCCGGATGGTAGCGATAAGGACCTTCTTCGACATGAGGCGTTGCTGCGAAATTCTCCCGTGAAGGAGGCGAGCTTGTCTTCCACTCGAGACCTGTGGCGTTCCAGGGATTTCGGCCCGCTCGGGCGCCCCATATCAAGGACCAGGTCAGATAAAGAGGCGGCAAAAGGTAGGCGGCGGCAAGCACGAAAGCTCCCGCCGAGGACAGGACATTGTAGAGCTGAAACTCGGGCGGGTAGACATGGTAACGCCGCGGCATTCCCAGATAGCCAACGATGAATTGTGGAAAGAACGTGAAGTTAAAGCCAAAGAACATCAGGATGGCGGCGAAACGCGCCCAAACATCGGGATACAAACGTCCGGTGATCTTCGGCCACCAGTAGTGCAGTCCCGCAAAAAAAGCAGAGACCGTGCCACCTACCATGATGTAATGGAAATGCGCGACCACGAAGGTGGTATCGGTTACGTGAACATCGACCGGAATCGACGCGAGGAATAGTCCGGTCAGACCGCCGATCGTGAACAGCCCCAGAAAGCCCAGCGCATAAAGCATCGGAGCATCGAAGCTGATCTGGCCGCGATAAAGCGTCGCCGTCCAGTTGAACACCTTGATGGCGGATGGCACCGCGACGATGAAGGACAGAAACGAGAAAACAAGGCTCGCGTAAGGCGACTGGCCCGATACGAACATGTGGTGGCCCCAGACGAAAAAGCCGATCACTGCGATCCCGACCATGGCGTAAACCATGAAGTCGTAGCCGAAGACGCGGCGACGGGCGAAGCATGTGATGACTTCCGAAATGACCCCCATTGCCGGCAGGACCATGATGTAGACCGCGGGATGGCTATAGAACCAGAACAGGTGCTGGAACAGCAGCGGATCGCCGCCAAAATCGGGATTGAAGATGGGCAGATGCAGCCAGCGCTCCGCGATCACAAGAAGCAGCGTAACGGCGAGTACGGGCGTCGCCAGCACCATCACGAGGCTTGTTGCGTAGATCGCCCAGACGAAGAGCGGAAGGCGAAACCAGGTCATGCCGGGCGCGCGTAGCATGTGCGTCGTCGCGATGAAGTTCACGCCCGTGGCGATTGAGGAGAATCCCGCGATAAACACGCCGAGCGCCGCTGCGATGACGTGCGTGTTGGAGAACATGGTCGAGAACGGGGTATAGAAGGTCCATCCGGTATCGACGCCGCCGGCGATCAGTGCGTACAGCGTACATGCGCCACCGGTCACGATGAGATACCAGCTGAACAGATTGAGGCGCGGAAATGCGACATCTCGCGCGCCGATCATCAATGGCAGCAGGAAATTGCCAAAAGTGCCGGGAATCGACGGCACCATGAAGAACCAAACCATGATTACGCCATGGAAAGTGAAAAGCTTGTTGTAAGTATCGTCCGAAAGCAAATCACCTGCCGGCGTAAACAGATCCAGCCTGACCAGTGAGATCGCAATGCCGCCGAGAAAGAAGAAAAAGGTAATCGTCGCCGCATACAAGATCGCGATGCGCTTATGGTCCGTCGTGGCAAGCCACGATGCCACGGTGTGGCCGGCAGCGAGGTAGCTGGGTTCGCGCGGAAGCGGAAGTTCGCCGCTGATCGCAACGTCGGTCATTGGCTGTTTCCCTCTCTTCCCGAGAGCGAGCGAATATAGGCTGTCAGCGAAATGATTTCGCCGTCGGTGAGAATTCCGGCGTAGCTCGGCATGATCGGTTCGAATCCAGCGACAACATCTCGCCGCGGCATCAGCATCGAATCGCGCAAATAAGCCTCGTCGGCAGTTACGGTACGGCCGTCCGCCAGCTGAACCTTACGTCCGTAAAGGCCGTTCAGATCGGGGGCATGCACCCTGGAGGCTTCAGAATGGCAACCAGAGCAACCCCGCGCGCGAAAGACAGTCGCGCCTGTTTTTGCCAGGCCGTCGTCCTCCGGCTGGGCCGCGAGCCATCGGGCGTAGGCCTCCTTCTGCACCACCACGATCCGGCCGGTCATGCGGGAATGTTCGCTACCGCAGTATTCCGCGCAGAACAGATGAAAAACGCCGGGTTTGGTCGCTCGAAACCAGGTTTCGGTGTACCGGCCCGGCAGGACATCTTTTTTCATTCGGAACGCCGGAACGAAAAACGAGTGTATGACGTCTTCGGACGTCATAACGAGTCGCACCGGCGTGTCGAGCGGAACATGAAGTTCATTGATTTCACGCGCGCCATTGGAATGCTGCGTTTTCCACATCCATTGCTTGGCGACGACATGGATTTCGAGCGCATTCTTCGGTGCGGCAAGGGCCGACAAATGGGTTGAACTGACCCACCAGAAAATGAACAGCGCCAGGAACAGCGTCGCCGACGTCCATCCGATTTCGAATTCCCTGCTCATGACCTTAGGCAACGCGCCACGTTTGGCTTTCGACCCGCGCCGATAGCGGATCGAAAAGACCAGGATCAACGCCGCCACCAGCAAGACGATCAATCCCGAGAACGCCAGAAGTACAAAGTAGATTTGATCGGTCCGCACGGCCTGCTGCGAAGCGGCGTCTGGCATAAAAATGGATGACATCAGCGAATGTCCTTGCTCATGCGCCGGCGTCTTTCGAGAACCGCAATCGCACCAAGGACACTGATGACGGTGAGCGCGGCGAAGAGTTTCAACATTCGCGCAATCGCGGGTGCATATACTCCATGCGCGGCATCAAATCCGTAGCAGAGTAAAGTTAGGCGGTCGGCGAATGTTCCGATATGTCCCGCCCCCGCCTCGACGAGCGCGAGACGCAGATCCCTTGGATTGAGCGCAAGGCTCGACAGGGCTCTCGAAACCCGGCCATCGGCTGTCATGACCAGTGCGCCGGCGGGATGGGCGAACTGATCCGCGGCGACATCGTATCGATAGCGATAGCCGAGGGCGTCGGTGAGCCGATGCACGTTACCGGCATCGCCCCGAAGCAGGATTGTGACGCGTTCGACGGCGGAATCTCCGATCTGCCGGGCCATCAAGCGAGCGTCTTTAGCGCTGTCCTTCGGATCAAGACCGATCACGACGAGCCGGTACTTCGCGGGATCGAGACCGGTCTGCGCCAACGCCCCCGACGCGATCGCCAGCGCGGGCCCGCAAATGGTCCGGCAGTTGTAGTCCACAAACAGCAGAAGACTCGGCCGTCCGCCGATCGCCTCGCGCAGGGTCAAGCGCCTGTCGTCAATATCGCGAAATTTTAGCGCGAGCGGCGCGGCCGCATCGGCTGCCGGCGAAAGAAACACTCCGTCAAGCTCGTTGCGGGTCAACGCGGCCTGCGCACCGGTCGCAAGAACCAACGGTGCCATGATGAAAAGGGCGGCGAATAGCGGCTTCACGGCGACTGTCCTCCGCCTGCACCGGCAGGTTGTTTGGCTGAAGTGTTCGAATCGATCGGCGCATAGGCATCGGCGCCCCGCGCCACGACACGTTTCATCGCTTCTTCGATCGGGATGGCGATGATGCCCTTCTCCCGGTCAACCCACGCATACCCGCCAAGCCGGCCGCGTTGTTCGGCCTGCAGCCTGGCAAGATCGGCGGCGTCGTTTGTTTGAAGCCGCGGCTTGGCAAACAGGGTCGGCGGCACAAAGACCACGTGGCCGGTCCGTTCGCCGTAAAAGATGCGCAGCACGACGAGGGATATCCCCACAAAGACCAGAAATCCTATCGCCGTGAACAGCACGGCGCGCGTTGCGACGGCAGGTGATTCCGGCCGGTCATTCGGCATGGGCGGCTCCGCTCAATCGGACAACGACGCGATCGAAAAGGCCGAGGCCGAGGCCGACGAGTGCGACGACGGCGCTCGAGGCCGCGACAATCGCACCGCTCCCGAAAGCCGGTGCGATCAGCCAGGCCACATGCAGAAAAATGCCGAGCAGGATCAGGCTGCCGATCAGGCGAAGCGCGATACGGCTTTGCCGGAAACTCTGCTTCAGCAGCAGGCAAAGCGGCACCAACGCACCGATCACCACGGCGCTGGCAATAAGCCATTGCCACCCATCGCGCCCTCGCAGCAGATACCACGCAGCCTTGTCCGGCAGATTGCCGTACCAGATGACGATGAACGACATGAGGGCGAGATAGACGGTGCCGAGCAGGGTCGCCAGGATCAATCCGGCAAGATCCGCGATTGCTCCGGGTTGTCGCGCCTCCGGTCCCGCGATCGCGGCAAGCGCGAGGGCGGAAAGAAGCTGCTGAATCGCAATGGCGGCGGCGAATGCTGACGAGGAAAATCTGCTGTCGATCGACAGGACCCAGTCCACTGCGACAAGGCTGATGACGACCGCATGAAAGACGAGGCCGAGTCCTGCCATCAGTGCCGTGCAGCGCTTCCTGACCACGGCAACGGCGAGCACCGACCAACCGAGGAGAGCGACCGCCGACCGTAGCAGGAAGGCAGGCTGGTTCAGATAGACGTGCGCCACCGCAGGCCGGAGCATCGAGGTGTCCGAGGCCCAGCGGTAGAGCGCGGACAGACCGAACGCCAGCGGCAGAAAGGCGAGCGCGAGCAGCGGCAACATGGCAGCGGCCGGCATCAACACCGGCGCAAGCGCTGCTCCCCAACGCCCTCCCGTCAGCCTGTGGATCAGCAGCAGGACGAGACTGCCAATCGTGATGCCACTGACGAACACAAACGCGATCAGCCAGCCCTGCATCACGGATTTCGGGCTCGCCACGAGACCGACCGCGAGGGCTACGAGCGCGCCGGCTGCTGCGATCAGCATCGGCCACCGCCAGAAAGGACGTGCCACGCGCGCGCTCATGGCAGTTTCTCCCGTGCCTGCGGCATGTCGGCGACGCGCACATGCCTGGACTCTTGCAGGGCACGGATATACGCGACGATGGCCCAGCGGTCGTGCGGAGGAACGCGCGACGCGTAGGAATACATCACGCCATACCCATTGGTGATGACGTCGAAGAAGTACCGGGCTGGCGCTTCCCGCAATCGGTCGCTGTGGTACGACGGCGGCGCCGGAAAGCCGCGTTGAACGACCATGCCGTCGCCGTCACCAGCCAGACCATGACATGGCGAGCAGAAAATCTCGAAGTCTTTGCGGCCCGTCCGCATCAGGGAATCGGTCACGGGTGGAGGCTCTTTTACATCCCGCGCGCGGGCAAGATCGCCCTGCGCGACGACCCCCGCAGGCAACGGCTGGGCTTCGCTGCCGTTTGGCCAGATTTTTGAAGGAGCATAGGTGTCATACCGGTTCTGCTGCCGCATCGACTGGTCGTCGCAGCCAGCGACGGCAAGCACGATTGCAAGCAGAAGCAGTCTCGTCATGACCCCTGCTCCCGCACGGCCACGGCGCCCGAATGCTTCAACAGCTTGCGGAGCGAGGCGCTTCGTTCTTCCTTGCCGGTCTGCGCAGCAAGCAGAAAAAAACGGTCCTGAGTCGCGCGCGCAAAATCTGTTGTGTCGAAAATCGGGTGATAGAGGCGCGGCAGCCGACAGGTCCACAGGAATGCGGCGAAGCCGCTCAATGCAGCGGCAAGCATTCCGACTTCGAACGGCACGAGGAGGAAAACCGGCCAGCTATTGAGCGGCCGTCCGCCCGTGTTGAGCGGGTAGTCGATCACCGAGCTGTACCATTGCAGAAAATAGAAGAAAGCGGCCATCGCCAGACCGCCAACCAACATCGAAAGCCGAATCCTGGATGGCTTCACGATGAGGATGCTGTCCAGTTCGGGCAAGCGGAACGGCGTAAACGCATCCAGAAGCTGATGGCCCTCCCGCTTGAGGCGGACGGCCGCGCTGATCAAGCTGTCAGCATCGCTGAATTCGGCGATGAGCGGCTTTGTCATGCCACATGCTCCTCGCGGCACAGTTTGCGCAGTTCGTTCATCGGTACCGCCGGCACCAGGCGGACAAAGCAGAGGAAGAAGAAGACGAACAGCCCGACGGGACCAACCAGGAGGATCCAGTCCCACAGCGTCGGATAGAACAGCCGCCACAGCGAAACCGCATAGCCATGCGAGAGCGTATTCCAGATGATAAGGATTCTCTCGAGCCACATGCCGATATTGATCCCGATCGCAATCAACACCACGCAGAGAATGCTGCGCCGGACCCGCGGGAACCAGAGTGCCTGAGGCAGCAGGCAATTGAACGACAATTGCATCCAGTAAAGCGGCGCATAACTTCCCGTGAACAGGAACACGAGAAGCGAGCGGTCCGCGGCGGCGCCGGCGTACCAGGCCATGAACCACTCTGTTGCGTAAGAGCAGGTCATCACGACCGACGCCAGCAGCAGAATCTTTGCCATGGCGTTGAAATGGTGGACCGTGATGACAGCCTCGAGCCGCAAACCCCACCGCACCAGCGCCGTGAGAATGGCGACCGAGGCAAAGCCGGAAAACAACGCGCCGACGACGAAGTAAGGAGGAAAGATCGTCTCCTGCCAGCCCGGCATCAGGCTGGCAGCAAAATCGAGACCAACGATCGAGTGCACCGATACGACAAGCGGGACGGCCAGCGCGGCGAGCGTGATCTGGAACGTCTCATAGCAGCGCCAGTGGTGCGCAGAGCCTCGCCACCCGAGCGCGAAGGCCCCGTAGAACACCTGGCCATAGACGGTGGTTGCACGGTCACGCATGGTAGCGAGGTCGGGCAGCAGCCCGATGTAAAGGAACAGGAGGGAGAACAGGAGATAGCTCACGATCGCCCAGAAATCCCACACTAACGCGCTGCGCCACTGCGGCCACAAAAGCATGGTGTTTGGATATGGCGCCAGCCAGTAGAAATATTGCGGTCTGCCCAGATGCAGGATCGGAAACAGGCCCGAGATCGATACCGCGAAAATCGTCATTGTCTCGGCGAAGCGATTGACCGATGCGCGCCAGCGCTGACGGGTGATCAGCAGCATCGCCGAAATCAGGGTGCCGCCGCTCCCGATCGCGATCCACCAGACGTAGCTGGCAATGGCATATCCCCACACGACGGTGGAATTGACCCCCCAGACGCCGATGCCTTCCGTAAAAAGCACGTAGATGGCCACCATGGTCGCAAGGACGAACAATCCGCTCACACCCAACGCGATCCACCAGCGCCACCCGGCTGGCCGGAGCAGGACGGAATCGGCGATCAGAGCAGTCACCTCACCGTAACTGGCGTGGTCTGCGGCTATCCAGGGATGAGCCGGATTGGCGGGAGCGGACGCAATGACGCTCATGAACGCTCCCCTTTGAGCGCGCCGTTCGGGTTGCGGAGGTCCGCCAGATAGGTGGTGCGCGGACGCGTATCGAGGTGACCGAGCAGCGCATAATTCCGCGGATCGTTCTTGAGACCCTTTACTGCACTGCTCCGATCGTTGAGGTCGCCAAAGGTAATGGCCTGCGTCGGGCACGCGCTCTGACAGGCGGTAACGACTTCGCCGTCGGCAATCGTGCGATCCTCCTTCTTCGCCTCACGGCGGGCGCGGCTGATGCGCTGAACGCAGTAGGTGCATTTTTCCATCACGCCGCGCTGCCGGGTCGAGACATCCGGGTTGCGCTGTGCCTTGATCGTCTCGGCGCCGAGGTTGGCGTACTCCTGACCATCCGCGTAGCCGAAGAAATTGAAGCGACGGACCTTGTAGGGACAGTTGGCCTCACAGAAGCGCGTGCCGACACAGCGATTATAGACCTGTGCATTCAGGCCCTCGCTGTCATGGACGGAGGCGGCGACGGGACAAACCGGCTCGCACGGCGCGTTTTCGCATTGCATGCACGGCACTGGCTGAAATCCCGTCTCTGGCATGTCGGATGTGCCGTGATCGTAGATATCGATGCGCAACCAATGCATGTCGCGGCCGCGTGCAATCTCCTCGGGACCGACGACCGGCACATTGTTTTCGGCCTGGCAGGCGACGACGCAGGCGTTGCAGCCGATGCAGGCCGCGGTGTCGATCACCATGCCCCAGGCATAGGTGTCCGAGGCCACCGGAGGATAAAGCGTCGGCAGCGGACGATCCGTTGCATCTGGCCCGGTTGCTTCTGCGATATCCTTCAACGACCGGATGGGATAAAGATCGCGCGCATCCCCCTCCAGCCGGACGTGGTTTTGGGTAGTCAGGATCTCTCGTCGCTCGGCAGTGGCTGCGATGGTAACGCCTTCGATGGTCCACAGTGCATCGGATGTGCGAAGGCGATAGGCATTGGCGCCGATCGAACTACCGATGGCGCCGGCATTCCGGCGGCCATAGCCGAGTGTGAGGTTGACGACGCCGGGCGGGCATCCGCCGGTCACGAGAACTGGCGTCTCGACCGCACGGTCCTTGACGGACAAACGAACCACGTCACCGGTCTTCAGGTTGCGCCTCTCAGCGTCCGCGGTGCTGATCCACAATGCATTGCCCCAAACTTCCTTGCTGACGGGCTTGGGACACTCCTGGAGCCAGGGGTTGTTGGCAAACCGGCCGTCCCATGCGCTGGAATCGGGAGACAGAACGAGCGTCAATTCACCCTGCGCTTCGGTCGAGGTGATCTCCGGGCGCTTCGGCGTTCCGGCGGTCACGGGCTGAGCCGCGGATGCCGGCACGACGCCGTCATGCAAAGTTTGCCGCCACCAGTCTTCGAACGAAGCCGCTCCGCTCGATCGCCACGTTTCACGAACAAGATCGTAAGACGAGACAGCATCCTGCCCAGTCAGCATCGTCAGGAAATCGTGCGCGGAACGGGTCGCGTAGAGCGGGCGGATCAGCGGCTGCACGATCGCAGCCGTGCCGTCGATCGCGCGCAGGTCGGACCAGCTTTCAAACGGATGGGACTGCGGAAGGTGCCAGTGACACAATCCGGCTGTCTCATCGGCGTATAAACCGAGATGAGCGCTGAAGGAAACCTTATCCAGCGCGGTAGCGATCGACATATCCGCGGGCGCGTCGTAACCGATGTTCGTATCAACGATTACAAGCGTTTCGACCCGTCCAGCCTGAAGATCGTCGGCGAGCGCCGCAAATGCGGACGGTTCATGAGCCGATGAGCGGTCGAACGGCGCGATGAAATCAAGTGGAGCATCGAGTCGGGCATTGATCCAATGAGCGAGGGCATGAATGTCTGCCCTCTGCGTGCGTCCCGCCAGAACCAGCGCGTGGCCCTTGTGCGCGATAAGGTCGCCCGCCGCCGCCTTGGCAAAGCGCTCTGCGGCCGGCGAGAGTTTCGGCTGAGCCATTCCCGCGCCGAGGGTGTTGGCGACCGCGATTGCAATGTCGGAAATGCCAGCGGGATGCAACGCCAGACGATGGTCGGCCTTGGTGCCGGTCAGCGTCGGCCCGCTTTCGACGACGTAGGACCTCGCAAAACCGGAAGGAGTTTTGGGATTTCTAGCCTCGATCCAGTGCCGCGCGTTGGCGATCTGGCTCGGACCCGACCCCAGCGGATCGGCATCCAGACAGAGCATCACTTCGGCTTTGTAGAGACGCGGCAATACATGCAGCGCCCGGCCGAACGCCAGAACAGTGCCTTGGCGCTCCAGGCTGTCGTCGATCGGCTCATGGACGTGCCACATCGCCTGTGGATAGCGCGCGAGCAGGCCGTCGATCTGGCGCAACAATGTGGGCGAGGTGACGCGCCCGGTCAGCAGGCGCAGGCCGTTGCCTCTATTCCTGTCGTGCTTTCCAAGCTGCGGCAGCAGCGCGGCACGGAATGCATCCCACGATGCGATACTCCCCTTCTGGGTCGGGGTGCGGGACCGGTCCGGATCGTACAACGACAAGACCGCCGCTTCGGCGAAAACGTCGGTCGCCCCGAGGCTGGCGAAATGACGCGGATTGCCCTCGACCTTGATCGGGCGGCCATCCACCGAAATCCCCATGATCCCCAGGCCATAACCGCCCATTGGCACGGCGGTGGCGAACCGCAACGGTTCGCTGGGCACGAGGCCCTCCGGCATGTTTACATAGGGGACGATTTCTTCGACCGGCTTGCTGCATCCGGCAACGGCGAGCGCCATGTGCGCGGCGAATATCCGAAGCGCATCGCGCCGCGAAAATCGCAAGACGTCGTCCGACTTCACCCCGGACAAGTCTGGCTTCATCGGTGACACTTTGAACAATCCGTGAGGTGAGCCGTATCGATATGATATTCGCTCATGAGCCGACGCCCTTCCGCGATCTGGTTTCTTGGCGGCGTCCACTTCATGTCGAAGACCTTGTCGCGTGGACGAATCGCGGTTTCGGGATGGCGATGGCAGTCGAGGCACCAGCCCATGGTCAACGGCGCCGCCTGCCGCATCAGAGGCATCCGATCGACTGCGCCGTGACAGGTAGAGCAACCGACGCCCTTCGCGATGTGAATGCTGTGGTCGAAATAGACGTAGTCAGGGAGGACATGGACCCGCTGCCAGCGAATCGGCTTGTTGGCGGCCAGGCTTTCGCGGACCGGCGCCAGCATCGCCGCATTGGTCCAGAGCTGCGAATGACATGTCATGCAGGTTTCGGTGGGAGGAATTCCCGCAAAACGCGCGGTCGTCACCGAGGTGTGGCAATATCGGCAATCGAGCCCCAAGCCGCCGACATGGTGGGCGTGACTGAATGGCACCGGCTGCTCCCGGGTAACCGACTGGCTCGTGATATAGGACGATGTCATCAGCGAATAACCAAGGCCTGCGGCCAGAACGGGGACCGCGCCAAGCGATGCCATGACCAGCAATGCGATCGTGTTCGCTGCCGGACGAAAAACCTGCGCCACTTACAATGCCCTCGCCGCGGGGACTTGCCTGACTGATCTGAGTTCGATCACGGTCGATCGAGGACCGGTTTCAGCGATCCTTCGGACTTCGGTCACGCAGCAAACGCCACTGTCGAGAGCAGCGCGATATTCGGATTTCTGGAGTCAAGTCTGGTGTGCTGTACAACTATCGGCACCGTCGATTCGATCACCGACGCGTAGCTCGTGTCACGTGGCACCGGTTCCGGATCCGCCAGATCGTTGAATCGCAGATGCAGCGTGCGGCGCGCGCCAACTTTCGTCCGGTATGGGCCGCATGGCTCCCGATCCGTGAAAAACAGCGTGATCGCGATTTCAGCATCTTCATCGGACGCATTGAGAATGCACGCTGTCTCGTGCGAGACAAGCGCGCGATCACCGCTGACGCTCTGGCCGGGAATATAGCCCTCTGCAATTGCCCAGACTCTACGGCCCACCGCTACCCCGCTCATTGCTTTGGCCCTATCCGGACGAGACCAGATTTGGAGCGAACAAACTCTTGCAGGCAAGCCGTCGTCTCGTCACCGGTCTCCAGGGCGACCGCGAACGTCCCTTGGCCGTGATCGTTGCTTGGCAGTTGATGACCCATGATCGGATGGCCGGCAGATTGATGCAAATCATAACCGGGCCGCCAAGCGAAAGTTCCGGTGCGAGTTCGCTATCCCGCTTTAAATCACGCGCTAGGGAGCATCTTCGACTTTGGCCTAACGAAATTTTGGTGGCGCCAGAACTTACGGAATTCGCACGTCAGCTGCCCGCAGTGACTGCAACGTTTCATGCCCTTCGGCGTTGCCGATGTGGCGGCCGCAGCACGCATCCCTCTCAGAGTGGACACACCCATGGCTCAAAACGTCAGCGATTTCATTTGGCATCGGCTTTCAGAGTGGGGATTGAAACGTGTCTACGGCTACCCGGGCGATGGAGTCGGCAGCCTGGATGTGGCGCTGGAGAAGGCCAAGGATGTCATGGAATATGTCCAGGTGCGCCACGAGGAAATGGCCGCCTTCATGGCATCCGCTCATGCCAAATTCACCGGTCAAGTCGGTCTTTGCTATGCGACCTCCGGACCGGGAGCGATCCATCTGCTCAACGGACTCTATGACGCCAAACTCGATCACATGCCGGTGATCGCACTGGTCGGCCAGCAGGCTCGCACAGCACTTGGCGCGAGCTATCAGCAGGAAGTTGACCTGCAGAACCTGTTCAAGGACGTCGCAAGTGAATTTGTCGGAATGGCGAGCGTCCCCGAGCAGGTTCGCCATCTGATCGACCGCGCGGTCCGGATTGCGCACACCAGACGGACAGTGACTTGCGTGATTTTGCCAAACGACCTGCAGCAGCTCCCTTACGAAGACCCTCCGGTAGCACATGGCGCGACACATACCGGCATCGGCTATGCGGGGCCCGCAAAGCTGCCGGATGAAGCGCTGCTCCGTGCCGCAGCCGATGTGCTGAACCGCGGCAAAAAGGTTGCGATGCTGGTCGGTGCCGGAGCGCTCGATGCGACCGACGAGGTGATTGCCGTCGCGGAACGCCTCAAGGCAGGTGTCGCGAAAGCGTTGTTGGGCAAGGCGGCCCTGCCGGACGATCTTCCGTTCGTTACCGGTTCAATCGGTCTGCTCGGGACCAAACCGAGCTGGGACTTGATGAAGGGATGCGACACCTTCTTCATGGTCGGCTCGTCCTTTCCTTACAGCGAGTTCCTCCCCGAGCCGGGTGCGGCGCGCGGTGTGCAGGTCGACATCGACGGTAGCCGGCTTAGCCTGCGCTATCCCATGGACGTCAACATGGTCGGCGACAGTGCGACTACCTTGCGTGCACTGCTGCCGATGCTGAAGCAAAAAACCGACAAGGCGTGGACTAAAGAAATTGAGAGCAATCTCAAGTCCTGGTGGCAGACGCTCAAGGATCGCGCGATGGATTCCGCGGAGCCGCTCAATCCTCAACGCGTGTTCTATGAGCTGTCGCCTCGGTTGCCGGACAACGCCATCATCACGGCCGATTCCGGATCGGTCGCCAACTGGTATGCGCGCGATCTCAAGATCCGGCGCGGCATGAAAGCCTCGCTCTCCGGCGGGCTCGCCTCGCTGGGCGCGGGCACTCCTTATGCCGTGGCGGGTAAAATGGCATTCCCGGACCGCACCGTGATCGCCTGCATGGGCGATGGCGCGATGCAGATGAACGGCCTCAACGTCATGATCACGATCTCCAAGTACTGGAAGAAGTGGTCCAATCCGCGGCTGATCGTGCTCGTGCTCAACAACCGCGACCTCAACCAGGTCACCTGGGAAGAACGCATCCAGCTCGGCGCCGGCAAAACCGAATCGACCCAGAGCATTCCGGACTTTCCCTACCATCGCTACGCGGAACTGATCGGGCTCAAGGGCATCTTCGTCGATAACCCCGACAAAGTAGGCGCCGCCTGGGATGAAGCCCTGTCGGCAGACCGACCCGTGATCCTCGAAGCCTATACAGATCCCAATGTTCCGCCGCTGCCGCCGCACATCACGCTGAAGGACGCGAAAAACTTCATGATGATGATGCGGGATGAGCCGGAACTCGGAAGCGTGTTGAAGAATAGCGCCAAAGAACTTCTGACCAGTATCATTCCCGGCAAGCGTTGAAATGAAAATACAAGCCCCGGTCGAACGGGTTCGGACCCGCGCATTCAGGATCCCAACCGACAAGCCAGAAGCGGACGGTACGATTGCGTGGGACGCCACCACGCTCGTTCTGGTCGAGGTTTCGGGCGGGGGAATGACGGGACTCGGCTACACTTATTCGGGCGCGTCGATCATAGGATTGATTCAGGGCGAACTGGCAAAGGCGATCGAGGGCCTCGACGCTCTCGATCCGCAAAGCGCATGGCTTTCGATGCAGCATTGCGTTCGTAATCTCGGTCGCGAGGGCCTGGCTGCCACCGCCATCTCCGCCGTCGACGCCGCATTGCACGACCTGAAGGCGCGGCTGCTGGACCTGCCATTGGCAAAGTTGTTAGGCAGTTATCGAAACAGCGTTCCGATTTACGGCAGCGGCGGCTTCACCAGCTATTCGGATGACGCACTCGCAAACCAGCTTTCGGGCTGGGTGTCCGATGACGGTTGCGCCTTCGTCAAGATGAAGATCGGCTCTCATCCGGAAGATGACCCGCGGCGTGTCAAGCTGGCGAAGCGCGCGATCGGCGACGCTCAATTGTTCGTGGATGCCAATGGCGCCTATACTGTCCGGCAGGCGCTGAGCCTCGCCAATTCCTTCGCGGAACAAAACGTCGGCTGGTTCGAAGAGCCGGTGTCGTCCGATGACCTCCAAGGCCTCGCCGCGATCCGTGCGCGGATTCCGGCGGGAATCGAGATAGCGGCAGGCGAATATGCCTACACCGTTGGCTATGTCCGCCGAATGCTCGAAGCCCATGCTGTGAATGTGCAGCAAGCCGACATGACGCGATGCGGAGGCGTGACGGCTTTCCTTCAGATCGCTGCCGTATGTGAAGCCTTTCACATCGACTTGTCCGGTCATTGCGCTCCCGCGCTGCATCTGCATGTCGCGTGCGCGGCGCCGCGGTTGCGCCACCTCGAATGGTTTCACGATCATGTCCGTATCGAACACATGCTGTTCGATAACGCACCGGTGCCCAGGAAGGGCCTGATCGAACCCGATCTGTCGCGGCCCGGACACGGACTCGTATTCAAGGAGAGGGATGCAGCGCGCTATGCGGCATAGGGAGAGGCAATGAGACGAACGAATGAAGCAACGGCGGCGCAAATCGCGCTTGGCCTGGCGACGCTGGCGGCGGGCTCCGTCATGCTTGACAGACGTTCTCTCTCCCGAAGGCAGAAAAATCGTGCCCGCGCCATTAAACGCCACGCCGCAGCCATTTCCGAGGTCCGCGCTCTGCGCCCGAAGCTCGATCCACCCGCCACGGTGACCGCGGCGAAGCGGCTCAATCGCGCGGCCGGTATGCTTGCGCTCTCGGTGCTGGCTGACAGCGGCATCGAGCATTACCGCGGTTCGTTCCGGAACAAGGCGATGTTCACCCCGCTGATCGTCTCGGCGCTGACGCTCGGCATCAGCATCCATGGCACCGCCGACCGGCGCGAAAGCGCCCACGTCATACGCGACACGACCTATCTGCTGACCGCGGCTACCGGCCTGATCGGTACCGGCTTCCACTTCTACAATGTTGCGAAGAAATCCGGCGGGTTTAGCTGGCAGAACCTGTTCTATGGCGCGCCACTCGGCGCCCCGATGGCCATTCTCCTGTCGGGCCTGATCGGATTCTGCTCCGAGCGGGTGCGTGAAACGCCTCGCGGCACGACGCCTTCAATTTTTGGTCTTCCCGCCGGCCGGGCGATGGCGGCGCTCACAAGCGGCGGACTGCTGGGAACGGCCGGCGAAGCTGGCCTGCTTCATTTCCGCGGCGCCTTTCATAACCCGTTCATGCTGTTGCCAGTGACGCTGCCGCCGATCGGCGCAGCGCTACTGGCGCGCGCCGCTGCCGCGGGTCCCGGCCGCCGCCATCCGTTCGCACGCTGGTGGATGCGGCTGCTCGTGACGATGGGCATCGCGGGGGTCGGCTTTCACGCCTATGGCGTGTCCCGGAACATGGGCGGGTGGCGCAACTGGAGCCAGAACGTGCTGAACGGTCCCCCCCTACCCGCACCTCCAAGTTTCGCAGGTCTGGCCCTCGCAGGTCTGGCCGCATTGGCATTGATGAGAGATCATCCCGATGCCTGACTCCAGACCTGGCACCCGCTTCCCGGGCTACGACGTGTTGTCGAAACGGCAAGGCCCGTCGTGGAACGACAAGACTCGAGAAGTGATTGCCCGGCGTTTGTCCACCGGATCGGAGCCGCAGTTCTTCGCCGCCGACGAGTTTTTGACCGTCGTTGCCGCCGCAAACCGGATCGTGCCCCAGCCGCCAACGCGATCGGCAATTCCCGTCGCTGCGCTCGTCGATCGAAAGTTGCACCTGGCCCAGTCCGACGGTTACCGGCCGCCGGGCACGCCGCGGGACGGCGATGCCTGGCGGCTCGGCCTCAAGGCTCTCGATGCCGAGACGCGGGCCGCATTTGACGCTCCCTTTCACATCTTGCTGGAGGCCGACCAGGACGTTCTGCTTCAGCGCATGCAGAAGGGGGAACTGCGAAACCCCGCATGGACCGAAATGACCTCGGACGTGTTTTTCAGGATGCGTTTGGCGAGAGACATTGTTCTCGCCTACTACGCCCATCCGACGGCGTGGAGCGAAATCGGCTGGGGCGGTCCGGCGAGCCCGCGCGGCTATGTGCGGATGGGCTATGACGAGCGCGACCCCTGGGAAGCCGCCGAAGTCAGGGACGGGGACATCGAATCCGCGCGCCGGAAGAACAATCGTGTCAGATGATCCCTTCGCCGCTCCGCGCGCCGCCCATGGCCGCGCCCCCGATGTGTTCCGTCCCGGCGGATGGATTCCGATGCGACAGCACCGGCAAGACGAGCCCGTCGACTTTGTCATCGTCGGCACCGGCGCCGGCGGCGGCACGCTCGCTTGCCGCCTTGCCGAGCACGGCTTCTCCGTCGTTGCCATGGATGCGGGACCGTATTTCCGGCCACTCGAGGATTTCGCATCGGACGAGTCGGAGCAGACCAAATTGTATTGGACCGATGACCGCATCGTCGACGGAGCCAATCCGCTCCAGATGGGCGGCAACAACAGCGGCAAAGCCGTCGGCGGATCCACCGTGCACTTCGCGATGGTCTCGCTCCGGTTCCGTCCGGCATGGTTCAAATCGCGCAGCCTGCTCGGCTATGGCGCTGACTGGCCACTCGATTGGCGCGAGATGTGGCACTATTACAGCGAGGTCGAGGACGCATTGAAGATCGCCGGCCCGGTCAGCTATCCCTGGGGGCCGCGCCGGCCACGATATCCCTACCGGGCCCACGAGCTCAATGCCGCCGCACGCGCGCTCGCCGACGGTTGCGAAGCATTGGGAATCAAATGGACGGAAACGCCTATCGCCACGCTTTCGGCACCACGCGGATTGGCGCATCCGTGCGTGTATCGCGGATTTTGCACGTCGGGTTGCGCGACCAACGCCAAGCAAAGCGCGCTGGTGACCTGGATTCCGCGCGCCATCGCAGCCGGCGCCGAAATCCGCGATCTCGCAATGGTCGGCAGGATCGAAACGGACAATTCAGCCGTAGCGACCGGCGTGCACTACTATCGCGACGGCCAGTGGCGTTTTCAGCGCGCGCGCAATGTCGTCGTCGCAGGCTATGCGATCGAAACGCCGCGACTGCTGCTGAATTCCGCGACCGGTCGTTTCCCCGACGGACTCGCCAACGGCTCCGGTCTGGTCGGCAAGAATCTGATGGTGCAGTCGAACCAGGCCGTCTGGGGCACGATGGAGAGGGAAGTGCGCTCCTACAAGGGGCCGCCGTCCCTCGCCATCACCGAACACTGGAACTACGAGGATAAGGGCAAGGACTTCTTCGGCGGCTATTGCTACATGAGCCAGGGCCCGCTGCCGCAGTTGTGGGCCAACACCCTCATGAGCGCCCGCGGCCTTTGGGGAGCGCGGCTGATCGAAGAAATGGAGAAGTACAATCACGTCGTCGGTCTCAAGATCGTCGGCGAAATGTTGCCGCAGGAGACCAATCGCGTCACGCTTGCCGACGAGACCGATCAATACGGACTGCGGATCCCGCGCATCACCTACGCGTGGTGCGACAACGACCGGCGCCTGATCGATCACTCCCTCGCGTTCATGACCCAGGCGCTCGAGGCCGTCGACGCAACCGACCTCTGGCGTCAGAATGACGACACCTGTCATTTGAACGGCGCGGCGAGGATGGGAGATGATCCGTTCACCAGCGTCGTCAATGCCGATTGTCGAAGCTGGGACGTTCGCAACCTCTGGAT
Source organism: Nitrobacter hamburgensis X14 (assembly GCF_000013885.1). Taxonomy (NCBI): domain Bacteria; kingdom Pseudomonadati; phylum Pseudomonadota; class Alphaproteobacteria; order Hyphomicrobiales; family Nitrobacteraceae; genus Nitrobacter; species Nitrobacter hamburgensis. The sequence goes on from NC_007959.1 coordinate 154,559, forward strand.
CTGCGACGGGTCGGTCTTTCCCACCGTCGGCGGCGTCAATCCCTCCCTGACAATCCAGGCGATCGCCTGTCGGACGGCCGACCGGATCAAGACCATGGCCGGCCGAGGCGAACTTTAGCTGCACGACGAAGATGGATCAAGGTGGTGATCAAGGCCGCGAGCGAGTTTCGACCATGGCATATGCCCGCGGATCTCGGACGCGTGCGTCAGGGAGGTGGAGTTGGCGAACCAGATGGCAGAGGCAGCGAGAAAGGTGCAGCGCGCAGGATGTATCTGTTGTCGCGCAGCCAATCCGGCAAAATGGATTACTTGTCGATGCAGACGATTGTCATCCGGCATGTGCATAATCGCTCCGGCGCTGACTCGTTGCTTTTTTATTTCGGAACGGGATCGCTTAGCCCTTCAGCGGGATTATCGAGGCGACCGGCACGCGCGAGTCTGACGGCAGCGCCCAACGCCCGGGCCGCGTTACCCACTTCCTCCTGGAAAGCCGTGTCCTTGTCGAACTCCTCGTGAGAGGTCGCATAGGGTTTCATGTAGCCTACGTAACCGTCGCACTCCGCCATGTTGCCGGCGGATATCAACTTCATATCCGTCAGCCAGTCGGAGAGCGACCGCCGCAATGTTTCCGCGCCAATGCTGTCGCCATGCACAATCAGGCCAAAATGCCGCCCGGCCAAATGGCGAGGATAAGGCCAGCCCCGCAGTTCGAGCTCTTTTGCTTCGCTGACGGTTTTGCCGTGGGTTGAAGATGGATCGGGATTGCCACCGTCGGCGCAGACCAGCCGATCGATCATCGCCTTCAACGCTGTCGGTGCCTGATACCAGTTGACCGGCGTGACGATCATAATGCCATGAGCGGCGACCCAAAGCGGATAGATCTCGTTCATCCAGTCGTCGGTCTGCCCCAGCGAATAATTGGGATAGCAACTGCACGGCCAGTGGCAAAGCGCCATCGACGTCGATGCGCAAGACTTGCACGGATGAATCTGCTTTCCAAATTCCGACGCCAGTCGCGACAGGTTGAGCACATCGACATCAAATCCCATTTCGACAAAGCAGGATTTTGCAATCTCCACCATCCGCCAGGTCTTGGACATTTCGCCCGGGCAGGTGTGTTCGCTGCGCGACGAGCCGTTAATCAGAAGAATACGCAAGCTCAGACCCGTGTCATCATAACGTTGCTGCGCCTGATCGATCGCGTCGCGCGCCTTGAGCCAGTCGACGGCGAGGTCATAGTCAGGATCGGCAAACCCAGCACCGGCCTTGCGGGTCGCCGGTGACTTGCGCGAATGGCTATAGGCATCCCATGCCGCTGCTATGATCGTATCAAGCTCGCGCCCGAGCGGCGAAAACACAGGATCCCGAAAGCGCTCACGATAACGTCGTTCAAATTCATTACGATCTAATCTAACAGGAGGCATTCCCGTTCGGACCATCGATTCAACCATGAGTGCCTTCTTTATAACGTGTTTTTATAACGTGTTCGTCCGCACCGCCAGAAACTCATTGATCTAAGAACCCGGCCGGCAAACGTCGAGTGCGCCGCCATGTTTGGAGACCGCGACGGGAGGATCACCTTGTTTCCGCGCCTAGTGCAGTCCTGTTGCCCGCCGATCGACCCGGAACGCTGATGTGAATTTCGTGCCCTTCACGTATCGCCAGGCTTGCCGTGGCAACCGCCGCCTCAAAGGCGGCTTCCTTAGTTGCGTAATCGTTCGTTGCATCTCCATCGTACAGGATCGTCCATCCCTGCCCGCGCACGACCACTGCATATTGTGCAAGTCCCATAACTGAAGCCCTCTCGATCCATCGAATCCCGGTCGCTGTACATCGGCGCCAACCGACGTGGAGCCTCCGCTGCCACTCTGCCACTTCCATCGCACTCCTTGGCACCAATTCCGGCCCGCAGCCGAGGTTCCTGAATCATGCCGCGAATCTTTTTCCGGGCCATGAGGCAGCCAAACAGGCCCACACACCTGTCTGATTTGGTCTGCTTGCTTAGTTGCTCTTGCAGCACATCTGCCCCAGGAACCGGCGCGCCGAGCTGCCGTTAATACTCGGTGTCCGCTCAATTCGAGGCAAGAGGCTTTCCGAGCGATGAGCAAGAAACCAAAGCCGGTTCTTCTCATCGGAACCTCTGGCTGGAGTTACAAATCCTGGCGCGGTCCGTTTTTCCCGCCGCAACTTCCGGCCCGGTTTCACCTCGACTACTACTCACATCACTTCCGCACGACGGAACTTAACGGGGTTTTCTATCGGACACCGACAACCGGGGCAGTCCGTGCCTGGGTCGAACAGACTCCCCAAGAATTTGTCTTCGCCTGGAAGGTCTCAAAGTTCATCACGCACTGGAAACGGCTCGGCCCGAAATCCGGCAACAGCCTCGCCCTGCTGGAACGTCGCCTCCGCCTTCTGAAGGCGAAGGCTGGTCCCGTGCTGTTTCAGCTTCCACCGCAATTTCAGAAGGACACCACGCGGCTTGCGTCGTTTCTCAAGCGGCTCCGCAAACCGCGCCCTTACGTCTTTGAGTTTCGTCATCCGAGCTGGTACACGCCGGAAACCTTCGATCTTCTGCGCGATCATAGCAGCGCCCTTTGCATCTCGGACCATCACGACGCACCGGCACCATGGAAGGTAACCGCACCCCATGTCTACGTCCGCGCTCATGGACCATCGGGAAACTATCGCGATCGTTATGCGCCGCAAACACTGACGGCTTGGGCGCGGCGGCTATCACGCCTGCGAAACGAGGGACACAGTATCTACGTTTATTTCGACAACGATCAGAAGAGCGCGGCTCCGCTCGATGCCGCACGGCTGATGCGGCTGATGCACTTGAAAGCTGACGCATAGGCGGCCTTTCAAGCAGTTGTCACCGCGGCACATTTTTTGGAACATTTGTTCTCGGAGAGGATGCAGGAGCCGTGATCTGCAATATGTGGCAAACCATCGGAATGTTCCCGTTGGGCACGTCTCGGTTATCACTGAATGCTCATGGAATTCTCCCTGGGTTATTAAAAGGAAAAGCGGTTGGAGCGGCAAACGTTCCGGCGCGGGGCCGAGGACCGGTTCCAGAGCGACCAGGAGTTGGCTCTTCTCGCCTTGATTATTACAAACGTCGGGTTCCAATACGCCATCAACGTCTGGAATCGCGCGATCTTTGACGCCATCGAGAAGCGCGACTCCGCTACGGTTTTTTATCTAACGGGGGTGTTCTTCCCGCTCGCGATCGGCAGCGTGGCACTCGGCGTATTTCAGGTGTTCGCCCGCATGGGCATCCAGCGCCGCTGGCGCGCGTGGCTGACCGATTCGGTGGTGTCGCGGTGGTTGACCAACGGCCGCTATTATCAACTCAATCTTGTCAGCGGCGACCACGAAAACCCGGAATATCGCATCGCCGAGGATCTGCGGGTTGCCACCGACGCGCCGGTGGATTTTGCTTCCGGCGTGATATCCGCGTTCCTTTCGGCGGCAACTTTTATTGTGGTGCTCTGGACCATTGGGGGGGCGCTGACCCTGACGATCGGCGGGTCGACATTTACCATGCCCGGTTTTCTGGTGGTGGCGGCGGTGATCTATGCCGGAGTTACCAGCACTTCGATGGCCTACATCGGCCGCCACTTTGTCGCGGTTTCGGAGGGTAAAAACCAGGCCGAAGCCGAATATCGCTACGCGTTGACGCGTGTTCGCGAGAACGGCGAAAGCATCGCCCTGTTGGGTGGTGAGGAGGAAGAGCGCGACGGAATCGACAAAACGTTCGCCAGCGTCATCAAGCAATGGGCGCTCCTGTGCGGTCAGCACATGCGTACCACCATCGTATCGCAGGGATCGAGCCTGATCGCTCCGGTCATCCCGCTGTTACTATGCGCGCCGAAATTCCTCGATGGCAGCATGACGTTGGGACAGGTGATGCAGGCGGCGTCGGCCTTCACCATCGTGCAAAGCGCGTTCGGCTGGCTTGTCGATAATTATCCGCGTCTGGCTGACTGGAATGCCTGCGCGCGGCGGATCGCGTCGCTGATGATGTCGATTGACGGGCTGGATCGCGCCGAGCGTGGCGACGGCATCGGCCGCATCCAGCGCGGCGAGAGCGCGGGCGACGCGATCCTCAGCCTTAACGACTTGTCCGTGACGCTCGACGACGGCACCGCCGTGGTGAGAGAAGCGGAAGTGATCATCGACACAGGCGAGCGCGTGCTGGTCGCGGGTGAGTCCGGGACCGGCAAAAGCACGTTGGTGCGGGCTATCGCTGGCCTGTGGCCATGGGGTGGCGGCAGCGTCAGCTTCCATCCGGACCGTCGGTTGTTCATGCTACCGCAAAAGCCGTACGTGCCGTTTGGAACCTTACGTCGCGCTGCCGCCTACCCCGCGGGTGCGGAAGACTGGACTCTTGAACAAATTGGCACCGCGCTGGACAAAGTAGGGCTGGGTCATCTCAAGGAGCGACTTGAGGAAGAAGCGCCCTGGGACCAGACGCTTTCGGGCGGCGAAAAGCAGCGGCTCGCTTTCGCCCGGCTGTTTTTGCACAACCCCGATATTATCGTGTTGGACGAGGCAACGTCCGCGCTCGACGCAAAGAGCCAGGATAAGATGATGGAACTCCTCAATAAGCAGCTTCCCAACGCCACCGTCGTCAGCGTGGCACATCGGGTCGAACTCGAAGCCTTTCATACTCGAAAGGTCGTTCTAGAGCGACGCCAGGGTGGCGCGAAGCTGGTAAGCGATATTGACCTCATTCCGCGCAAGGGAAAACGCCGCCTGCTGGGTCGTTTCCTGCGCCAACGCCAGAGCAATGCATCTCGTTGAGCGAGAGCGCTGCGACGACAAGTGAGATATCCTCGCGGCCGCGCCAGGCCTGACCACAGCTGCGTCGCGGCAACAATCGGCATTATGCGCGCCAAGCATTGCGTTTCAGTTGATCAGCTGCGGCCGTCCGAACCCACGCTCCAACCGGTCGATCGCGACCACCAACTCGTGCCGATCCAGAATTTCGACCAACCGATCAATCGTAATTTCCGGAAACCCGGTGCCGACTTCAAGATATCGGTCGATAATATCCTTTATCTCAACGATGACGTGAAGCAATACATCATGGTCTCTCATGTCCACCTCCTGCGGAGACTGGCCACAAAAACATAAGTCAACCGTCGCTGGCTGTCGGTTCAAATGCAGATCGGCTTCTAGGAGAAACTCGAACGTCCTCATCCCGCCAACGTTGTCGTCGGGACCGGTCCGCACGCTTCGGATCGCGCTGGCCAGGCGCCGCCAGAGACAATATGTACATGGCGGATCAATTGTGACCGACCTTGTTAAGGAGAGTCCTCGGCAAGGCGAGTGGCGGCGTGAAGCGCGCGGCTGGCAAGGCCGTCCAATCCGGATTCGAAAATGCCAAGGATGCGGTGTTGTCGGCGGCCGATGCCGCCGCAAAGAGCGTGTCCCAGGCGGATCTCGGCAAATCCGCCGACGACATGACGCGAGATGTGTCCGAAAGACTGAAGGAAGCAGCCGACGACATCGTATCCGCGGATCCGACGCCGCAAACGCGATCAAAGATCGGTTCGGAGAAGGGGTCACTTACGCGCGCGAGAGTTTCAGCGAGGCGGCCGACGCGCTGCCCCCGAAGGAGACCATGGCGAAGGTCCAATCCTCCCTTTCCGATCTGCTCGAGAGACAGCCGCTGGTGCTCGGCGCCATAGGTTTGGCGGTCGGGGTTGCCGTTGCAGGGGCGTTCACTGCGTCGGATCTCGAAAATGAATGGGTCGGTGAAGTCAGTGACCGCGTCAAAGAGGACCTGAAGGCACGTGCCGGAGCCGTCTCGCATAGCGTGCGAGAGGCTTCCGACACGCTAAAGGCCGAACTTGGTGACATCGGATCGGAAGCCGTAGATCGGCTGCGCGAGACCGGCCGCAACGCGATGAATGCAGCCCGTGGGAAGGCGAGCGCATAAGTTCGAACCGCCTCGACAGGAGAGCACGCCGTGACATCCTCGCACAGCTGACCAGAGACTAAGGTTCATCTTTTAACGGAGAAAGTCATGAGCCGAGAAATGCCATCCCGATCGGTGGCGACGTCAGCCACTGCAGGAGACCCGGCGGCATCAGCTCCAGCATCGGCAATTTTGAAAGAAGAAGGGTCGGTCGATTGTTCAAAAGGGGTTTGGCCTCACTTTTCATCCTCGTGTCTTCGAAATGATCATGGGACTGAGGTTCGTTTAATCACAGCCAACCGTCGTTGATAAATGGACGACGGTCCCCTGAGCAAAAAGAGCTCGGCCTACCTTTGGATAAAGCGATGAAAGACTTTGCCAATGCATCCTTCTCGCCGGAGGTCGTGGCGATCCTAAGATCCGCCATGGATGCGGCCGTCGAAACACTTCCCGAGCCCGTGAGTTCAGCCAATGACCCGGTCGCTCCGCGGCGTTCTGATAGCTTCGGCCGCGAATTGCCATCGTTTTTTTCTTATCGGCCAAGTGCAATTAGAAAGAGGTCGGATTTGCACCTCGAACAATAATTCCGCTCCGGTCGGCGACAGGCCGCCGCCCCATTTGAGTGCGGTCGGCACCGTGACCGATGTGGTCTTGAAGCCGCCGGAGCCCGCGAAGACGATGCCATGTGAGGAGCCGAAGGAGGCATCGAAGCAGAGCAGCGGGGATTTGCCGCCGGCTCCCCATGTGTCCACCTCGTCGGCGCGAAAGGCCCGGTCGGCGACCGCGTCTCGATCGACGCGATAACGCTCGCCGACCACGATGCCGCCCGTATCGGGAAACAGCCGCGCGGCCTCGGTCATTGGCATCCAGTCGGACTCGCCATGGATGGCCCGTCGTCCCCGGATGCGGCGCGGCGTCCGCGAACGCGGCATTGCCGCGCATCGCCACCCGCAATCCGAACACGGCCACGAGCGCCGCGATCGTCGCGCCGATCACGGTCGAGGGATCGGCATAGGCGAGCAGCCGGTCTCCGGCCGGCACGGCGTTGGGGAGCCGTAGCGGCTGAATTCTCGTGGCGCCGCCCCGCATTTTCTGGTGAAGAGCACCAAGTCCCGGAAGACATTACGACGTCCGTGCGGATCGAAGAGGCCGCTCTGCTGTCGGCCTTCGAGGAGGTAGCGAGCAGGTTTCGCAAAAGCGGCGGCCGGACGTCGAAGGCGGCCACGGGCGTCGCATCTGGCGCGTCTGCGGGCGCGGCTCAAGAGGGCTGAGCGGATGCGCCGCTCCGATTCCGTGGAGGCCCGCAAGAAGGACACGCGGGAGAAGATCGAGCTCGGCGGCCTGATCGCCAAGGCCGGGCTGCGCTACGAGAAGCGCGCGCTGCTGCTCGGCCCTGCTGCTCGATGCCAAGGCTCGTCTTCACGGTAACGAGACGGAGCGCGGGCGCCTGACGGCGAAAGGCCGATGATTTGGGTTCGCGCGTGAAACCTCCACCCAGCCTCGAGACAAGGTACGCCGGACGGCAATGGCGTCCTTCGATCACTGTCCTGCCGCGGCATGCTTGTCGGAAGTCGGAGCGGCCTCCGCCGCGTCTGGACTGGCCTACTTTTACTCCGCCCAAGTGTCCGGGTTTTGCTCCGCCGTTGACAAATAATCGCGCGTACGGCGACAGGTCCGACAGCAATTCGACGTCGAGACAAGCTCACGGTCAACGCGCTCAAGGTGGCGCGCCTCTTGGTGCCAGGCCTGAGATCTTCACACGTCTTTCCTGGAACGCGCTGGTGCACTTGGCGTCGCCTGCGCTCACAGCGGCCGCTCGGGAGGCGCTGGAGCGGCGCACACTTGCTGGCGAGAAGATCGGCGCGCCCGAGATCCGTGCAGCGCGCGAGGCGCTCAGAGCAGGTAAGGGGCATCAGACCAACCAGCGGGCGCGGCGGATGGCGGTGTGACTGCGGCTCGGCGCCAACAGGCGCAGGCCGACCACCGCTTTTGTCCGGGAGACTTTCAGGCAGCGCAGGAAACCAGCGAGGCATTCCTTGAGATCGGGCTAAAACAAACCCGCCGGCGCGGGAATGAGCACGGACGGGTCCGGCCGGGACACCGCAACCCCATCCAGGAACCCTTACGCTGGGAGTGGCTACAGACCCGTCCGCACTGGCAACGCCGCGAACAGAGGGTGCGTTCCGGATAGAGGGGCCCCACCAAAAAGGCCCGCCGGAAGGAGCAACGGCGGGCCTGATCGGGTTCGGGGTTGTGTGAGGTGCTGGTTCTTCCCCCATCCGGTAAATGCGGCCCGCTGTAAGACGTTCCTATAAAAGAGCCAGAGCGAACTCTAAGTTTGGAGCAAGACAATCCGGCCCCGGCGAGGTTTTCTATAATGGAAAAGGCCGCCCAGTGGGCGGCCTTCATGTAAGGGTTAGCGCGACTGCGCGGCTCGATTAGGGTCCGCCGCTGAATCCGGTTTTTTCTTGGCCCCGAGGGTTGTTGTCCGGATCATCTTCCTCTACGGCCTTCCTGATTTCGGCCTTTCGGGTGGCTTCATCCTGCTCCTGCTGCACCCGCGGCCTCTCGCCTCGGTTCTGCTGTTGGTCAGGGTTGTTCTGATTCATAGACGTCTGGTCGGGATATCCAGGGTCTGGGTTCGGCGTGTTTGCGGGCGCCGGTGGACGCCCCTGGCGCATGTTATTAGGGGCCGCCGGCGGATGAACACCTTGCGGGTCCTGATGCACATCTTGGCCCACACTGGGCCGCGTTTCGGGATCGTTGCTCATAGGGACGCTCCTTTCCACGTTGTGAAGACATCAATCCCTCAACTAGCCCTTCGTTCCTTTGCGGCGCGCGCCCGGCGCTGCTTGGGCCTCTCAGAGGCATACAGGCCGTCCCAACACAAACGTCAGCGGCGCGCGCCGGCGTTCGTAGCATTGGTGAGGCGGCAGCATTCAGCGTAAAAGTCCGAGGCTGGCCGCCACAATCAGTCCGACCGCCACGAGCGCCGCTACAAATCCAAAGCCGCCGACGGCAAGGAACAGATTGTCGGTCGGCCCCTGGGGCATTGGGCTTTCCCTGTCTTCATCCATATGAACTCATCCTTATTTTTTGGTACCGGTGAGGACCCTATTACTGTGTGCCCATTACCCAGATCGTCGCCATGGTGATGACAATCGCGATGAACTGTAGGAGGATCCGCATTCGCATTAGGTTCTGCGAGCGGGTGGGACTGCCACCGCGCATCATGTTTGTGAGGCCCATCAGCAGCACCGCCGCGACGGAGGCTAGTGAGATTGGCACCAAAACTTGGCTAAGGAATGTGATCATGGGCAGTTGGATCTCACCGCTAGATCTCTAGCAACTGTGTGGGCGGAGATGAGTTCCTAGCCACGTGAGGTGCGTCGCGGCTACATCAAAAAGGCCCACCGTGGGGGCTGGCGGGCCTAATCGGGACCGGGAATTTGGCGGGTGGGAGCAAGTTCCAGAATCGGACCTCCGATCTGGTCCATCAAATAGAAGTAATTCCGCTGGCGTTCCCGAGGCCTTCCTCAGCAGGGAGAAGCGCCATGGCAAAACGCTTCCAGCAAATCAAGACATTGACTGAGCGGCTCGGCGAGTTCGCCCAAAACGCGCGCGACGAAGCCAAAAGGTTGGAACCGGGAGGACCTGAGCGTCAAGCGCTATTGGAGAAAGCTCGCAAAGCCGATGCTACGAGCGAGCTTAAAGCATGGGTCAACTCTCCCGGCTTGCAGAGGCCTAAATAGAGGCCATCATCCGCGTGGACAGTCGAACACGAGCAACAAAGAAGCGCAGTTTAAAAAGGCACATTTTGATCATTCGCTTCCCTAGCGATGAGGTCGATGATTGCTCATCGCCGGGCAATCATAAAATATTACATCCTCATTTCATCCGTGTTCGAATTGCAGAACGTGGCGGGCCGTCGCTGCGGATGCAACCGCGCGAAAATTGCTGAACATTTTGGCAATCCTACGAGTAGGAATAAAATGTCCAGAACCGAACCTCCCGATTCGTTCCGCCCCATGTCGTTAAATAATTCAGTAGCGTCCCAAAGATTGGGACCGCACACTCTGCTCATCAGCGCACGGCTCTTGGCAAATATTGGTCACGAGAACGCTAGCTGCGCACCCGCCTTCCTCGAAGCGAAAGGAGCAGTGCCGTGCAGCAGATCGATCTTCCACTTCACGGTCTTTCTGAACTTGCAGCTGACATCCGCGAAAAGATCAGCTCGCTTCCATATGGACCCGAGCGACACACAATGCTGAAAGCAATCTGGCAGAGCGATGACGCCGCAAAACTTGAGCAATGGGTAAACTCACTGGGATTACAGCTGTCAAAGTAAACGGCCGCACTTCCTCGCTCGGATCAGCGAATGCGTTGGCGCCCCGCGCGTCGGTCCCCCCGTGGTCGCGCGGTGGCCGGTTATTATGGAGATATGTTCCGCGTCACAATGTGGACGCACCAGTCCACACTTCCAAGGAGTGGAAGGAGATGTGCTTTGTTTAAGTTCGAATCAAACTCGACGACGTCGGGTGCTATGCCGCGCTACTACTTCCACGTCGTAGGACCGGCGGACCTTCGTGATCGCTTTGGACTGATACGTTGCGACGATGCCGCTGCGATCGCTTGGGCACAAAATGTCGCTGATGCATTACAGAAACGCCATGCATCAGCCTCTGTTGTGGTTATAATGCATGAGGACGGTCGAGAGATTGCACGGATTCCAGCTCCTCATGCTCTTGAGCCACTTGGCTAGGTCGTCCGCCACATAACTCGATCCATTGTCGCTCAGAAGACAGCGGTTGTGTGATCGAGGCCGGAGGCCGAGAGTGCTTGGTCGAGCGTGGCCGTGACGTCAGAGGCACACATCGTGGGACCCAGTCTCCAGGCCACGACAGATAAAACCAGCCCCAGCCGATCATCTTCAAGTAGGGTCTTTAATTGATCATCGACGCTCGGTAAGTTTGTAGCGTATGGCCACCTGCAAGGTTCTTTTCGAAGTCGCCCCAATTTGGCGCTTCATCTCGGCATTCAAGGCACCGGAATCCGAAATGTGAAGTTCGCGATGCATTTGCCCGCATGTACCTCGATCGGGTTTTCCCGGTAGCCTGCCGCTCTGACCGGATACGAACTGTCGCCGGCGCTGTTGGCGCGGGACTTTCTGATCAGGCCTCCCTGGACTCGAACTCTGTGCCGTCTGTCCAGATAGCATGCATGATCACTGCCAGGTTCCGGGCCAAGGCTACGACGGCCTTCTTATGGCTCGTGCGCTTCTTTATGGCGTTGGCCCATTCTTTCAGGTGCTGCCCAGGCCAGATTTCACCCGGCATAGCAAGCTGTTGGCCGCTTCATAAAGGATTGTGCGCAACATTCGATCGCCTCGCCAGGATATCCGGCCACCATAATCAATCTCGCGCGATTGGTATCGTCTTGACGTTAACCCAATGTATGCTCCGACCGACTTGGATCGGGCAACAAACCGATCTACTGTATCGCGACGCACGAGTTCTGCGGCCAGCATCACGGCTGCAAGCAACGCTGTCAGCTTGATTGCAGTTCCGATGGCGAAAGGATTGCTGATTTGAAGTTCAGGCGTCTCCTGCTGGACATTTCTGAACAACATAGGGTTAGTCGTCTATCCTATCCAACATCAGATCGGCGCGCCCAGGAGCTGCCGGTCTGGCTGCGCATCTGGCACCCGACCCATGGTGGTATAAAATCTCAAACGCAGATCAGCGGGTTCGGTTTGAGCAAGGACAACGTTTTGAGGTTCCACACCTAGATGGCGCAAAGCGGCTCGTGCTCTACGGCCGGCACGCGAAACTCGCGGGCGAAGGGGGTATCACCGGCGGGTCGAAGGTTCGCGCCCTTCTTGGCATATTCAAATCGGATTGGCGCCTCTCCTGAATTCAAGTTCGAACCGGCAATCGTATGTCACCCGCGCTCGCCCCGTCTCCGCAATCCGACCAGGTCGCATGGGGGCAAGCGCCACCGGGCAGGACCAAGGAATGAAGTGGCTGACAGCAACCCGCAATTGAAAGCGCCGGTTGACACACCGTGCGATGTTAAGCTTGAGACTGACGGAGGGGAAGTTAAAGCCGAGGCCAAAGCCGTAACGATGATCAACTGGTTCAAGACTCCGACCAACCCACGCTGGGCTTGGTTTTATTTTCTGATGTTTGGTGGAACTTACTCGGTACTCTGCATTTTCGGTGCCCTCACGGCAAACGATAAGATCTTGTCGTTGATCTGGCCCGCCAACCCGTTCATGCTCGGTATGCTCATGCGCTTTTCTTTATTGGCGCTTCCCCTGGGCTGGGTCGCTTGTCTTGCCGGATTCGCAATCGCGATCCCGATTATCGGTTGCGGGCTTATGACAGGCGCGGGTCTGGCCGCATATAATTTCGGTGTCGTGGTCATCGGCTATGTCTTGCTATCCAGGCTCGATCGGGTCGACCAGCGTCTCCAGCGCCTGACTTCGGTTTTCTACCTGCTCTTTGCGGTGGGCGCCGCGTCCATATTCGCCGGCATCGTTGGCTCAATCATGATCGGTCCTTTATTCCATGATCCGGCAGCAGTAAGCTCCTTTCGGTACTGGTTTTCCGTCGAGCTAATAAACCAGCTGGCTTTTTTGCCGATAATCCTGTCCTACCCGGAAGGCCGTAAATGGGGGCGGCGGCAACTGCCGCAGCCGACCTTTCACGACCAAGCGCCGATTATTGTGTTGGTGCTCTCGGTCGTCACGGGGATCTTTTTCGGAGGAGTAGGAGCTCTCGCATTCCCTGTACCGGCCCTTCTCTGGTGCGCAATTTCCTATCGCGTGTTTCTGACGGCCTTACTGACCTTCGCATTCTGTATATGGGCGATCATGGCGACAACGTTGGGCTACATTGACGTGTCGCATGTCGATCAATCGCTAGTGCTGTCGATCAGCATGGGGGCTGCACTTATTACTCTGGGCCCGCTCATCATCTCCACGACCACTGCGACGAGAAATGAAATCCTTGACCAGCTCAGGCAGCTGGCGGCCGAGCGTGAGATTGTGGCCAATGAACTTGATCATCGGATCAAGAATCTGTTCGCGCTCGTCAACGGGCTGATCAGCCTGTCAGTCCGTGGCAAACCCGAGATGAAACCGCTGGCAGACACACTGAGAAACCGGCTCGTGGCATTACACCATGCGCATGGTCTTGTTCGCATTCGCACCGGGACCGCGTCGTCTGACGCTGCCGGGGGATTCACTTCACTCAAGGAGTTCATCGGTACCCTGCTTCGGCCTTATGAGGATGGTGAAGACAAACACTTCGTCGTCGATGGCGATGAAGTGTTCATCCATGGTAGAACCGTTACGCCGCTGGCTCTCGTTTTCCACGAACTAGCGACAAATTCGACCAAGTATGGTGCGTTGAATGATCCGGACGGCGCCTTGGGCGTCCATATCAGCCGCGGCATTGACGACCTGCGTATCAAGTGGATCGAGAGGGTGCCGGTGAAGACGGGCTATTCTGATGCCGCGGACAGTGGCTTTGGTTCGAAGCTTCTGGATCTTACAATCAACAAACAATTGCAAGGCAGCTATGCCCGTACCTATCCAGAAGGCGGCATGGATATCGAGATCATTCTGCCGGGCAAACTGTTTGGCGACATCCCATCCAATCCTTCCCTCTTGTCATCGTAGTTCAGCGCGAACTGCATTCGCATGACGTGGTGCATGCGCTCCGTAACCTGCCGCGCGGATCGCCGCCTGTAGGCTTCCGGTCCTTTCTCTGTCGTCAGTCGGCCGAGGAAGGCGAGGTAGGAGCCGACCTCGAAAGGCCGTAACAGGTCGGTCGGCAAGCCGTGGTAAATGGTGCCGATCCAGTTGGCCTCATTTAAGGGAGCGTGCTGATTATCCGATATTGAAACGAACGGCGCGTCGGGAAAGCGGCGGCGCGGCGCTGCGGATGCCGGGACATCTAAGTCCGACGCCGAAAACGGCGCCATGAACCGTACCGGGTTTGCCGGAGGCTCCAACTCCTGAGAGGATGGAGCCATGACAAGCAAGACGACGAACAAGTTTTCACCGGAGGTTCGGGCCCGAGCGGTTCGGATGGTTGTGGATCACGGCAGCGAGTATCCGTCTCGCTGGGCTGCGATTGAGGCGATAGCCCCCAAGATCGGCTGTTCCGGCCATACCCTGCTGGAATGGGTGAAGAAGGTGGAGATCGACAGGGGCAAGCGAGCAGGTGTTCCGACGGACGTGGCGGAGAAACTGAAGGCGCTCGAGCGGGAGAACCGCGAGCTTCGGCAGGCCAATGAGATCTTGCGCAAGGCGAGCGCTTATTTTGCGACGGCGGAGCTCGACCGCCGGTCCAAGCCATGATCGCCTTCATCAGCGGTCATCGCGAGGCGCACGGGGTCGAGCCGATCTGCAAGGTCTTGCCGATCGCCCCCTCGACCTATTACGCCGATGTGGCCAGACGGCGCGACCCGGCCAGGCTGTCGGCACGCGCCAGGCAGGATGCCGCCATGAAGATCGAGGTTCGACGCGTGTTCGATGAGAACTTCCGGATGTATGGCGTGCGCAAGGTCTGGCGGCAGCTCAAACGCGACGGCTTCGATATTGCTCGTTGCGCGGTGTCGCGATTGATGCGCGACATGGGCTTGCAGGGAGCCATCCGCGGCAAATCCGTGAGAACCACGATGAGCGACAAAGCCGCGCCATGCCCGCTGGATCACGTCAATCGCCAGTTCAAGGCGCCTCGGCCGAATGTCCTGTGGCTCTCCGACTTCACCTATGTCGCGACCTGGACCGGCTTCGTCTACGTCGCCTTCGTCATCGACGCCTATGCCCGCAGGATCGTGGGTTGGCGAGCGTCGCGCACGGCGCACGCCGGCTTCGTGCTCGATGCGCTGGAGCAGGCCCTGCATGATCGGCGGCCGGTCCATCGCGGCGGGCTCGTGCACCACAGCGACAGGGGCAGCCAATACGTATCCATCAGGTACACCGAGTGCCTGACTGAGGCTGGCATCGAGCCGTCGGTCGGCAGTGTCGGAGATTCCTATGACAACGCTCTCGCCGAAACCATCAACGGTCTCTACAAGGCCGAAGTGATCCATCGGCGCGGACCGTGGCGCAGCTTCGAGGCCGTCGAGTTCGCCACTCTCGAATGGATCGACTGGTTCAACAACCGAAGGCTGCTGGAGCCCATCGGCAACATCCCGCCGGCCGAAGCCGAGCAACGCTACTACGCTATGCTGGAGCAACCAGGCATGGCGGCGTAATTTACACCAAACGGCCTCCGGCAAACCCGGTACGGTTCACCAGCAAGCGTGCTGTGATATGTTCGATCCGCACGCCAAGCTTCTCGCGCCCCTCCCGCCGAATGAGACTCACCACGCTGCTCATCAGCCGCCTCCGGCGGCTTCCGGCCGCACGCACGATGGCGCTTTTGCCCGACCAGGCTACTTCACTACCTACAGTTCAACTTCGTTAAAACCGGTCGCAAGGTCCCGAAAAGGCGCGCACCAACGCATGCAGATGCACGCGCTAAAACTGTTTCCAGCCTCCGCCGATACCAACAATGAATCAGCGATCTCACCCCCTCAACGGCGGAGTTTTCAACACAATCGACCCAAGGCGGACAGTGGAGATGCACGACGAAAAAGTCCCCGAACATGCGAGATATGGGCAGCCGGCCGCTCTTTAGCGTAAAGCGCTTCAATCTCAATTAAATCTCCCACATATGCGGCTGTGAATCTGCCAGCACGCAGCTTTATCCCGTTCGATTCGATGTGATGGGGTCTGAACGCCAACAAGATTTGTCATCCGGTGCCATTTCCGACCACACCTCCGCCACTCGCCCGAGCTTTAGCCGAGCGCAGCTACGATCAGCCGACCCCTGTTCAGATTGCCGTGCTTGCGGACGAAGCTGTCGATCGCGACCTTCTTGATTCGGCGCAAACCGGATCCGGCAAGACGGTCGCCTACGGGCTGGCAATCGCAAAAAACCTCCTGGGTGGCGTCGAATGGTTCCAGCGAGCGACCATGCCGCGCGCCTTGATCGTCGCGCCGACGCGCGAACTTGCCTTGCAGGTCCATCGCGAACTCGCATGGCTTTATCAATACGCGAATGGGCGCGTCGTCTCGTGCGTCGGCGGCATGGATCCGCGCCGCGAACAGCGCGAGCTTGCCGCGGGCGCCCACATCGTGGTTGGCACGCCGGGGCGATTGTGCGATCACTTGCGGCGCGGGCGTCTCGACGTCTCGGACTTGAAGGCGGTCGTGCTCGACGAGGCCGATGAAATGCTCGATCTCGGTTTTCGCGATGATATGGAATTTATCCTCAAGACCACGCCGGAAATGCGCCGCACGTTGTTATTCTCGGCGGCTTTACCGCGCGGCATCGTCGTGCTGGCAAAGCGATATCAGCAAAGGGCCTTTCGGATCGAGGTCGCTGACGACGAAGGCGGTCATGCCGATATCGAATACCGCGCCATCAGAATCGTCGCCAGCGATGTCGACCACGCGGTGGTCAACGTCTTGCGATTCTTTGAATCGCCGAGTGCGTTGGTGTTTTGCAACACCAGAAATGCCGTTCGGCATTTGCAGGCGACACTTCTGGAGCGCGGCTTCTCGGTGGTCGCGCTCTCCGGAGAGCTGACGCAGAACGAGCGACGCAGGCCTTGCGGGACGGACGTGCCCGAGTCTGCGTGGCGACCGATGTGGCCGCGCGCGGCATTGATCTGCCGAACCTCGGCGGGTCTGACGTCGGATGTCCTTCAGCACTTGTTCTGCCGGCGCTTTGTCCGGCCCGGATTTCTGTTTCATTTGCGCTCCTTACGGCTACGATGAACCAGAAATCCTACCTCCGTGAAGTCCCTCAATTGGTCTCAAAGGCCCTGACGGCGAACAATAAGGCGACCTATTGGCGAACGCCGCACAGCATCGTAGCCGCCGTCATAACTGCGCCCGCGCAGCTCTTCGAAGATATGGATCCACGTCAGCGGTTCGCGAGCGGATTTGGCCACGTTCGCGCCACCAATCCGTCGAGAGCCTCCCTTCGCAAGCCGCTTAATCAGTCTCAAATTATCTGACGACGGACAATCAAATTGGAACCGGAGGAACTGCGCAACAGGTTGCCGCTTTATCCTGAGATTGGGCTTAGACACAAATTCATGGAGATGATCGATGCGCCAACTAATGCTCGCCGCTATCGCCTTACTGACCGGAGCGTCCTCGTCATTAGCTCAGGGCCATATGGGCAGCCCGCAGGAGCAACAGGCGTGCACACGAGACGCACAGCGACTTTGCCGGACAGAAAAACCGCACGAAGCTGAGCAAGCGGTGCCAGAAGGTATTCCAGAGCCACGGAATGTAACTAGGCTCAGGACTCATTGATTAGAGCCAGAAGATGACTGCGGCTGCGATGCAGATTGCGGACATGAAGGTATGAGCGCATCGATCGTAGCGGGTATGGATGCGCCGCCAGTCCTTGATCCTGCCGAACATGTTTTCGATCTTGTGCCGCTGGCGATAGAGCACACGATCATGGTCGATCGGCTTCTTGCGGTTCGACTTCGACGGGATGCATGGCGTGATGCCGCGCGCGGCGAGCGCCTGACGGAACCAGTCGGCGTCGTATCCCTTGTCGCCGAGCAACTGCTTCGCCGGCGGCAACGGCAACGCGTCGATCATCAACGCAGCGCCCTTGTAATCGCTCATCTGGCCTTCGCTGAGCAACATGATGATGGGACGTCCCTGGCCATCACATACGGCGTGCAGCTTCGAGTTCAAACCGCCCTTGGTGCGCCCGATACGTCGGGGAACAGGCCCTTTTTTAAAAGGCTCGCAGCGGTACGGTGCGCCTTCAGATGAGTCGCATCGATCATCAATCGGGATGGTTTGCCGGCCTTGCGGGCCAGTTCCGCGAAGATTTTGTTGAACACGCCAAGTCGGCTCCAGCGCACGAACCGATTGTAGATGGTCTTGTGCGGGCCGTACTCACGCGGCGCATCGCGCCAGCGCAGCCCGTTCCTGATAACGAAGACGATGCCGCTGATCACTAGCCGATCATCAACCCTCGCAACTCCGTGCGACAACGGAAAATACGGTTCGATCCGGCGCATCTGCGCCTCCGACAGCAAAAACAGATCAGCCATGGTGACGCCCCCTCGCGACACCAATGAATCAGCCAATCATGCCAACCGCAAGAATTTAATAGGTCCTGATCCTAGAGAGTGCCGGCGTCCGGTGGCAACAGGCTATCAGACATCCAGCGAGCCAAAAACGTCCGGATGGTGAAATAGCCCATCATCACGATCAGCACGAACATCACCGTAAGCGTGCCGCAGATGTAATTGCTTAGCGCGACGCGCTACATTTCCGCGATGCTCTTCGCAGGAGCCAAGATAGTACCGGCCGATGTCGCCTCGCTGTACTTGTTTGCCAGCGAATAAAAGCCGATTCGCGGATCAGACGAGAACACCTTCATCCATCCGGCTGTGAACGTGCACACCAGGAGCCATGCAGTCGGCACGAGCGTCACCCATGCGTAGCGCTCGCGCTTGAGCTTGATGAGCACAGTTGTGGCCAAGAACAGTGCGATACCGGCGAGCATCTGATTGCTAATACCGAACAGCGGCCAGATCGTGTTCACGCCGCCGAGGGGATCAATGGTGCCTTGGTAGACGAAGTAGCCCCAACCGGCGACGCATAGCACTGTAGCAGAGATATTTGAGAAAATAGACTCGGTCTGGCCAAGCGGCGCGTAAATGTGGCTGAGCAGATCCGGAATCATGAAGCGGCCCGCCCGCGTCCCGGCGTCGACCGCGGTAAGGATGAACAGCGCTTCAAACAGGATAGCGAAGTGGTACCAAGGCTTCCAGCGTCTTCGGCGACGCGCTCGGCATCCCAGTTCGTGAGGCGGATGCAGCCGTGCGACTCGGATTTGGACACCTTCCCAGGAGATGACGTGCCATGGACGCCGTAGCCCTCGCCGGAAAGACTGATCCAGACCGTGCCGACCGGATTGTTCGGCCCTGGCGCTATAGTGAACGGTTTGCGTGAATGGACGCCACCGAAGTAATAAGCTGGATTATAATGATAGGTCGGATTGCGTTTGACCGTCGTCACCTTCAGGGTACCTGAGAGCGATGGTTTCTCCTCGCTGCCGACGGTCGCGGGGTAGAATCCGATCAACCCGTTCGACTTGTCAAAGAGCTTCACGGTCTGCCGTTTTTTGTCGACTTCCACCTTTGCCGCCTTTTTAGGAATTTGGCCGGTACCGGTATCGATGACGACGATGGTTACTCCGGCGCGGTCGATATGCCGTCCGGGATTTAAAGCCACGAGCAGGTCCTCGCTCACGTGAAACTTTTCGGCCAACCCCTCTCTTGCGCTCACATAGGACAGCTTTGGGATGCCCTTCATTTCTTCCAATTTGGCAGGAAGCTTGTGGAGAAACGGCCCGGCAATATCCCTATCCATGATGGTGTGGTTCGCGATCACTGGACGGTCGTCCGTCGCGAGCTTTCTCCAGGCCTCGACGCTGACATTGTCCGAGCTTGGCAATTGCTGGGCCTCTTCGTAGGCGCGCAGCGCCTTCTTCGCGTTCTCTCCGAATACGCCGTCAATCTCGCCCGGCGAGAAGTGCGCCCTATCCAGCAGGACCTGCAGCCTAACGCCTGCCGGGGTCGGCTTCTCGTTCGACAGGGTCGTCTTCGAAGGCTCAGCGGAGTTAATGGCAGGCGCGTTCATCTCGGCGCCGGCCGCGGAGTTAGCGGCCCATGCCAGCACAAAGCCAATGAAGATGTACTTCGCAGTCAGGTTTCATAGCGGCAGCTCCGGCTTCCAAGGAAGTCCTCAGACAGCCAGGAAGAACGAGTTCAGCCTCGGCACCCCGGGCTCCCAAGGTGCTTTTCGACCTTCCTGCGGCTTTTCTGTCGCCAACGTTCTTGACCGCCATCTTCACCGCGCCACCCCGCTCTGTCGTACTTGATTCATTATGCGCACCGTATCCTGTACTACCCGCGCCAGGTCTTGCTTTGCGCACGTGGGCCTTCGCTGTCTTTTTCGCCGCGGCCTTGTCGTTCCTCTTCGTGGATCGCGACTAACGCCCGAAGGATTCCCGGGTTCCGGAACGAGTCCAGCCACCGGCTATAATCGTGTCTGATCAGATTAGCGCCCGCGAAAACCGCGTCTAACCAGGCCCGCGATGACGCCGGTGATGCGCACGGTCTCGACGACGTCACTCGGAGGCAACCCGAACAGCCAGATCACGAGCCGCCTTCGCTGCTCGAAGGTCGGATGAAGATGCCCAAGGGCGGTCTTGCCGGTCGCCGCCGCGACGGTGACCGCGACCCACCCCAGCCGCTCCATGTAGAGCCAAGGCTGGGCGCTTTCGGTCAGCGGACGCATTGCTGCCGTCCATGTCAATTCCACGGAAGAGGTGGAGAGCGCGGCGACGCGGCAGGGAACAGCATGATCATTGCCCGCGAGCGCCAGCGCGCCGGCCTCGTTGACAGGAAAGAACTTGTCGCCTCGCGGCAATTCGAAACAAGCCACGAACGCGATGAATGCGATCAGCATCGAAATGCCGGCCCACAGCAGATTGAAGTAATCGCGAGACGAAATTTCGCTGGCCGCATAGGGAGAAAGAAAAGCCCATGCGATGCTCGCCGCGGAGCCGAACGCAATCAGGCCGAACGTCAGCGCCAGCTTCCACCGCAGCTTCGGCGCCGATCGGTCACCGCCCTTGTCGGTGATCTTGAACGGCCGGCCGAACGGCTTGACCACGGCGCTGATCAGCGTCGCGGAGACCGCAAACGAAACGATCGCGTGCGTCGCCTCCATGAACAAGGGAACGGTGCGCGATCGTGAAATCCAGGCCATGTAGATGGTCTGACCCAGAATGGCCGGCGCGCCGTAGCGCAGGAACGCCAGATAGTCGGCCTCGAATGCCGGCAGACCGGCGAACCAGTACATCATCGGCGCGATGAGAAGTAGAACCAGGAACGGCTTGCAGAGCCAGTTCAGAATTCCGTGGATGTAGTGCAGCCGTTGAATCGCGGAGTGTCCGCGACCGAACAACGGCCCGTCGCGCAACAGTGCGACCTGGATTGTGCCGAGACACCAGCGGCTGCGCTGCGTGATGTATTCGGGAATGCCTTCGGCGGACAATCCGCAGCTCAGTTTCTCGTTGAGCCACCAGGTCTGATAGCCATGCGCCAGCATCGTGTAGGTCAGGTTGATGTCTTCCGAGATTGCCTGACTGGGAAATCCGCCGATCTCAACCAGACGATCGCGGCGCACGACGAACGAGGTGCCGACGCAAAACGCGCATCCCCAGGCATCCTTGGCAGGCTGAAAGACGTCGAAGAAGAACCGCTGGTCATCGACCATGCTTTGCGTGGCCAGCAGATTGTGCTGGATCGGATCGCTGTTGTAGTAGAATTGCGGCGTCTGAACGATCGCTACACCCGGGTCCGCCAGCAAGCCAACCGTTCGTTTCAGCAAATGCCGTTGCGGGGCGAAGTCCGCGTCAAGAACCAGAATGACGGGCGCATTGGTCGCGGCGGATGTCACCGTAAGCGCGTTGTTGAGATTTCCGGCCTTCGCCGCCTTGTTGTCCGATCGCGTGATATATCGCGCGCCCGCTTCCAGGCAGTAGTCGCGAAGCCAGCTTCTGCGCGTGTCGTCAAGCACCCAGACGGTGAAATCCGGATAATCCAATTCGAGCGCTGTCAGGATGGAGCGCTCGATCACCTCAAGCGGCTCGTCATAGGTGCAAATGAAGACATCGACGGTGGGCCAGGCGTTGCGGACGCGCATATCGTGCTCCGTCCGATCGGCCTGTCCGGACCGATCGACGCTGCGGAACAGAATGACGATCGACATCAGCGTGTAGACGACCGCGATGAATTCGAGCGTGAAAAACAGGTGCGGCCAGAGGCTTTGCGCGGACATCGAAAGCCGCGGCAAGGTGTCGTGCCAACACCAGAAGATATAGATCACGAGCAATGCTCCGGCTGTCGACCCGAAGATCATCCGATCGAGCGCCCGTGAGGGGTTGAGCAGGCGCGCGCTCACAAGCAGCCCGATCCACAGTCCAAAATCGATCATTAGGATCGACGAATTGTCGGCGGCGCTTTCCAGCATCAGCTCATCTTTCGCCCGGTGAACGGGTTCCAGCCGGTTGCCGCCAGCGCGGCCCATGCGGTGGCGCCGAGGTGGGGCCTGCGATAGTAGAAAAAGTCGGCGTTCGTGCTGGTGGGGTCGATCGACAGGCCGGTGGTCACCCTGGCGCTGCGCGTGGCGTTGAGCAGGCCTGATTCCGTTTGATCCGAGCGAAGCGCGGCCAAAATCGCCCGGCTGCGCGCAAGGTCGCCGGACATGCGATAGGCCAGCGCCGCTTGCGCGGTTCCTTCAACCCACAGACCGTCGCGGTCTCCATTGAAGTCGAAGCCTCCGGGCACAGCCAGATGCGTCTCTGCGAAACGAAGCGCGCTGCGCCACTCGGCGGGCGCATCGGGGACCGCCATCCATGGCCAGAGCTGAACGTCGAGCGCGAGCATGGCGTCGTCAGCCGGTTTTCCGTCGGGGTTGCGTCCGAGCAGAAAGTGGTCGTCGCGAAACGAAGCGTCGAGAAGCCGCCGCGCCTTCGACGCCGCCTCGGCATATTTCGTGTCGCCCGTCAGCCGCAACAGCCAGTTGGCAACCGCGTACACATCTGCGTTGTGTTCGGTCGACACCCAAGCGAGCCGCACCTGGGCGGGATCGTAGCCGTGGAAACCGCCGCGAAAGCCCTCGGTTTCGGCGGCGGTGTTGCGGATGATCCACGCGAGCAGCCGCTCCGCATCGGCGAGATAGGCCGCGTCATGGGTCGCTTGATGCAGCGTCAGCAACGCCAGCGCAGCCCACGCGACGTTGCCGGTGGCGGTGCCATCCTGTGCGGGATCTTCCGCCCACAATTTCTTGTCGCTGTCCCACCAGCCTGGAAGCGCGGGCGGTCCCTTGCCGACTGGGCCGGCGCGATAGGCGTTGCGGATGCGGCCGTCATGGAACGTGCGGTCGGCGCGAACCGCCTTGCTCAGCGCGTCGCCAATCAGCCGCGCTTCCGGCAGGTTTCCACACGCCACCAACGCGATCGCGGCCAAGGCGTTGTCATAGACAAATGCCGTCGTGGCCAGTCCGCGAGGCAGATGATCTTCACCCTGCCCGGGTTCATAGCTTCGGATAAAGACAGGCTCCGAACCGCGCGCCTGGGACGCCACAGCCCGGCTTAGCCCGGCGCAATATGGATTGTGGCTGGAGGCTGGATCGCCCATTGCTGCGGAACCTGACGCAATCGCGATGCACAGGCCGACGATGAAGGGCCGGATCACTTCGAAACGACCGCTTCGGTGCGGGCCGGCCAGTCTTCCCATTTCGCCGAGGTGTGGCGGTTCTGCGGCGCCTCGCGGAATTTAGCCGAGAGCCGGGCCAGTCCCGCTTTCCGATTGCGCTCATGAAGCGGTTCGGCATTGGCCGATTCCCACGAGGTCACGAAGGCCGCGAGCTGCCGCCAGGCGACCGACATCGACGGGACAACGACGCCGTTGTCCCGCGTCACCGTGACCCATTTGCCGACCGCGCAAGGCGAAAATTGTCCAGCCGCCTCGGCGGATTCGGTGCGCAGGCCATCGCCGTTCTTTTGATCCGGCATCACCATCGCATACATTTCCCGCCGTTCGGTTTGCGGAAACGGCACCGCGTAGCGTTCATCGAGCTTGTCGCTGGTCTTCGGCAGCAGCGAGGTGATGATGCCGGACCCGAAGGGTGCTCCATCGACCCGAACATGGGTGCCGGCCGCCAGGTTCTGGCCCTGCCGGTACGAGAAGATGGCGACGACGAACTGCTGCTCGCAGTCGACCAGCGAGGCCAGCGCGTCGCCGGCACTGACATGGCGCCCCCTGGAGGCTTCGACTGTCAGGACCATGCCCCGGCCCGAAACCCGCACCTCCGCCGCGGCCAACTTGTCAAGCCGGGTGCGTTCCGCATCGATCAGCCCCTTCTGGTCGGCGAGCTGCGAAGACAATTCAGTTTCTTCGATTGCGAGCCGCTTGGCGTCAAGGTCGATATCCCGCCGCTTCTGGACAAGTGTGGCAATGGGGATCAGATCGTCGCCGACATAGATTCCTTTTTCCAAGGCGTCGAGCTGGCTGATTTTCTGGCCGAACTTCGCCTTCTCGGCGTCCGTGTTGTGAAGCGCCGCTGAATATTGCTTCAACGTCGGGTTCAACATGTCCATGCTCGCGGTGTTGCGTTCGACCATCCTGGTTTGCCGATCGACCAGCGCCTTCTTCGCGCCGCCAAGTGAGTCGGATTCGGCGACCCTGGCGCGCAACTCCTCAATCTGCGATTTGAATTGCGATTTCAGTTGCGCCAGCTGGCCCTCGATTTCCGCATTCAGCGACGTCAGATAATCTAAGTCGGAACTCCGCTTTTCTTGCGTCGCCACCAGTTTCTGCCGTGCGTCGGACGACTTCTGCTCCAGCATGATGAGGGTGCTTCGATCGAGCCTGGCATTGGAAATGTGCGCCACCACGTCGCCGGCGTTCACCTCGCGCCCCGGTGTCGCACAGCCGATTGTCCGCTCCGGTCCGCCCCGGATCACCGACCTTGCCTGGCAGCAACGGTGCAATCGTTGCCCACTGCCGATCGCTCAGCTCATACCGCTTGATCCCCATCGTGCAACTCCGTGCCAGAATCACGGAACCCTATGAATCAGCGATCAGACCGCTTGGGAATCCTGAATGTCGATCCGTCCTAGTCGCTCAGTAGGTGTTTTAGCATCGCATCGCAGGCGACTTCGGCCTCGTCGAAAGACTTAAATGGTGAGCCGATGATCTTGATTGCGCCACGGTCTCCGTAAAGCGGACGCCATGACGCCACATAGCCTGGCCTTGCGTGAAATCCGGCACCGGCAAAACTTTCGAAGAAACTGATTGTGAAGGAATAGCCGTCGCTATTCGCACTCCATATCTCCATCTCCTCGACACGGTGGAATTGGAGCGCCTCTATCCGATAGGCGGGGTCTTTCGGAATCCAAGACATCGCGATACTCCACATGCGATGCAGAAAATGTAATGCTGCCGCCGCCGATTGGGAGTCCAGCGTTGAACGACGGCTTTGGGTTGCGGAAGCGCCCGGCACGTCGATAATGCTGATGAAGGCAAGTGCTACCAGGGCTTCACCCCGGACGCCTGTCGATCGACGATTTGTAGAGTGCTACGTATGACTTGGCCGATTTCGTCCAGCTGAAGGACTGCGCCATGGCAGATCGTCGCATGTGATCAAGGCGGTCTTTCATGCCAAAGGTCGAGAATGCCCGGCAAAGACTTCCGAGGAAACCGGGTGCCGAAGCGCGGTCGAACAAAAAGCCGGTCTGGCCGTCCACGATGGTCTCGGCGAGGCCTCCGGTGCGATGGCCGATCGGAAGCGAACCGAAGCGCTGGGCGTACATCTGGCTCAGCCCGCAAGGTTCGAAGCGCGACGGCATCAGCGTGAAGTCGCTGCCGGCGAAAATCTTCCGCGCTTCAGCATCGTCAAAGCCGATCCTCACGGCAATCGCGCGCGGTGCGCGGGTCTGCTCCTCGAGCAGCTCTTCCTCGAACCGCGTTTCGCCCTTGCCGGTGACGACGATCTGGCCGCCGGCCTCGACAATGGCTTGAGCACTCTCGATTACGAGATCGACGCCTTTTTGATGGATCAAGCGCGCGACAAGCGCGAACAACGGACCTCTCGAAACCGCAAGGCCGAACTGCTTCCGGACATCGTCGGCGTTGAGCGAGCGTTCCGCCCAGTCGCCAGCGCCGAACGGCTGGAATAGAGACGAGCAGGTCCGCGGATCCCAGCTCTCGTCGATACCGTTCAGGATGCCGGAAAGCTGGTTGCGGTCGGCCCGTCGCTTCAACAGGCCTTCGAGGCCGCAGCCAAACTCGGGGGTGGTTATTTCCCGGGCATAGGTCTGACTGACGGTCGTAAGGTGAGAGGCGTAGACTAGGCCGGCTTTGATGAACGATAGCCGGTTATAAAATTCCACGCCGTCGATGTTGAAGCTTGCCTCAGGGATTCCCAGCGGGGCGAGCGAGTTCCGGTCGAACACGCCTTGATAGGCCAAATTGTGGATCGTGAATACCGTCGGAATGTGCGCGTACTGCCATTCGAGATAGCCAGGGATGAGCGCGCATTCCCAGTCATTCGCATGGACCAGATCGACGGCCCAGTTCTTATCTACGAGCCCTCGGGCGAGCTGCGCGGCGGCATAGGAGAATGTCGCAAACCTCACATTGTTGTCGCCCCAATCGGCCCCACGGCCGTCGGCATAGGGGGTGCCGTCTCGCTCGTATAGCTCCTGACACCGGACGACGTAGTAGCTCAGCCCGTCGGCGGTGTGCCCTAGTACCTCCTTTTCTTAGAAGGTGAGTCGTGATTCAAGATCGGGATGATCCCCGAAGCAAGAGAAGTTCGCCTTTCGAGGAAAGATCGCAATGTGCTTGAGGCGTGTTGTCGCTCACCGGTGACGTTGCAGCGCGATTTGAAGCGAGCGCGGATAGTTCTGTTGGCGGCGGACGGGCGCAGCACCCGCTCGATCGCCAAAGAAGTCGGGGTCCAGCCGCGGATTGTCAGCCTTTGGCGGCACCGCTATGCCGATCATGGCCTTGAAGGGCTGCAAGACAAGCCGCGACCCGGCAAGCAGCCGATCTATACGAAGGCTCCTTCACAAGCCTCAAGCAGCTTCAGGAGCACATCGATGCCTACGTCAACGCGTACAACGACAAAGCCGAGCCCTTCCTCTGGACCAAGAAAAAGGTCCGTCAACGTCGCTTCCAAGGCCGCCGTATCACTCAGCTATGATTCCGGGTACTAGGCCGATCTCGAAGGCGGGAAGGGATGCGTAGGGCGCGCATCGCCCCACGATTTCGAGGTCCTGCAAGCCTCGCAGCACAGCAGGGTAGCCGGGAATGATGAGGCGTACGTCAGCAAAACGGCGCAAGGCGCGCGGGAGAGCCTCAGATACGGCGGCAGGTCCGCCGACCTGAACAAAATCCGATACTTCTGGCGTTGCGAAAAGGATCCTCACTTGTTACGCCCCATTTGCAGAGGGGAACAGTGGTTTTCACGAACCACCTTTGGAATTCCGATTGCGCTTCCCCAATCACGCGCAATTCCTGAATTCGGCGTCACAACAAAGGTTCCTAACATCCGCGAGCGAGAAAGCATTAAAAAGTGTACACAGCCTGCGCTGCCGGATGATCGAAGATCGCGAAGGGTTAACGGCCGGCGCGCGCGTTGTGAGGGCCTGCAGGCCAACGCCGGCGCAGTTTGCGAGGAACGAAAGCACATATGTCAGATTTTTCTCGCCAGACGCATGCTTACGCAGATCGTAAAGGGCTTTCCGGCGCGGATCGAGCCTCGCCGGAGACTCCTTGGGCGGCGCTGGTTTTGACACCGGCGCTCCATCAGTCGTGAAAGCACGCGGGTGGGCCGCATCTCGCGATACGGCAATGGGATGATGCGCTCGTTGCTAGCGGCCAGGTGATGCTAACCCGCGTCAAGAAATGGTCTTGGCTGAAAGCCTGAGCAATGAACGTTGCCAAAACGGCGCGGCCAGCAGAAAGCTATCGTCGCTTTGGCGCGTCGCCTTCCACGCTCCACCAACCGATCACGCAGGCTTTGGCATCGTAGGCTCTATCCGCCAGCAATCGCCGGGCCGGAGCGTCTGCCAGATGCTCGATGACATAGTCGCGCACGATATCGGCGCGGGCGAAGCGGGACCTGGAACTGAAGTCAGAGATCGAGCGCGTGTTCGCCGAGAACTTCGAGGTTTATAGCGCGCGCAAGGTCTGGAGGCAGATGCTGCGCGAAGGCTTTGCCGTTTCAGACCTTGAGTCTTGTCGCAGAATTCGCATTCTGCGACACTGCAAAAGTGGGCGGCGTAGTGGTTGCTTTAGTCAGGAATTGGCGCACGCCAGGCGTGGCCACCGCGCGATCTGCTACGATCATCGAAACGACGTCTTTGAACGACGCACCCCAATGCCACAAGAGCCAACCATGTCCCTCACGCCCGCAGGCGCACGCGACCGCATTACACTTGGCCTCGCCTTGCTGTCCTTCGCTGCTGGGAGCATGGACGCGATCGCCTTCCTCGTCTTGGGCGGGATCTTTACCTTGGCGATGAGCGGCAACACCATCGTCCTTGGTCTTGCAATTAGTCAGGGGCATTTCAGCGCGGCGATGCACTCCTTCGCTGCCCTCCTCGGCTACGTGGCAGGGGTATCGGTAGCGTCCCTGTCACTCGCAAAATCCGAGCGCGGGAGCGGCTGGACGCTCGGCCTCGAAGCGCTCTTCCTTGCCTCCTTTGCCGCGCTGTGGCCTTTCGCGGGCGATCCTGTCCACTCATCAGTCGTCTATGGCCTCATCGTCCTTTCGGCGGTCGCCATGGGGCTGCAAGGCGCCATCGGTCGCACGATTGGTATCCCCGGGATCATGACGGTGATCTTCACGAGCACCTATACGGCGATCGTCGGCGACCTCGTAGAGCGGACGCTGGCCGGCCATCGTCCCCTGCTTACTGGTCTTGCAGCGCAGCAACTAACCGCGCTTGCCGCATACCTCGGAGCGCCGTCGTTGGCGGCATCATCGCCACGCATTGGCTGAGGGTCACGCCCTTCCTTCCCCTTGCCGCCATTCTGGTGCTGCTCGTGGAGCTGCGTCTACGCTGGCTCCGCTTTGACAAAGGGCCGTCCTGAGCGGGCACAAACTGCAATCCGCCCAGGCTCCACCGCGTATCGGGTTGTCTTGCCAGCAGGCTTCCAGACACAGTCGCCAAATTGATGTGTTGCCGCCAGCTCAGGCGGTATCGTTGGCGCCGTCGCCCCCCGTCACGTCATAGGTGGCGCCCGAGACCAGGTAGCCTCGTCGCTGGCGAGAAAGACGACTGCGGGGGCAATTGCCTCGGGAGGGAGCCAAGCCACGCCGAGCGGAGACTTGGCGCTGAGCTTTTGTTTCGCTTCAGCTTCCAGCTTGTCCAGCGGTTCAGCATTGGTCAAATCATCGATCGCTTGCGCGTATCGCTGCCTATGGCGCGTGAGCGGGGTGTCGACCAGACCGGGGATGACCGCGTTGACCGTGATTCCGTATTCCGTATTTGCCCGAGTTCCAAGGCCGCAGATTTCATCAGGCCTATGATGCCCCATTTCGAGGCCGTATAGGCTGTCCCGTACTTTGTGCCGTGCCGCCCCTGTGTCGACGACGTGACGATGATACGGCCTCCGCCGTTCTTGACGAGGTAGGGAGCTACCGCGCGGATGGCATTGCAGGTGCTAGTGAGATTGACGTCGATCTGATCCTGCCAATCAGCACCCTCCATCTTAAGGAGAGGCCTTAATGCCTGAATGCTGGCATTGGCAAAGAGGATGTCGATCTTGCCAAAGGTTTCGGCCGTCCATGCAGCCGCTTCGCGCAAAGCGGGCAAGTTACGCTAATCAAGCTGGCGAGAACCCCATCTGCCGCCCGCCGCCTCGACGAGCTGTCCCGTTTCATCCAATTCGTCGCGCGTGGCGGGCTCCACCTCCAGCGTCGCGCTAACGGGTCCCGCGATATCGATCCCTACAATGGTTGCACCCTCGCGTGCAAAAGCGACGGCGGTTGCCGTCCGATACCACGTGCGGCTCCTAACCTTGTTTTCCAGTCGCTTCAATGACATCGACTTGTTCCTTCCTATTGTGTCAGCGCATTGATTTCAGCGACGCAGGCTCAAGCCAAGTCCGATTCATCCCCTGCCCGCGAAGATGAGGTCGATGCCGAGCAAGATCCCGATGACATAAAGGCTGGAAACAGCCAGTGCGTGCAAGCGTAGAGATTTTGTCAAGGGGTGTGCAGCGGCCTCTGTCCTGTTGCTGCCGAGCATCGCCAGCGCCGCCAAAGGCAACAACGCGAATAACGCACCGGTCTCAGGTACCGATTTGCACATCGAGAAATCGATCAAGGCCAACTTCGGCGGTGGCTTCTCGGTACGGGCTCACTTACGGCGCCGCTGGCGGGCGCGCTGACTCAGTCGCAGGGCGTGTCGCGCGCGTTGCTTATTCTGGGGGCGGGATTCCTGGCCCGTTACTCTGCTTTGCTTTCTGGCCGTAAGCCCCCCTCCGGCAGCGTGTGCATTGTGGCCGCGACCGGAACGATTGTGCGCGAGGTCAAGATCGCCAGCGATCCCGAGGCACTCGTCCGCTATTTCGACGAACTGGAATTACCTGTCGGCCGCATTGGGCTCGAAGCCGGGCTATTGTCACAATGGCTGCATGCCGGGCTTATGGCTGCGAGGCGCTCGAGTTCGAGGCCGAAGCGAACATTATCCGCGATTCGATTCGGCGGACCGACGAGATCGCTTCGCGTTTCGCAGGTGTGTAGGGCGCGGTTTTCAGCCGAGTCCCGCGTGCTATGTTCGCTTTGGTAGGGACTGCTCGTTTTGCTGCACCACACTGACCTTAATGGCCCGCTTGACGCGTCCTGGCTCCCCAAAGCCGTCACCAGTCTCGGGCGGCTTATGACGTAGAAATTTGCACGTCAGAACCGGTCCGCCGCAACCGATCTCCACACGACATCGAGCAACAACCAGCCTTCTCCCAAAGCTTCCGAAAGACGAAGTCGTCAAAGCAATTGCGAGCGCATGAACGGAAAAAGCCACTCCGTCATTGAGGCCGACTTCTGATGTGAGGCTGAATCTGATTTCACCACCCTCTACCTTCGGCCGGCGGTCCGACTGAAGTCGGCCGCAAGAACCGGATCGGTCGGAGCAATGGCTGCGGCGATCAGAAGGGCCGAAGCCAATGGAAGGCTCGGAACGACGGCGCCGCGTCGCTATTCCCGCGGATCGCCGCTTACATGCCACCTTATAGACCAGGTATGGGCCGTGCCGCCGCCGTCGGTGATCCAGTAAGGCAGATAAAATGAACCCGCGCGATCGGGAGGCGTTAGTAGTCAACTCTTGAAGCACGCGTAGCACCAGTTCTCAGGCCACAATGAGTGCACGTCGGACCTCCGCAAAGATCTTCGGCTTGAGGCCAAGCCATCCATTTCCCGTGGATGTGAAGCCCGCTCAAGCGGATGTCGAGATCGCACAAGCAATCGCGCACCATACCTCACCTGTTCCCGAGGAAATCGCCAAGGCGTTGACATTGGGGGGCAGATGAGAAGGTCTTGCTCGTTCTGGCCGCCATCGGATGGATGGCTTCGCGAGGCGGCGGTGAACAGCTTCGGCGAGCCGGCAACCATGCGCTGCTGGTCACAGTGGCGTCCTCATTATTGCCGCACGGTATAAAGCTAATTTTCGATCAAACTCGTCCCGATCGAACAACGGTGCTGGGGCATGTCCACGGCATTTCGTTCTCTGGCAAACGCGACGATGCTTTTCCCTCGGGGCACGCACTCCATATGGGCGCGTTAGCCTCCGCAGCCGGCGCCTTGCCGACTGGACCGCGGCGAACGATCCGAGCCATCGCGGTGGGCCGTTCTCTCACTCGAGTCGCGGTCTTGGCGCATTGGGCGTCGGATGTACTCGCCGGGTTCGCGCTCGGCGCGGTTCTGGAGCGGCTCCTTCGGCTATGGACCGGATATCCGCCCGAACTCTTGGAGGAGAAAGAGGATGCCGATCGTTGAAGATCTCAAGGAGTATGCGGAGCGCGCCACCGGACTGCGGCGACCGGGCAAGCGTGCAGTTGCAAACTTCGTGCGGCAACGCAACCCGCACGGCGTCCGCTTCAGAGATGACGGTCTGGTGCCCAATCATCCTCGTTGGCCGTTAATCCTCTATCGAGGCGCGGTCCACTTTGACGAGCGCCTCGATCCGGCGGCCGTGTTCGAAGACTTATTCGAAGCCAATGGATGGGGCGATACCTGGCGCAACGGCATCTACGATTATGTGCATTACCACTCCCGGATCCATGAGGCGCTGGGGATCGCGCGCGGCAAAGCTCGGGTCCGTTTCGGTGGCAAAACCGGCCGGACCTTCGCGTTAAAAGCGGGAGATGTCGCGGTGCTGCCCGCCGGGACGGGCCACCGCAGTCTCTCCGCCTCCGCGGATTTCCTAGTCGTTGGGGCTTATCCACCGACGGGAACGTACGACGTTTGCACGAGCATCGAAGACCGTGCCCGCGCTCTCGGGAACATTCCCAGGGTATTGCCACGCAAGGATCCGGTCTACGGAAAGGAAGGACCACTATCGAAGCTCTGGAGGCGGCCGAAATGAGCGAATATGTCATCCGCTTCTTTCTGGGTGGCATAGCGGTATCGGCATTCGCGATGGTCGGGGACATCCTGCGTCCCAAGAGCTTCGCCGGTTTGTTCAGTGCTGCCCCGTCAGTGGCGCTCGCGACGCTTGGCATCGCCGTCTATCTGCATGGAGCCGGCTACGCGGCAGTGCAGAGCCGCGCAATGATCGCCGGCGCGATCGCGCTTGCCATCTATAGTGTTGTGGTCTGCCAGCTCCTCGTTCGGGCGCGCTTGACGGCAATGCCGGCCGCGCTGATTTCGCTTGTCGTTTGGCTGATGGTAGCTTTCGGCCTGTTGGCGATGTTCGGAGCCCGGACGTGACTCCGATCCGCATCTCGTTTTCATCGCTGCGCGAGGGGCGTCCTTACGAATATCTGGTCCGTTTCGCGCTCGGTGGCGCCGCGACCGTGGTCACCGGCCTAATAAGCAGCGATTACGGAGCATCCATTGGAGGTTTGTTCCTGGCTCTTCCGGCTATTTTCTGCGCCAGCGCCACGCTGATCGAAAAACACGAAATTCGTCGGAAGAAAGAAACAGGTCTCAACGGCTGTCGGCGCGGGCAGCAAGCGGCGGCGCTGGACGCGGCCGGCGCCGCGCTGGGCGCGCTCGGGATGTTGGCCTTCGCGCTTGTCTTCTTCATCGTGGTCAAAGCCAGCATTTCGGCTGCCTTCGTCACGGCGTCGATCGCCTGGCTTGTCGTCTCGATGGCGGCTTGGTATGCGCGGCGCAAGACGAGGCCACGTTTGCGTTGACACTTTGAGACTAGTCAGGTGAATCTAAAATTCGTGGCATAAGGTTTGCTGAGTTTTCTGGCAGAAGCGTTTGACGGAGGCGAGGATTTCGTCAGCTGACTTTGTCCATCGATATGGCCTGGGATTTTCATTGTGCCGCTCGATGAAGGCGCGGATATCTTTTTCCAACTGCTTGGTCGAAGTATGGACGCCGCGGCGGATCTGCTTGCGGGTGAGTTCAGCAAACCAGCGCTCGACCTGATTGATCCACGATGCTGATGTTGGCGTGAAGTGCACATGGTAGTGCGGTCGTCGCACCAGCCAGGATTTGATCACAGCAGTTTTGTGAGTGGCGTAGTTGTCCATAATGATATGGATATCGAGACCGTCGGGAATGTGAGCGTCGATTTGCTTCAGGAAGTCGAGGAACTCCGCAGCACGATGGCGCTTGTAGCATTTGCCGATCACAAATCCGGAAGCACCATCGAGGGCCGCGAACAGCGATGTTGTGCCGTGGCGGATATAGGAATGCGTCCGGCGTTCCGGAATGCCCGGCATCATCGGCAGGACCGGCTGCTCGCGATCAAGCGCTTGTATCTGGCTCTTCTCGTCGACACTGAGCACCAGGGCCCGATTGGGCGGCGACAGATAAAGACCGACGATGTCGCGGACCTTGTCGACAAATAATGGGTCGCTGGAAAGCTTGAATGTCTCCGAACGGTGCGGCTGCAAGCCGAAGGCGTTCCAAATCCTTCGGATCGTCGTGTGCGAAAAGCCGGTCGCGGTCGCCATCGAACGGATGGACCAGTGCGTGGCGTCGCTCGGCGTGGAGCGGAGCGTGCGTTCGATAATTGCAGCGACCTGATCGTCATCAATCGTGCGAGGCCTGCCAGGGCGGGCTTCATCCAAGAGCCCTTCGATGCGCCCCTTCAGAAAGCGCCGACGCCACTTGCCAACTGTATGCTCATGGACACCCAGTTCGTGCGCAACGGATTTGCTGGGTATGCCATCCGCGCATCGCAGGATGACGCGGCATCGCTCAGACAAAGAACGCGCCACGCGATGACGACGAACCTGCCGTTCGAGATACGCGCGCTCATCCGCGCTGAGGATCAAGGGAGAAATCGGGCGTCCTGCCGCGTTGGCCATAACTGCGCTCCCGCACTCTTGCGAATGCGGCAGATTATAATGAAACGAACTTCAGTTCCAGGTGACTAGCCCGCTTTCACTCAACTCGGCACTCTTGGGACGGGGCGGCCCTTTCTTTTGATTAGGAACCTCTCCCGATCGCAGAGCATTGACCGGCTGGACGCTCCATTCAACAGAACCTAACTTGGCCCGCTTACTCGCCCGTGGCGGGCTGGCCGTCCGATTTGGCCCCGTCGTTCGTCCCGGCGCGCCTTTTGGAGCGCGGTGGCCTTAGTCGGGCGCTGCCTTCGCATCGTGAATTCGATTTCGCGCCAGGCAGTTCAAGCCACTTGAGTTTGCGCGTGCGCGTCGCCGGCAGCTTCGGCCGCAGCGATCAATACTCGGTACTACGCCACCTCCATGTGATCGAAGGTGTAGCTCGCGATCGCCCTTCACAATTTCGTCGTCGACAAGCGGCCATCAGCCAGCGGGGCACGTTGATGCTGACGCGCTCAAGTCAAGCAACTTTTGCGAGCCTCGGCGCGACAGTCCGCGACCGGAACTCGCAGGCAACGCCGGCGTTAACAAGGGCTATCGGACGATCGGACATACGACACCATCATTAAAGGCGCGGATATTGCCCGGCCTCAAGTGACCTATAAGGGCGATGACCTTCGATCCGGAGTAGACACCATGCGCGCAGAAGCGAGCCCTGATCAGGCGCCACCAGCCGATCTACAAATTATGTCCGTTGAGCCGGGACGGACAAGCATTTGGATGAAAGAACTCCCCTATAGTCTCGTTCTGCTACTAACCATAATCGGCGTTGCCTATACGAGCTTCTCGAAACAACCGATTGCTGTCTATTGGGAGATTCTGGCGGTGGTGATTGGAGCCATCTGTATCGGCACCGGATGGCCGAGCGCAGGTGACAAAGACGCGCGATGGCGGTTGGTTTGGACGCAGGTACTACATTGGTGCGCATTTCTGCTCGTGATGAACATGATGCTGTTGCCGAGCGTGCAGAGGATCCTCAATGCCAATGTGACTGGGCTCGCCATTTTCACCTTGCTGGCACTTGGTACGTTTACCGCTGGCATCCATGTCGCTTCTTGGAAGGTCTGCCTTCTCGGACTCGTCATGGCCCTGAGCATTCCGGCGATTGCGTGGATTGAGAGTTCGGCCTTGATTGTGGTTCTGGTTGTGTCCCTGGCGCTTGGGGTTGGCGCCGTGCTTTGGTGGCATTGGCATAGAAAGACGCCCATCCCAGATTGACACAGAGACAAGCAGCGGGCGCAGTTTGCATTCGATCACGCAAATGCCGAGCTCGCGGAGGTAAGAGCCTATCGAATTCTCGATACCAGGGTTTGAAAAGGTCCGTGGCAAGAGATTAGGCTTTTGCGAAAGTCAGGAAGGATCCGGGGGCCAGCCTCAACCAAGACGACGCGCGATTCTCGCGTGTCGAAGTTGCGCCAATCGTGGAGCAAGGTGTCCCGCGCGAGGTCGGCGATCGTGCCCGCAAGCTCCACGCCAGACGGGCCGCCGCCGATAACGACAAATGTCAGATTACTTGGTGCGTTCTGCTTCGTCCCCCGCGCGTTCGGCAAATTCGAACGCGGAAAGGATTCTGCGCCTGATCGTCGTGGCGTCTTCGATGGTTTTCAAGCCGGGCGCATAAGACTCCCAGTCGTCATGACCGAAGTAAGCATGACGGGCGCCGGTCGCCAGCACCAATATATCGAACGGGATCGTTTCGCCATCCTCCAGCAGGATCTCCTTCTCCCTGGTGTTCACGCCGACAACATTGCCAAGCAGCGTCGTCACGTTCTTATAGCCTCGAAGGAGGGATCGGATCGGCCAGTATCGAGTTGGCTCATGTAGCGCGCCACGCTCTCTTCGATCTGCTTCTGGCGGCGCCGTATCTTGCCCTGCGTGAAGTTGTTGTCGCGACTGTTAACGGCCTTGAACTTGCTGCCGTCGATGGCAACACTGACCTTCGCCAGCAGGCCGATCTTGCGGCACAACTCGACAAATCGCGCAGAACGCCCGAGGCCGCGATCACCGCCAGCAGCAGCACGGCCGGATGTTACATGGTCGCGATCCAGCGGTTGACGATGCGGAAGAGGTCAGAGACGCGAAGTTGGCAACCACGATCAGCATACTGAGCAGCAGGATGATTCGCGGCTTCAGCCCGATCAATGCGATAGGCGGGCAACGTGCCGATGGCAACGACGGCGTAGGTCGCCGCTAAAAGCGCGCAGCGTCTGAACGTTCGGCAAAGTATTCATCACGGCGAATCCGCCTTCTGCAGCCTGCCAATTCCACCAAGAATACCATGACCGCTTTGGCTTGAGTTTCTTAACCTAATCAAGGGGCGTGGGACCGCAGAATCTCATAAAAGTGATATGCGGTAATAGGTTATCTTCGGGTCCAAGGACTCTTCGATGTAGACATCGGAGTATCTTGGACGTGTTCGATTTTGCATTCAGCAGAAGTCGTAAGACCAGCGGTGGAACCGAAGCGACCGGCCTACATTTTTGTAATGCATTGAAGCCTTGAGGCGACTGAAGCCGCTGATCGAACCTGGGTTTCGTGGATTTCGTATGTTGTGCCGCACGAACTAAATCGATCCGAAATGATCAGCGAGTGTGACGTAGTGAGAGGTGTGCCCTTGTCCGTCCGCAACCGATTGTTGTTGGCACTTCCGACGGCCGAGCTGAGCGGAGTTTTGCCGCTCATGGAGTTGGTGACGCTGCGGCAGGGACAGATACTTACCGAGCCCAATTGCGGGATCCAGCACATCTACTTCATTGAGACCGGCGCGGCTTGCGTGTTTTCTCGAGGTAAGCAGCCAGTCGAAATTGCTATGGTCGGCCGCTTTGGGATGGTCGGCCTTCCCGTCGCCCTTGGCATCGATAAAGCTCCGTTCCGAAGCGGTTCAGCTTTCTGCGCTGGCGTTGCGTCTAAGCGCCAAGAACTTTCGTTCAGCGATGGCCGAGCATCCCAGGCTTCGCGAGCTGCTACTAAAATACGCTCTGTTCAGGCTCATTGTGGAAGCGCAAGCTGCCGTGTGGTTCCTTTCGGGCGCATTCCCGCGACGGCAACACCCAATGCGACAATAACCGGCGGAAATGAGATTCCGCGAGCAGTGACGAAAACCCAGAGCGGAGAGCTCCTGCTGAGATCTAGTGCCTCCTTTTCTTAGAAGGTGAGTCGTGATTCAAGATTGGGATGATCCCCGAAGCAAGAGAAGTTCGCCTTTCGAGGAAAGATCACAATGTGCTTGAGGCGCGTTGTCGCTCACCGGTGACGTTGCAGCGCGATTTGAAGCGAGCGCGGATAGTTCTGTTGGCGGCGGACGGGCGCAGCACCCGCTCGATCGCCAAAGAAGTCGGGATCCAGCCGAGGATTGTCAGCCTTTGGCGGCACCGCTATGCCAATCATGGCCTTGAAGGGCTGCAAGACAAGCCGCGACTCGGCAAGCAGCCGATCTATACGAAGGCTACCGACAAGCGGATTCTGAAGCTGTTGGACAAGCCGCCCCCACAAGGGTTTGCGCGTTGGACCGGCCCTCTGCTGGCCGGGGCGCTGGGCGATGTTGACGTCCAATATGTCTGGCGGTTCCTGCGCAGCCACAAGATTGACCTCGCGGCTCGCAAGTCCAAGTCCTGGTGTGAGAGCAACGACCCGAACTTTACGGCCAAAGCCGCCGATGTTGTTGGCCTTTACGTCGCCCCGCCCGCAAAGGCCATCGTGCTATGCGTGGACGAGAAACCTTCGATCCAGGCATTGGAGCGAGCGCAGGGTTATCTGAAGTTACCCAATGGCCGCGTCTTGACCGGCCAGAGCCACGATTACAAGCGGCATGGCACTACAACATTGTTTGCGGCCCTCGAAGTTGCCACCGGAAAGATCATCGCGGCTCATTCAAAACGCCGTCGCCGCGTCGAGTTTCTTGACTTCATGAACAGCGTCACCGCGGCCTTTCCGGACCGAAAGCTTCACGTCATCCTCGACAACCTCAACACCCACAAGAAAAACGAGCACTGGCTCAAGGCCCACCCCAACGTGCAATTTCATTTTACGCCGACAAGCGCGTCCTGGCTCAATCAGGTCGAGGTATGGTTCTCGATATTGCAGGGCCAGTCGCTTAGCGGAGCCTCCTTCACAAGCCTCAAGCAGCTTCAGGAGCACATCGATACCTACGTCAACGCGTACAACGACAAAGCCGAGCCCTTCGTCTGGACCAAGAAAAAGGTCCGTCAACGTCGCTTCCAAGGCCGCCGTATCACTCAGCTATGATTCCGGGTACTAGCACGGCCTGACCGCCGGCATCATAGTAGGCCCTGCCATCGCGGCAAGCCTGGGTATCGTTGGTCGCGCGCAACGTCGCTGCGGATCGGCCGAAATCACCGCTACAATGCGGCCGGCAATTCCCTAACGGCTGCCATGATGGGAGTGCTGGGAAAGTATTTCGCATTGAAGGCATTTTTCTAACCACCGCAGCTCTCACCGTCCCGGCCTTGATCAGTCCGAGTCGAAACCGCAGGGACGAGATCGATTACAGTCGCGCGCAATGCGGACCGCAGGAGCCGGCTGCTTCAATCTGGCTCGAGCGTCGGCATGGTCACGGGCATTGCCTCCATCAGCACATCACTGAGCGGTTTGATCTGGCAGGAAGCCGGCGAAAAGGTGGTGTTTTCTTCACCGCTGCTTACTTCGCTCGGCAGGACAAGATGGACTTTGGTGCTGGGAATTTGCATCGGCTCTGCCGGCCAGGTGGCGCTTCTCGTTGCGCCCCTGCTGGTCATCATCTCTGGTTCATTGGGCGTCCGATGACGCTCGTATTCTCAAATGCGCTCGAGCTATTTGCAATCGGGGGCGCGGTCTTCACCGTGAATGCGATTGCGCGCGGCGTGCTTTTTGGGGGTCGCCTTCTTTGTCGTGGACGGGCCGTGAACCGCCATGACAGCGGCCGGTGACCCTTCACCGCTCAGCAGAAGCCGGCGCTCTTCTCGTGCGGCTCTGCACGTGATGAAGATCGTGAGTCTGGGCAGGAAACCGAGATCGGTCGGCCGGGCAGCCACGGTCGGTGGGGTTCACCACTTCTGCCCTTGATATCCGCCCGGGCCCGCCCGGTAAGCAGCGGTAAAAAATCCGTACGGTATCGTACAAAATTCGGAACTCGGACCGACGCGGAGTGTTTCTCGGTACGTCACAGCGTGCCGGACGAATCTTCCCAGCCGGGGGAAGACAACATGAGCCATGGGCGACTGACTCGCCGAGGGTTTCTGGCCCAGACCGCGGCATTGAGTGCGGCCTCCGCTGCGAGCGGACCGTTGAGCGGGGCGAATGCGCGCACGATCCAGGGCGAAGTGCCTTGGGCACCCGGCGAGGCTGACGCGCCGACCCAGGTGTCGCAAACCGCATCATATGTTTATTTCACTCCCGAGGAGGCCACGTTCATCGAGTCAGCCGTGGCACGGCTAATACCCGCCGACGAACTCGGCCCTGGAGCGCGCGAACTTGGGTGTCCGTTGTTTCTCGACCGCCAGCTCGCCGGTGCATATGGGCGGGCGCAGCGCTGGTACATGCAGGGGCCGTGGGCGAAAGGCTCGAAGACGCAGGGATATCAGTCGCGGATGACACCGGC
Organism: Nitrobacter hamburgensis X14; assembly: GCF_000013885.1. NCBI lineage: Bacteria > Pseudomonadati > Pseudomonadota > Alphaproteobacteria > Hyphomicrobiales > Nitrobacteraceae > Nitrobacter > Nitrobacter hamburgensis. Next base: position 194,296 of record NC_007959.1, read on the forward strand.
CCAGATGTACCGGGCTGCGATCAAGGCGATCGACGCTTACTGCCGTAACAATTTTGATAAAAAGAGCTTCGCCCAACTTGGCCCGGACGATCAGGATAAAGTTTTGGGCGGCCTCGAAGGCGGCCAGATCAAGCTAGACGAGGTCGATGCAACGGCCTTCTTCAAGCAGTTCCTCCTCAACACCCGAGAAGGCTATTTCGCCGACCCTTTGTATGGCGGAAACAAGAATATGACGGCCTGGAAGATGATCGGCTTCCCCGGCGCCCGCTATGACTACCGCGATTACGTCGCCAAGCACGGTGAGCGATTTCCCCTGCCGCCGGTCTCACTTCGGGGCCGCCCCGCATGGAATCCCAAGAGCTGAAGGAGCAGGCCATGGCGAAGAAGCTTCCCGCGGTCGACGTACTGCTCGTCGACTTCGGCTGGACCGGCGCTATCATGGGCCAGGAATTGACGGACGCCGGCCTGCAGGTTCTAGCCCTCGAGCGCGGTGCCTGGCGCGACACCCCAACGGACTTCGCGACGACCTTCATCCAGGACGAGTTGCGCTTCTATTATCGATACGAGCTGTTTCAGGAGCCGGCCCGGGAAACTCTCGCCTTCCGCAACAACACAGGCGAGACCGCCCTGCCGATGCGTCACCTGGGCTCGTTCTTGCCGGCAGCCGGCGTGGGTGGCGCAGGCATTCACTGGAACGGCCAGAACTGGCGCTTCCTGCCGACCGATTTCACGGTCCGCAGCCAGACGACGCAGCGCTACGGAGCGCAGATGATCCCGGGGGACATGACCATCCAGGACTGGGGAGTTACCTACGACGAGTTGGAGCCTTATTACGACAAGTGGGAATATCTCTGCGGAATCTCGGGGAAAGCCGGTAACATCAAGGGGCAGATCCAGCCCGGCGGCAATCCGTTCGAGGGGCCGCGTTCGCGCGATTTCCCGAATCCGCCGATGGAGATGAGCTACGCACCGGTGCTATTTGCCCAGGCCGCGAAGGAAATGGGTCTCTACCCATTCCCTGCGCCAGCCGCCAACATGTCGCGCGCCTACACGAACCCGCTCGGCGTGCAGCTCGGACCATGCACCTACTGCGGATTCTGCGAGAAGTTTGCGTGCGGCAATTACTCCAGGTCGAGCCCTCAGACCACGATCTTGCCCGTGCTGATGCGCAAGCCGAATTTCACGCTCAAGACCGACAGCGAAGTCATCAAGATCAATCTCGATAGCTCGGGAAAGCGCGCTGTCAGCGTGACCTATGTCGACTTGCAGGGCGAGGAGTATGAGCAGCCGGCCGATCTCATCATCATGACGGCCTTCATCCTGCACAATGTGCATCTCTTGCTAGTGTCTGCGATCGGCATGCCGTACGACCCAGCCACCGGCAAGGGCACGCTGGGCAAGAACTACGCCTACCAGATCGTTTCCGGCGTCGATGTCTTTTACGACGACAAGCTCCTCAACCTGTTCATCGGCGCCGGCGCGCTCGGCATGATCGTGGACGATTTCAACGGCGACAACTTCGACCACTCGAAGTTAGGGTTCATTGGCGGCGGCTATCTCGCTTGCTGGACCACGAACGGCCGTCCCATCGAGACCGATCTGACACCGAAGGGCACGCCGAAGTGGGGCGCGAAATGGAAGAAGGCGGTGGTCGACAACTACCTTAAGTCCATATCCCTCGCCACTCATGGAGCGGTGATGAGCTACCGCGGCAACTATCTCGACCTCGATCCCACTTATCGCGATTTTCTCGGACGTCCGCTGATGCGGATGACCTTCGACTACACGGACAACGAGCACAAGATGTCGGATTTCCTGACGCAAAAGACCGCCGACATTGCCAAAGCAATGAAGCCGCGAGAATTCCATGCCAAACCGCGCGAGGGTCATTACGACATCACGCCCTATCAAACGACGCATAACACCGGCGGTGCGATCATGGGGGCAAACCCGCAAGAGAGTGTGGTCAACCGCTACCTGCAGCACTGGGACGTTTCTAATCTCTTCGTGATGGGATCAAGTGCCTTCCCGCAGAATCCCGGTACAACCCGACCGGAACGGTCGGCGCCCTCGCCTATTGGGCGGCCAATGCGATCAGGACGAAGTACCTGAAGAACCCCGGTCCGCTCGTGCAGGCGTGAGGGAGTGTAGGCCATGCATCGCAAGTGGATCTATCCGGCTTCGGTATTGGTGATAACCGCCGCCACTTTGCTGTCTTCCGATGCCGGATGGGCGGAACAACTTTCGTTCGGCCAGGTCGAGCGCGGAAAGTATCTTGTCGAGGCCGGCGACTGCCAAGCCTGCCACACCAATACAGGTGGCCAGTCGTTCGCCGGCGGCCGTCCGATTCAGACGCCATTCGGAGCGATCTTCGCCCAATATCACGCCGGACCGCGAAACGGGAATTGGCGCATGGACAGACGATCAGTTCTATCGGTCGCTTCACGAGGGAATCGCGGACAATGGCTCCCATCTCTACCCGGCATTCCCGTATCCCTGGTATACAAAGGTGACGCGCGACGACGCGCTGGCGATCCGCGCCTATCTCAATTCGCTCGATCCGGTCAAAGCCGAACGCCGGCCCAATGATCTCATCTGGCCTTTGAACCATCGTGAAATGATGGCAGGCTGGAATGAAATCTTCTTCACGAAGGGCGAGTTCTCCCCCGATCCTAAGAAATCCGCGGAATGGAATCGGGGCGCCTACCTCGTCGAGGGACTTGGTCATTGCGGCGCATGCCATACTCCAACGAATTTCCTTGGCGCAGCGAAGGCGAGCGAGCGCCTACAGGGTGGCACGCTGCAGGACTGGTATGCGCCCGATCTCGCCGGCGAGTTGAGATCGGGGCTTGGCAGTTGGAGCGCCGACGACATCGTGCAATTTCTCAAGCTAGGGCGAAACAACAGGACTGCCGCTTACGGGCCTATGGCGGAGGTGATCACCAATTCGACCTCAAAGCTCAATGATGGGGACCTCAAGGCGATCGCCACCTACCTGAAGGATATGCCTGCACCCGCCACGGAGAAGAAGCCCGGCAAGCCGGACCCCAAGCTGGTTCAAGCAGGAAAAGCGATTTACATCGACAATTGCTCTGCATGTCACCGATCGAACGGCGAAGGCACGCCGGGAACATTTCCGTCGCTCAAGGGCGATACGACCGTTCAGGATCGCGATCCAACAACAATTATCCGCTTGATCCTCGACGGCGTGCATGCGGTCGCGACGGACGCTCGTCCGACTCCATTATCGATGCCGTCGTTCAGTTGGAAGCTGTCGGACGAGCAGATTGCGGCCGTGGCGAGCTATATCCGTAGCGCCTGGGGAAATGCAGCATCTCCGGTTTCGGAGTCCGACGTGCAGCCCATGCGACAAGTGCTCCACGGGACCGCAAAATAGCATGATGCCCCCAAGGAGGTTAGCGAACTCACTCAATCGATAGATCGCCTGCGCTGCCCGAATTCATTCGTTACTTGGCCCGCAATGAACCGATTGGCCGGAGCCGTTTGGATGATTGAGGCGATGTCTGCAAGTACGCAGTGCCACAAGCACATCGACACCTTCCTCATTGTCGGCAGCGCCTATGCCCGATTAAGAGCCGCCAATGGTATCGTTCTCTGTCGCTCAGCTGAATGTGATGATCCAATCAATGTCGGAGCAGCGATGAGCTTTCGACGCGTCTGTCCTTAATTCTGGTCAAAAAAGCCCTGTGGTCCAGAAGAACGCTCCCGAAATTTCTGATCTCCATACAAACAATCGCGGCAACGACATCTCTCGTCGGGCGTGCGCTGGAAAGCCTAAGCACGGCGACGCTGCTGGACCGCCTTGACGATATTCTCATCATCAAAGATGCTGCAAAAGCATTGTTCCGCAGAAACTCCGCCTTCTTCCGAATTGCGAATCAAAACCGAGCCTTTGTGAAAGGCGACTTGGATCTTGCGGCTCTTGATCTCGTATTGCGGCGCTCCCGCACTCGCAAAACTGCTACCGAAGCCGGAACATTTCGATGCGGTGGCTATTTTAGACAAGGGCGACTTTTCCGGAGGCCGATTGGCCACGACGATGCAGCAACTCCGAAAGTTCATTCTTACCGAGGAAGGTCAAGCTATTTTGGCGGTCGTCAAAGACGGCTGGTTGCAGCTCGCAGTCGGCACGCTAGTAGCGATGTACGTCATTGGAGATCTGCTTTCCTAGACCCCATGTTCGCGGCTGAGGGCTAGCGGCCCGCCCCACGGCAAGCTCCTATCGAAGGATGCGCCGGAAGGACCGGTGCCGAGCCTCAAGCATGGGGGACGGGCCTGATGAACTTTATCACGTACGTAGGACTGGATGTACACAAGGCGACGGTCTCGGTCGCCATCGCCCAAGGCCAGCGCGGGGGCGAGGTGCTGCACGTCGGCGTCTTTCCGAACCGGCCGGATCATATCGCCAAGTTGGTCGAGCGGCTCGGCAGGAATGGGCCGCAGTTGAGCTTCTGCTATGAGGCCGGCCCCTGCGGCTATGGTCTCCAGCGCCAGCTTACCGAACTCGGACACGACTGCATCGTGGTTGCCCCGTCGCTCATTCCGATGAAGGCGGGTGATCGGGTGAAGACGGACCGACGCGATGCGGTCATGCTGGCTAAGCTGCATCGGGCCGGCGAGCTGACGAGCGTCTGGGTACCGGATGACGCGCACGAGGCGATGCGTGATCTCATCCGCGCGCAGGCAACAGCAGTGCGCGTACTCGGCAAGGCGCGACAGCATCTGCAAGGCTTTTTCCTGCGCCATGGACGCATCTAGCCGCCGCCGAACCCATGCTCGTCGTGCAGCCGCTCGAAAATCCGTTTCGCCGTATGCCGCCGCTTCACCAACACGATCCGCCTCCAGGATCGCATCGATCACCGGCAGCAGCGGATCCAGCTTCGGCTTCATCACAGGCTTCGAGCGCGTATAGCCAGGCGGCAGCGAGAACCGGCACATCTTCAGCACTGTCTCGCGGCTCAGCCCGAAGACCCGGGACGCCTCGCAACGGCTATGACCCTCGACGAAAACAAAATGCCGGACGGCGGCATAGACTTCCACGGCAAATATTCCCGGCGACCCCCAAAGGGATCAGCCTAGCCACTGGACAGTTTTTACTCCGCACCAGCATCACGCCGGCGCTCCATGGCCTAATTTGCCACCGCCTCGCACACTTCATTCAGCGCGACAATTACGTCTTATCCAGACAATCATTTATGCTCTTCGTGATGGCGTTGCCCCTGTGGCCGCGGGTGCTTATGATGACCGATTAATGCGGCTCTTCTAGATCGGCGACTGGAAGATATCATTTGCCGATTTTGCCAGTACCGGGTGGTTCATCCCCCAAATCGCAGCCTGCGTTCGATTCTGGACCCAGATCTTGCGAAGAATTGCCTTAACGTGAACCTTTACGGTCGCTTCTGCGATGCCGATCTTTCGCGCAATGGACTTGTTGGAGCTGCCGCTGATAAGACAACGCAGAATCACCAGCTCTCTGGGAGAGAGCGGCGGTGCCCCCGTGTTCTCTGAACCAAGGATCGCGCCTACGTCTTCGTCGGCCTGCGCCGCGTTGCGTCCCTGCTCGCTTTCGAGATCGAGAGCTGATGTCTGAAACACCGGCGGGAAAACCGCCTCACCCATCATAATAAGCTCGATGGATTTGACAAATGCATCGCACGACATGTCGCATACGAGATAACCAGCCGCGCCAATCTGAAATGCTAAATCCGGTTCGGGTGACCTATAATGATCGGCCACAACTACAATACGCCCGCTGGGATGTTTATCTCTCACGAGGCTGATATGTTCAGATGCTAGGGAGACGTCATCGCTGGTATGAACAATTAAAAAGAGCATTTGGCCCTTCGAAATGCGCCCGTTAACTGATCAGGGGACGATACCGATGACCGGACACGGAAGTTTTCCGCGCGTAAAATTCGGACAATGCCTTCTCTCAATAGAACACTTTTTCCTATGAGAAAGGTTTCAAATCGAGGCCCCCTCGTTTTCATTTGACCCTCCTGGTCAATATGCAATTGGAACTTTCAGCAAACGTTTTTGTGAGTGCGCACGGCTATAGCTGATGCGCCCTCCATAATAGAGTCGGCGTAATTCGGTGGGTGAAAACGAGCTTCCCGGCGACACTAACCGGCCGAGTGGCTCTAAGTTCCTGTTCACATCCATCCAGCCGTGTGAACAAGGCGCCTTCCAAGAGCGGAAGACGGGAGCGCAACCGGCGTTCCATCCCCGATAAAAGCCACGTTCCGTGCGGTGATGGCTGTTAACTTTTGGCACTGACCTTAATTGCGGAGTGCTGGGCTATGATTTTCCTCCCGTCCCCCTCCGCGAAGATCGCGAAGCGGCTGAAGCGCACTCCAAGTGCAACAGCTGCTAAGGCGTACACGCTCGGAGTGTCGCTCAGCATGCAATAGTTGCTTCTGTAATGGGCCTTTGTTCGTCAAGTCCCTCTGAACAAATCTCATCGCCAGGATCATGCTTCTGTCCGTGGTCGGCACGAAGACCGCCACACCATGCCATCAGATCCAGAGCCGGCAGGTCAATCTAGGACGCGTGATCTGCCGCAGCATTCACAGCACTACTCCCGACCTTGCCAAGCCCTCGTCCCGGCGACGGGACCTCAGGAGAACGTACCGTTTCCGGCTCGTTCCGAACCCTCTCTATCTCCTATGCGGCCTTGCTCCAGCAGAACCCGGTCGCGTCCACCCACATGCGATGCAGCACAACGCCCAACTTGCGAGCAAGGGCCACTTTGGCGCGCTTCATGCCCCGACGTCGCGCAACCTCGAGTGCCCAGTGCTTCAGGCTCGAGAAGCGTGTCGCACGCGTCAGCATGATATGCGCCGCTTCAAAGAGCGCGGTCCGCACCATGACGTCGCCGACCTTGCTGACGCCTCCGTCCCGGTCGATCTCACCCGACTGATATTTTTTCGGCGTGAGCCCGAAGTAGGCGCCGATCGTACTGGATTTTCCGAATCGCGACGGATCATCCACCGCCGAGCGATATGTCAGGGCGACTAAAGCGCCGACGCCAGGGGTGCTCATCAATCGCCGACAAACCTTGTCGGCCCGCGCGATCTTCAACATCTCACGATGCAACCTGGTGAACTCGTTCCACAACGCCGTCCTCGCAGCGAGCATCGCACCAATCACCATTTCCAGGGTCACATGCTCCGCTGTCAATTCCCGAATGCGCGCTTCAAACCGTCCACGGCTCACTTCGCCGACCTTCAGCCCGTAGCCACGCAGGATGCCGCGGATGCTCAGCTCGACGTCGAGAAGCTTGCCCTGCAGAAGTTTTCGTCCAACAAGCAGAGCCCGGGTATCCTTGCAGGGCACCGATTTCGCGTGAACCGGACGATACCAGCCCATCCGCAGCAACTGAGCGATCCCGCGCGCATCCTTCCGGTCGGTCTTGACGGTCATGGCCGAGAGTGCTGGCTTTCACATGCCGTGTCTCAAGCAAAACTGCATCGCGCCCGGCGGCCAAAAGCGCGGCATGCAGCCACTGCGACAACGGCCCAGCCTCGAGCCCAATGCGGCTGACAGGTAATTCCAACTCGCCGAAATAGCCAATAAGCACCTCAGCCTCGCTGGCAACCTTGACCTCGCGGACGACGTTGCCAGTCCCGTCAACAACGCAGATGCTGCTCTCTTTCAAAGACACGTCGATCCCCACATAATAGTCCATGGCTGTTCCTCACTTGATGCCTGGAGCCGATCACTCGGACTCCGTTTCAACATCATAATTCTGAGGGACAGCCACCTGACCTGGCTAGGCTCGCGAAGGCCGGCCCATTACGGCATCTAGGCGCCATTCAGCCTGAGCGCCGAACTTCTGCGACTCGGTGGTTCGCTATTGCCAGAACGGAACAATCCATCCCCTGATGCGTTACGCCAGATGGTGAAAAATTCAGACGCATTTCGCGAAAACGCACAGAACTGCCTGCACCTTGCTGAAAGGGGAGCTAACGAGCCAACAGCGAACCGTTACAGACGGATGGCCCAGGCTTGGACCGATTTGGCCACCGAGCAAGACTGGCTCGATGGGCACTCCGGGCAAACGCCAACCGAACGGGCAAGCGACTTGGCTGAAGGCACGATCGACAAGTTGAGCGAGGACGGTACCAGCAGCGCCGACGTGAACGACCGGAAGAGCCAGTTGATAGATGGCCCCGCCGAGTTCCGGGACACCCGCGTCGACAAGGACTAGCTTATGACCAGTCCTACAGGTTGATCCTCATGTCGGTCGCCGTTGCTTGTTTGGGGGCGCATCACCATGTGAGGATGACTTCAACAAGGATCGTAATGAAAACTCTACACAAACCGGAACAACCGGAGGACCTTCGCCCCTGGAACCCTCAACGTGCCAACATCATCCCCACCGAAGGATTTGCAATGGTGGTGGATGGACGGCTAAAAGCCAATTTCGTCGATGAGGAAGCCGCCAGGGCGGCTGGTGCTGAACTCCTAGCAAGATTTCCGATGCTTCGAGTCGAAGTGTACAATGCGGAAACCAGGGTTCGCACCAAAGTCGAAGCCTTGGCCACAGGTTAGTCGAGCAAGTCGTCCCGTTCTTTCTTCCCGTGCCCACGCAACCTTTGATGCATCAGCCGGCGTTTGCGTCCATACTACTTAGTCGCCCGTGAAAAATGCAGAAACCGTCCTGGCGGAATGATTTCGCGGGTTTTGAAAGTATTCGATATCGCCGGTTTTGGGAATGTCGATATCGGTTCCTTGCAATTTGATTTGGCGGAATTGGCGTGATTCCTTGTCTCCGGCTGGGTTTGAGTCGGAGATATCGCGATGCTTCCGAAGGAGCGGCGAGACAGCGGACAGAATGATTTGTTCAAGTCGCGCCTCGACCAGATCGTCGAGATGAACCACGCGTTGGCGAAGCTGGCGCGCAAGATCGACTGGGGGTTTTTCGAGGGCAGATTCGGGGCGGTCTACGCCGATGTTCCCGGCCGGCCGCCGCGGCTGATGGCGGGGTTGGCGATCCTCAAGCACACGTTCAGGAGCGCCTGAATGTCGCCACGCGCGTTGGCGCGGCCAAGCCGTCGGACTTCACCAGCATCATCGTCGATACGACGGCGCAGCCGAAGGCGGTGGCGTTCCCGACCGATGCCAAACTCATGCATCGCGCCCGCGAGACGCTGGCGCGGTTGGCCAAAAAGCACGGCGTCGTCCTGCGGCAATTCTACGAGCGTGTTGGCAAGCACGCGTTAATCGCGCATCAGCGCTACGCTCACGCGAAACAGCTCAGGCGCGCCGACCGGGCGCTGAAGACGTTGCGCACGTATCTCGGCCGCGTGATGCGCTACATCAGGCGCAAGATCGCCGGCGATCCGGACAAGCAGGCGGCTTTCGCGCAACACAGACATGACCTGCAGATCCTAGGTCGCGTTAGAGGAGGAGAACTGCATGGGCGAATTTCTGCGAAGTGGTTCATGTTCGCCGTAGAGGAGCGGGCCGAGACGTTCCGCGCGGAGTTCGGCGGCGAGCGGATACCTCCCTCGGAGAGGGGCAAAAGGAAGCGCTGATCGCGGTGGAACAGGGGCTCTTACAACGCGCGGTGATGGGAACATTCGGCGCGCTTGCCGCGTTTTTCCTTCCCAATGAAGGAAGGAGCATCGCATGGCCACCGAAGCGAGAGAGACAAGCACATTGATCGGCAGCGACAAGGTCGCGGGCACCGCCGTGTACGGCCCCGACGATCAGGAGATCGGAACGATCGAGCGCGTTATGATCGAGAAGACGAGCGGGCGCGTGTCGTACGCCGTCCTGGGATTCGGCGGATTCCTCGGAATCGGCAATGACCACTATCCCCTTCCGTGGAACGCCTTAAAATACGATACTCGCGTCGGCGGCTACCGCACTGGCATCACCGCCGACCAGCTCAACGGCGCGCCGAAGTATGCCTCCGAGAGCAGCTGGGACTGGGAGGAGCCCGGGCGCTCCAAGTCGGTCGACGACTACTACGGCTCCCGCATTACCCATTCGGCCCTCGAATAGGAACGAACAACGTAGGCTGCGCGTAGACCGACCTCGCAGCACGGCCCTGCAGTCTTCCCCCTTCCTGCGGGGCCGTGCACACCTGCAGCCAAGACCGAATGATGTCAAAGCAGAGGAGTACCCCAGACAGGAGGAGAATTGCCTGGACTATCCCGACAGGCAGATGTGGCTGAGCCTCGCGGATGATTGGATAATCATAGCGCAGGAAGTCGAACGGCGGACAGGCAGGGGAAAACCCGGACAGAGCAAAGATAATCAAGCTCGCTAACGAGCTATGGGAGCAGGCTGGCTGTCCCGAAGGACGTGCCGAAGAGTTCTATCATCAGGCCGAGCAGGAGCTGCGCGAGCAAAATGAGTGGCGGATGACGTTCGCGTGAATATCCACGCGATGTTTTATTTCCCTAAGGCTACTGTGCCGTACATGAAACCGGGCAGCGCCATTATCAAGACGGCTTCCATCAATGCGGATATGCCCAATCCGATTTTGCCACCACCCAGGGGCGCCATTCAGAATTTCACCGGCGATTTGGCGCAGATGCTTGCAGAATGCGGAATCTGCGCGAATGCGGTCGCACCCGGCCTCGATCTGGGGTCGTAACAAAGTTCGGCGAGCAGCTTCCGATGAAGCGGCCCGGCCAACCCGCCGACTCGGCGATGGGCCTATGTCATGCTGGCCCATCCGCTTTCGAGTTACACATCCGGGCCGTGATGCCTAAATCGGCAAGCCAGAGCAGGCGCTTCGCTGGTCTTCTTCCAAGGATTCGAAAACTTTGCGCATGGTCCCTCTCCTCTTGCCGGATAACAGGGGCGATGGTTACTTGTTCCTACGAGACTCATTTATGGTTTCCGGCGGGTAAACCGCAAAATGCCCGATTAATGGCGTTGATCCAGCATCGATGGCCACAATGTACGAAGAGCGAGTGGTATGGAATGAAGTTGCCAGCGAGATCCGCGCCGCGCTGTGAAGATCGTTTACCGCTATATTCGCTTTTCTGGTTGCATTTTGGCGTGGGGTTGCCGCTCGGTGCCTAGATACTTCTTCCATTTGGCAGGCCAGCTTCCAGCAACCAACTTGATCGGCCACGAGTGCTTGCACGACGATGAGGCCGGAGGGCACTGAAACTTCATCTGGATGACGAGCTGTTCAAAATCACGATTGCATCGACATTAAGCGAAGCAAAAGCCACCATGGCGAAATAAGATCAGGGAATAAGCCGAGCGGGTCGTGGCGAGGAACAGCCTAAGGACAAAGAACGTACGCAGACCGTCCATAAAACGAAGCCCGGCGATACACTTCAACCCTTGCCAGAATCAAGGACCGCAAGGTCTATGCAGTATGTCCGGGGTCAACATCCTTCGGCGTTTTCTTTTCGCGTTGTGGAGTCATTTTCGCCGGGCTTTCCTTTCCCGGCACACCGCGTGGCCCTAGTTGCTCGCGCTGCATATCCTCTTCTGAAAGCTCCGCCTCGCGGCCATTGATTGGTTTCTTTGGCACGGTGACTTCCTAAACGCCGCACACAGTGGCGGGCATTCTCTCGGCTCCTTTTGGCGTACTCGCTGCTACCGCAGCGTTCGCGCTAGCTGTTCCAACATTAGCCAGCGCCGAAAAAATTGTAATCAAGCGTCACGATCACGACGGGTGGCATCACCGCCATCATGACCACAGCTGGCACCGTCACGAAGGATGGCGTCACCACGAAGGTCGCCATCATCATCTCCACGATGGTGGTGGAAGAACAGTGATTATCAAACGCGACCACCACGACTATTGATTTTAATGGCTCTGTTTCGACGGGGCCTTTTTTCTGTTCGGCGAAGCTAGCGAAGATATCGGCCGGTGGGGTCACTAAACGTCGAGCGCCGTATCTGATATTTTATAAGGAAATTACTTGCTGGTCGGGCTTCCCATACTGAATAAGCATATCCTACGCGAAGGGCATGATCTTCGTAAAAGTCCAATCCCTTGTATGCTGGATTTTATCGCCAATAGTGACAATGTCACTCACGCAAGTCCCGCCGCCACGAACGACGACATATGGTTGCCATCAAGCCCGTGCATCTTTCCTAAATAAGTGGCGGCGCAGGTCGGCTCGCATCTCACACGTTACCTCGCCTCGGCCAAGGCTGCGCGCCTGCTTTTTCTCCGCAATAGAAACCCGCTTGAAATCAGCATCGCGAGCCTCTGACAAAAATCCAAATTGACCCTTTACTTTCTTCGACATCATCCACCTCTTTCAACCCGCGAAACCGAATAGGCCCCGGGAGTCATTGAAGCATCGCGGGTTGGGTTCGGTCGCACTGGTCGCGTATTAAAGTCAACGAGAGGCCGAGCAATGCAAGGTCATGGTCTATCCGTCTCGCTCGAATTCTTTGACGGTGTCGAGGTCTAGATGTGCTTCGGCGATCCAAGCATCGCCTTCGCGCTTAAGAGCGTCGAGAGGTTCAGCGTCTGTGGGCAGCTTGCCGACACGGCGGCCGTTCTGCATCACGGGGATTCGTTCGAGCCCCAGCCATTGAACAAGATTTTCCGCCCCGTATATGGCAACAGCATTTGCGTCGAGGCTCACGTAACGACCATCGTCCAACTGATACGTGAGGGTCCCGCGGCTTCGGTCCGTTGTCGTTTCCACTCTTTTCATCTCGAAAGCCTTTTGAAAGAGCTTGCTCTCAGCAATCCTTCGGACTTGAGGTCGCGATACTCGATGTCGGCATAGAACGTCGGCTCAACCCAAGTTGCCTTTGGTTTTCTAATGGGCTTGGTCAACATCGGTTTCGATGACTGGGCTGCGAGGAACGCCTCAGAATTTCCCCGCCAGTGGCGCCCCCGGCCGCCATGCATTGCGAAGCCATGCCATGAGATTTTCTTCGGCTTTAGTCATTGTTGGGACCTCGCTAGCATCTGGGGGCAGCCCACCAAGTTTAGACGGGCCGATGTGGATGGACTGGGGGGTCTCCACCAGCACCTTCAATCCTCGGCGTGCCACAAACGTTCCAGTACGGCCCGTCGGGGAACGAATTGGCTAATCGCAGAGACCGCCTAGACTGGAGAGGAAGTGATACTAGGCAAGCTGCTACAATTTGCCCGCCGCCACTCCAAATCCCGCTATGCCGACGACAAGGCAGTTGATGATTTCGCCTGTGTTGCCGAGGACCAGGGATTGCCGCTCGACTACGACGGCGACAAGCGGCTGGTTGAACTGCTTGGCGGCGACAACGACCCAGCCGGGAACCTGGAAGAGATCGCCAACCTATTGGGGCAGTCCAAGCCCTAGGATTCCGCCCGACCGCGCCTAGATTCTGGCAAATGGGCCTCTCCCTCCGCAAGACCGTCATTGCCGGCGACACTCTTAAGGACGACTATTGCGTCATCCATGAGGGTCGCTGCGTCGGAAGGATCAGGCTTGCCGATGAGAGATCATGGCAGGGCATTGTCTGGACGTGGAACGTCAACCCGCCCCTCCCGATCCCGCCATGGTGCAATGGATCGGCGGATAGTCTGGAAGTCGCCAAGGGCGAGTTCGGGGCCGCGTGGGAGCGGTTTTATTCGTCCCTGACGCAGAGGACATTGAATCCTGGCACCGCACCGAGGGCCTTGCCAAGAGGAATGCGTCGTGGCTTGAAATGAACTGGTCCCGCCGTTTCGACGAGCCGCTCACGAGGCCGGATGGCAAGACGCTGCGCACGTTGAAGGATGCAGCCGATTATGTTCTGGCGCAACCGCCCGAGATCCAAGCTGAGTTAGGGAAGCTCTGAACAACTTGGCGACTATGGCACTCTTCGATCATTGATTCGGGGCGGCGCTCGGATGGAACAGCTGAGTTTCGCGTCGCTCAATTATCGGCCAAGAAGAAGCGCACGAAGCGAGATGCGTTTTTGGCTGAGATGGCAGCCGTGGTGCCTTGGGTCGCGCTCGAAGCTTTGATCGAGCCGCATTATCCCAAGGCTGGTCCGAGTGGCGGTCGGCGACCATTTCCATTGGCCGTGATGCTACGGATTTATTGCTTGCAGCAGTGGTATAACCTCTCTGATCCCGGCGCGGAAGAAGTCCTTTACGACATTTGCTCGATGCGCACGTTCGCGGGTCTGGAGCTCGGACGCGACACAATTCCCGATGAGACGACCATCTTGAACTTCCGGCATCTGCTGGAGCGTCACGAGTTGACGAAGGCGATATTCGTCGCGATTGCAGAGTTTCTGGAGACTCGCGGTGCTCTGCTGCGTGGCGGCACCATCATCGACGCGACGCTGATCGCGGCATCGCCATCGACGAAGAACAAGGCACAGAAGCGCGACCCCGAGATGCGCTCATCGAAGAAGGGCAACCAGTGGTACTTTGGCATGAAGGCCCACATCGGTGTCGATGCGACAAGCGGGCTCGTGCACACCGCAGGCGTGACCACAGGCAGTGTGCATGACGCCAAGGTCATGGACAATCTGATCCGCGAGGATGATCGTGCGGTGTATGGCGACAAGGGATATGCCAACGACCGCAAACAACGACAGGCGGAAGCAGCGGGCGTTCTGTGGGCCGTGAAGGCGAAAGCGAAGCCCGGGCGCCCCCTGTCGATATCGCAACGCCGCCGCAATCGCCGCTTCGGAAAAATCCGCGCCAAGGTCGAGCACGTGTTCCGGGTGATGAAATGCCAGTTCGGCTATCGCAAAGGTTCGCTATCGCGGCATCGCCAAAAACGGCGCACAGGTCTTCGCGTTGCTCGCTCTCGCAAACCTATTCCTTGCCCGCAGGACACTTGCGTCCGCTTGACAAAGTCGCCGGACGATTGCCGCCCGCGGCAGGTGCAAACAAAGAACCCTTCACCGCCAGCGCAAACCTGTTGCGACTGCTTCAGAAAAAGTGACGTTGCTCAGAGGTTCCTTAGCATGGCAGCGCGCCGCTCGAGAGCTGAAGAACGCCGCCGAACTTGATCCAGCCTGGCGATGGTTTGCACGCTCCGCCATGATGCACGCGCTGCTGGGACCAGATAAGCCGCCGATCGGTAATCCGGGGGGGAAGAAGGGGCGCAGGTGGCGGGCGAGGCGGAAACTGGCGAGGGATCGTTGAAACGAAGAAAGCCCTTCAGTCCCGCCTCTTGCAACTAATTCGATTTCCAAAAGTTAATAGCCGTCACCGTTCGGAGCGTAGCTTTTATCGGTGATGATAACGTCCGTTACGCTCCCGCTTCCTATTATGGGAAGGAGCGTGCCATGAAGCGGCGTCATATCAGCGATATCCCACTTCAGGATCGTCTCTTGGCATTCATCGATGCCATGCGAGCGCGCGCCGCCCTCGTCCCACCCGGCTCAGAACGCGACGAATTGCTCAATAAGGCAAAGAAAGCCGAGGTAGAGCTGTGGGCCAACTCCTCGGAACTACAGCCGCCGAAATAAAGACAGCCTCGGCGGTAGTCCCAAATAGAAAGCCTCGCCGGAGCTAGTGGATCGCGTCTGACATTTGAATCCGGGATGGGATTCCCATCTGACTGGATGCATGCGAGTCTGGCGCATGCGAACCGGAATTTTCATCACCCTTAAGCCTGCCGACCGCCGCCATCTGAAGGCGCTGGCGCGGAATCGCAACACCCCACACAAGCATGTTTGGCGGGCCGAGATCGTACTGTTGAGCGCGGACGGTTTCGGCACCCATGAGATCATGCGCCGGACCGGCAAGTCGAAGACCTGTGTGTGGCGCTGGCAGGAACGCTTCATGGTGGCGGGTTATGACGGCCTCCTGCACGATAAGACACGCCCCTCGCGCATTCCGCCGCTGGGGTCGGGCATCGCTGAACGCGTCGTGGCGCTCACCCGGACCGAGCCGCCAGCAGAGGCGACCCACTGGACCTCGGCCATGATGGCGAAGGTCGTCGATATCAGCGCGAGTTCCGTTCAACGCATCTGGCGCGCCCATGGGCTGCAGCCGCACCGGGTGAAACAGTTCAAGCTCTCCACTGACCCGCGCTTCGTCGACAAATTGCGCGATGTCGTCGGCCTCTATGTCGATCCGCCCGCCCATGCCGTCGTTCTCTCGGTCGATGAAAAAAGCCAAATCCAGGCGCTCGACCGCACCCAGCCCGGCTTGCCAATAAAGAAGGGTCGCGCCGGGACGATGACCCACGACTACAAGCGTCATGGCACGACGACACTGTTTGCGGCCCTCAACGTCCTCGACGGCACCGTCATTGGCCGCAATATGCAGCGCCATCGGCACCAGGAGTTCATCCGCTTCCTCAACGCCGTCGAAGCGCAGGTGCCGCCGCGAAAGCAAATCCACGCTATCGTCGACAACTATGCAACCCACAAGCACCCGAAAGTGCGCCAGTGGTTGGCCCGGCATCCCCGCTGGGCCTTCCACTTCACGCCCACATCAGCATCCTGGCTCAACGCCGTCGAGGGCTTCTTCGCCAAACTCACAAAACGACGACTGAAACGCGGCATCTTCCGATCGGTCGTCGACCTGCAGGCTGCAATCAATCGCTTCGTAATCGAACATAACGCCGAACCGAAGCCCTTCACATGGACTGCCGATCCCAACAAAATTATCCGAGCCGTCAGACGCGGGCACCAAGTGTTAGATTCCATCCACTAGGTTAGGAGCAGCGTCAAGACGTTGGCTCCGGTTTTTTTGCCGATGGCCAGAACTTACTTCAGTCAAAGGTGTTGGCTGCATACCAGGGGGCTCGCTCAATACGGAGGCTTCTGATGTGCGATTACAGCTTGGAGCACGTTGCTTCCCGTCCCGCCGCGGCCGGCCAGCAGCTGGTGGTTACGCGGTTTCCTCCATTTATGACGCGCGGTTTTGCCGAAATCCGCAATCCCGGCGTTGCGATTTGCCTCCTTCCGGGGACGGAAGTTGCATTCGAAACCGAGGTCAAGGCTGAGCCCAACTTTCCCTTGATGCCGAAGCGTAGGATCGGCGAGCGACTTGCACGCTTCCGCCAGGTCGACCTCGAAAGGCCGACGGCGCATCATGACGCGCTGGAATTTGCCAACGGCGAGATCGTGCTGGTTAACCGTCTAATCTTGGGCCAGATCGCCACAGTGCTGCAGCTTCCGAAGGAAGCGGGGCGCGCGAGGGCGACGGAGACAAGCACCATGCGCGCGCAAGACGCTCCGGCCGCCGACCAAACTCAAAAGGACAACGCTCGTAGCGGATAACCGCTGACTAAGAGTCGGTTTCGAAATTCAGGCGTCTCTGGCGATGCGGAGAACGAGCAGCATGATTGAGGCGGCGTAGAGGAAAGCTCTGGCCGAATCGATTGTCGCCTCGAAATCCTTCGCCAGTCTTCGGTTTCGGTTGATCCAAGCGAAGAAGCGCTCGACGACCCATCGGCGCGGGAGGACGACAAAACCGACCTGGCCGGCAATCTTCCGCACAATTTCGACGACGATGCTCGTGGAATTGGCCACCCGCTCGTGGTTGTAACCGCTATCGGCGAAGCCACGGGCAACGAACGGATACAGGGCGCGGGACGCACGTAACAGCGGCCTGCCGCCATCGCGATTCTGAATGCTGGCGGGATGCGGTTCGAGGAGCAGCGCACGTCCATCCATGTCGACCATGGCGTGGCGCTTGCGCCCGTTGATCTCAGCGCAACGTCTTCGTTGTCGCTTCTTTCCGGCATCATAGCCGCGCGGACCGCCAGCTTCCGTGGTTTTGACGCTCTGGCTGTCGATGATTGCGGCCGAAGGACCGGCCTCGCGTCCGACGCGCTCACGATCCGCGATGACGAGGGCATGATTGATCCTCTCGAAGACGCAGCCGTCCCGCCAGGCCGCGAACCAGCGATAGACCGTGCTCCAGGGCGGAAAGTCCGCAGGAAGCAGCCGCCAGGCGCAGCCCGATCGCATGACATAGAAACTTGCGTTGACGATCTCGCGCAACGGCCAGCGCCATCGCCGTCCTCTGGTCTTCGGCTTTGGAAAAAGCGGCTCGATCACCAGCCATTCCTAATCGGTAACATCGCTCTGGTAGCGCAATGTGTGGCGCTATACTTCTCGCGAGTGGCAGGGGTCCACATGAAGGCTCCAAAGTGGGAATCAGCAATCACCTTGGAATCACTCGGACCTCAGCCACTCAACCCTTTTCGAAACGGCCTCTAAGCCCCAATAGAAAACCCCGCCGGAGCGGGGCTATTTTTTTCTTTTCTTGTTTATATCCTTTGCCGGGGCGGCTTCCTTTTGCGGCTTAATTTTCCGACGTTGCAGAACAACTCGAAGCCATACGCGCCGCCTGCATCAAGGCAAACCCGGAGATATCAATGTGCGTCCGATGTGAAAAGACGCCTCCAATATAAAGTGCGGGGACGGGTTACCGCATTCAGTCCTTAACAGCCCCATTCGCCTCGCTGATGTGCTGTTGGCGCTTGCAGACGCCCGCGTCAATATGATTGCAGATGCCTCGTATCAAAGCCGGCTACATCAATATCTTCCGGCTCCAGACTCGCCGCGCCGCTTTATGCAGGAGCCCACTTGGTGCCGTTGGGATGGCCACCAAGACGACCTCGCCCAGCAGAGCGATGAGTGCGTGCCGTTCTTAGCGCAACTGCTCGGATAACGCTTCGCCGTTCAAAACCAGCGTCCGCGGCCATAGTAGCCGCCACCGCCAATGAGAAGCACGATTACAATGATGATGATGAGCGTTGTAGTGTCCATGTCGGACCCCTAGTAAGGTTATATCCAGCAGGGAACCACCAACTGCCCGCTTAGTTCCAACATTTAAAGCTAACCAGCTTAATTCAATGAACTACGACCCCCTCAAGAAAGCGCGGCAGCTGCTCGCCAGCCAAGGCGGGAAGGCGAGTGCCGATGCGCTCACCCCAGAACAGCGGAAGGCACGGGCGGTTAAGGCTCGCGCGGCCCGGACGGAGAAGGCGCGTCGTCTGGCGCAGGAGTATCAGGCGCGGCCGTAGTGCCGGCGTTGTACTCGTCGACTGCGGCCTCGAATTTGGCCTCACGAGCCTCTATCTCATCGTCCACGGTGAAGTTCTTGGCAGGAGCCTCTTGCGTGCGTTGTGGCGCATCCTGTGCGGTCTGGCGGGCAGTCTTGCCGGCGGCCACCTTACAAGGCCGCTCGTTTCGATAGCGGGCCGTCTGCTCGTAGTAATACTGCCGGCCACTGCCGGCCCCTGATAGTCTTTATGACTGTATAGCTCATCCGCGAGTCTATACGCCGCTGGAAAGGATTTGTTGAGTCGCCGCATGGTGCCGCGCCACTTCTCATGCTGATCACATGCGCTCATGGCGAACGACGATTTTTTTCCGCAGTACAATTAAGCACGGGTGAACCTCACAGGAGATGACCGTGAAGAGGCCCGTCAATTGCGACGTGTCCGAGAAAGACCTCGCAGATGCAAAGAGGCAGTTCGAAGAAGAAAAGCACTGGCAGATGAAGAACCCCGCGCGGCAAACGCTCATCGAAGCCATCGACAACGCCATCAGCTTTCTTGAGGGCTTACGAAACGACCTACGCGATAAGTAACTCAGGCGCTTAAGTGGGGCCTTTTCTTTTCATGGGATAATTGGTCGAGCGCTCTTCAGCCTTAGAAGGACGTTCGGCAAGTCGGCAGCATCATGCCCAACAACGGCGCGACGAACAGGCCGTATTCCGGCAGCAACGTGCTCCTCCTTTGGCACGCGAAGCTCGAGAAGGGATACAAAACTTCAAACTGGCTCACGTACCGCCAGGCCCACGAGCTGGGCGGCCAGGTACGCAAGGGAGAGAAGAGCACGGAAATTCTCTTTACCAAGCAGCACACCGTCAAGGACAACCAGACCGAAGTAGAGAAGCGGATTTCGTTCCTGCGGACCTACAACGTATTCAACGAAGACCAGATAGACGGCCTGCCCGACCGCGGCGTTGAGATTCTGCCCTCAGTCGACCCTCGCCGTCGATGCGTTCATCAAGGCGATCTGGGCCAACATCTAGGAGGCAATCGCACCTTCTACGATACGAGCTGCGACCGCATACATCTGCCCGACCCGTCGCAGTTCAGGACCGCGGAGCACTTCTATGCCACCAACCTCCATGAAAGCGTTCGTTGGAGCGGAAGGGCTCATAGGCTTGGAGACGCTTCAGTCTGACGCCGGAACCCGCTAATGCGCAGAATGGAACCGCAGTTCCCTCGGAACGCATCTGGAGCGCGCCGGTTATCTCGTATGTCTAGCGCAAAGGAGATGCACATGGGCAACGATAGCAGCACGAACTTCCCTCCAGCAGGACAGCCGAAGGAGGACCCGAAGAAGACCCTCGGCAAGACCATGGAAGAGCTGACCAAGGAAAAGGAAAAAGAGCTGGACGAGAAGATGAAGAATAGCGACGGCAGTATCAAGTACGCCAAGCCGGGACGGAGCGACATTCTGCCATAGAGAGTTTACGTGCGTGCCAATGCGAGGAAGAGCCGTCAGTGCCCATAACGGGGCTGGCGGTTTTCGTCCGTTTGGGGATGTGGCATGAACGGTCCCTTCTGCTCGACGGCGCGGATGCCGGCATTGGCCAAGCGTATGCGATGCGTCATTCCTCCCGACCATGCGGACAAGATGGTGGCGGCGACCAAATGCTCGGCGCCATCCCGAGGCTCTACTTGGCCAGTGCCTTGCAGGTAATCGAGCGCTACTTCCAGCGCTTCATTGAGAACTGGATCGGGGTAGCGCAGCGGCCACTCGTATTCGTATCTCATCGCGCTTTCTCCAGTTCTGGAAACGCGCAAGGGGATTTTCCGTTCCTCGGCGCGTGATAGCATCATGAAGAGCCGGAGGGGTCGCCGCCAGTCCTTACGCATAGGGGCAACGGGTAACACGAGTTCGATTCCGTGCGCCGTGCAAGTCGGCATGCTTCATAGCCTGGTCGGCTTATCCGGGGCGTCTGCGGTTCGACTCCGCGCGGCTCATACGTGTGGTAGAATATTATCAACGCAATTCAATATGGCTAAAGGCGGCGCACGACCAGGAGCAGGACGACGGAAGGGTACAGGCATCAAGCCGTTCCGCGAGTACGTATCTGAAGAGGAACGCCAGAAGTTCGTCGAGTTCAT
Organism: Nitrobacter hamburgensis X14; assembly: GCF_000013885.1. Classification (NCBI taxonomy): domain Bacteria; kingdom Pseudomonadati; phylum Pseudomonadota; class Alphaproteobacteria; order Hyphomicrobiales; family Nitrobacteraceae; genus Nitrobacter; species Nitrobacter hamburgensis. The sequence goes on from NC_007959.1 coordinate 215,352, forward strand.
TTTAGATAGCTACATGGGCGACATGCGCCTTGCCCAGTGGTTCGACAATCAGCTATTCGGCCAAGCGCCGCAGTCCATCGACCGCACGATCTTAAGAGAGAAATTGCCGACGCCGCTTCTAGCGCATGTACCAACCGACGACGGCCCTGCGCCGGATACGAAAGCTAAATAAGCGCCGCCGCATCGTTCAAGGAGGCTCCTCCGCTGTAAGACCATCGCGATTTTGATGATACTCATAGACCGCGCGCAGCAGGAGCGCGGCAAGCTCATTTCCATTGTGTCGGAGACCATGCCGCACATGCCGCACCTCAAGCGCGGCGCCATACGCGACTTCCTCTCCATCATGGAGGAACACGGCTGCTACAAAGACGCGAGATGGAATCGCTCCGACTTCATCTACGGGTTCGAGACTGGCAGCAAGATTGAGTTCTTCTCCGCAGACAGCCCCGATAAGGTGCGCGGCCCTAGGCGCGACATCCTCTTCATCAACGAGTGCAACAACGTCAGCTTCGAGACCTACACCCAACTCGCCATCCGCACCAACGAGGATAACTACGCCGACCTATGCCCGGACGAGGTGATGAAGGTGCGCATCCAGCTGTGGTGCCGGGATATCTGGCAGGAGTTGGAGGATATGGGAGATTAGGGCCAAGGTTTTAAACGCCGCCAGAGGCACGAGACCCCCGACATGGGGGTTTTCTCGTCTGGCGCTGTTGCGTGCGTAGGACCCGTTTAAGGGCCGTGAAACGGAGATTCAGGCGTGGGAACCAGCGGCCGGGGCTCGAAGTTATGGATAAGCTGCCTTGCCCGGGACCCCTGACTTTGCCCGGGCAGCATAAGCGGCCCCGGTTGCTCCTTTCCTGGGGCCGCTTATTCACGTCGAACCCGGCCTGGAATGGTAGCGTCGTGGGTTCGGCCATATTGGTGGATAAAGGATTCGCGCTCCCTCACTTATAGGCGCACATTCTCTCTCATCTGCGCTCCCGCCTTGCTCTTTTTGAAAGAACCGGCGCCGTGGAAAGTCAACGTATCAAGCGTCCCGACTCCTTCTCCGAGCGCTGCTTGCTAGAGGCAAAATGCCTGCGGACTGAGGCCGAAAAGCTTCCGCCAGTCCCTGAGCGGGACGCACTTGAAAATAAGGCGGGCCAGGCCGATACGGCCGCTAACATAGATGAGGGGCTGCGGTCGCCGAGTCTCCAGCTTCCGAAATAAATACAACGCTGCCGAACGTCGCAACTAAACTATCGCGTGGCGTTGGCGAATATGTCCCGTTTTTTTATTATCGTCGCGATGACCGGCTTGATGATGTTGCTCACCGCGCTGTTGGTATGGTGGTTCGGCTTTCATACGACAGAGGCGCCAAGGGTATTCTTAAGCCTGGACCATGTGGAGATGGAACGGGGTTACGGGGAATATTTGCCGCGCCAATAGCGTTTTTTCTTCCTAGCAAAGGAGAAGCCAATATCAACCGAAGCCGGAGCAAGCATAGTGCGAGCACCATGGCCGAATATTCGTGTGGGATGTCCGACCAATAACATATTGCGCTCTATCGAAAGAGGGCGGAGGAATGCCGCCAACAGGCGGAGAATTGTTTAGATTCTCCCGACAAGAAAGTGTGGCTGCGCCTTGCGGAAGATTGGACTACGATGGTGCAGGAAATCGAACGATGGCTCAGCCGAGAATAGAGCGTCGCAGGACGGACGGCGAGCTTTTGGAACGAAGGCGGAAGGTTATGGAAACCCCCGACAGAGCAAAGATAATGAAGCGCGCCTACGAGCTGTGGGAGGATGCCGGGATGCCTGAAGGGCGTGCCGAAGAGTTCTATCATCTGGCCGAGCAGAAATTACGCGAAGAAGAAAAGTCAGATCCGCCGCAGACGCCGGATAATCAGTAAATTGACCACGAGCCCTAAGGAAGCTCTGAACAACTTGGTGACTATGGCACTCTTCGATTATTGATTCGGGGAGGTGCTCGGATGGCCCAGCTGAGTTTCGCGTCGCTCGATTATGCGGCCAAGAAGAAGCGCACGAAGCGAGATGTGTTTTTGGCTGAGATGGCAGGCGTGGTGCCTTGGGTCGCGCTCGAAGCTTTGATCGAGCCGCATTATCCCAAGGCTGGTCCGAGTGGCGGTCGGCGACCATTTCCATTGGCCGTGATGCTACGGATTTATTGCTTGCAGCAGTGGTACAACCTCTCTGATCCCGGCGCGGAAGAAGTGCTTTACGACATTTGCTCGATGCGCACGTTCGCGGGTCTGGAGCTCGGACGCGACACAATTCCCGATGAGACGACCATCTTGAACTTCCGGCATCTGCTGGAGCGTCACGAGTTGACGAAGGCGATATTCGGCGCGATTGCGGAGTTTCTGGAGACTCGCGGTGCTCTGCTGCGTGGCGGCACCATTATCGACGCGACGCTGATCGCGGCATCGCCATCGACGAAGAACAAGGCACAGAAGCGCGACCCCGAGATGCGCTCATCGAAGAAGGGCAACCAGTGGTACTTTGGCATGAAGGCCCACATCGGTGTCGATGCGACAAGCGGGCTCGTGCACACCGCGGGCGTGACCACAGGCAGTGTGCATGACGCCAAGGTCATGGATAATCTGATCCGCGAGGATGATCGTGCGGTGTATGGCGACAAGGGATATGCCAACGACCGCAAACAACGACAGGCGGAAACAGCGGGCGTTCTGTGGGCCGTGAAGGCGAAAGCGAAGCCCGGGCGCCCCCTGTCGATATCGCAACGCCGGCGCAATCGCCACTTCGGAAAAATCCGCGCCAAGGTCGAGCACGTGTTCCAGGTGATGAAATGCCAGTTCGGCTATCGCAAGGTTCGCTATCGCGGCATCGCCAAAAACGGCGTACAGGTCTTCGCGTTGCTCGCGCTAACGAGGAAAATCGGAAATACCGATTTTTCTCTTCCGTTGCGGATGCCGGATAATCCGAATACGAGCCGTACCCTTTAAGTTGGGATGGCTCTAATTCGTTATGAGAAGCGCCGCCGCTCTTTCACGCATGCAACTGAAGACCCTTTCGCCTGAAAGAGAAAAGTGGGATTCGCTCCGAGACTTGGACCCTCCAAATGTAATGCGGATGCTCTTCCGGTGTCTCCACACGCGGCAGCAATCGTATCAGCGATACTTTCTCACAAGGGCCGCTGCTAGAAGTTTGCTGTTCAGCGGTGCCTATGGCCTCTGATTGATTGAACATTTGATTTTTCATTTTCTAGTTCGTGCACAATTTTTTCCTGTTCCGCGCGAAGCTTTGCCAAGGCATCGGTCTGGATCGAAGCTCTTGGCAAAGGCTGTGCCGGGTGCTCAGCGATCGCTTGTGCGGCTTCAATGGCGGCGGCTGCCTCGCGAGCTTCACGCGCTGCCGATTGTTGCGAACCAACGACGTTTGCCCTTTCGGCCCTGAGCTCCTCCTGGGAGGCTGGGTCGATGCCACCGCGGGCCTCTTGCCGCCGTTCGGCGTCGATTGCCCGGTCTGCAAGGCGCTCCGCCGAAGTTGCCTCGCGCTCTCCCCTGATCTGAATTTCTTGCGCTCGCTCGACGAGCCGCTCGGCGTTCACGCCAACTATGGCTGCGACCTCCGCCCGGCTGAGCTGCTGGACGCCGCGTTCCTGTATGCGCTGGAGATCAATGCGATTGGCGAGTGTTTCCAAATAGCGTGCCGATGTCTCTCGAAATTGCTGCTTCGTCTCCCCATCCAACAGGTCGCTGGTCCGCGAAACCGCATCGTTCATGAGCCGCAGATCTTGGACCATCTGTTCCGACGTCATTGGCATTTCGCCCTCCTTGGTCAAAGACTCCACGCGCCTGACGATGGTGTGAAGAATGGCTCCGACAGTTTGCGCCATCAACAGCCGCTCAAGCATATCCTTTGCCATCCTGTTCGATGGCTGCTCCACCGCAACCGTCTTCCAGGCGATGATGCTCTCGTTCACCACCTTACGATCGGGCGCTGACATGGGCAGGCGAATGGGATTGGTCCTCGCCACCCGGATCCGCTGCCGCGCATTGTCGATGAGGCGTTGATTAAGGGGATCGGCGGCATAGGCGCGATCGCGGGCTTCTCGTGCGGGACGCGGCCGATCCGCCGCCTCCACGATCGCCTTGTCTTTCGGACCGTAGCTTTGCGACGAGGCTCGCTCTTTCGCCGAGGTCGCGACGATCTTCAAGCCTTGCGCCTGAGCGTGCTGCGCATACACTTGGCGCCACTCCGCGAACGTGTCCCGATTGGGATGGATCTTTTGGCCGGACTCGTTCTTCACGGTAATAACGGCGTGAGCGTGGATATGCCCGGCCGATTCCTTCTCCGTGTGAACGCCGAACATAAACTTATGATCGGCAAAGCGATCGTGCAGGAACGCGCGCGCAGCATCGGTCAAGGCGGCCACATCGGTTCCGGCCTTCGCCGAAATGATCAGGTGCATCGTATCGCGCGCGGATTGCGACCGAAGCGACGGCCCCCATTCCCGTGCGGCGATCCGCGCATCCGACACGTTCGACAGACTCTTGCCGCGATCGTCGATTGCTGTGCCTTTCTCGATCAGCTTGTTGAGCCTGTAGGTGACACCGTCGCGACCATGGCTGGTAGGCCCCGGCCGAATAGCCACAGCCTCCCCATCAACGCCCGGGACCGTTTCAATCCTGGCGCGAACAGCGGCATCGGAAACGGAATCGAGACGGCGTGGTCTAGCGTCATGATCCCGATCGGCGGCCTGGGCCTCTCTGATGCGAAACCGTTCCTTGCCGGTCCCGGCCATGGCGGCGACAACGCGCGCCTCCAGCGCGCCCTTGTCGTCGACGTCAACGCGAGCGGCGTGGCGATGTCCCGAGAAGGCGGCCGCGATCGCCTTCTCGTACGTCGCCCGGCCTTCGGCGGTATCTGGAACACCTTCAAGCTTCAGACGGAAAGTGCCGACGTCCTGGCTTTCCGCACGCTTCAAAAAGTCCGTCGACCAGGCCTTGATTTCATAGGCAACGGCTTCCCGGTCCATCAACATCCGCCCGTCATGGGTCTCGAGCGGGACGTCCTCCCGTTGAACATACTGACCGGTCGCGGTGGCGCGCGCGACGCCACGCGCATAAGACACCACCTTGATGACGGCAGGCTGATAGCTGGCGGCAAGCTGGCGAGCCCGGCCGACGGCGCCGCCGGAGTTCATCCCGGCAGCGCCGGCGCTGAATCCCCCGGAGATCGGACTCGCTGCGGCGCCAGACGGGCCCGAGGAACGCGCACCTGCTCCGCTGCCGCCGCTCGCGACTGGAACCGAGCGCGCCCGCTCCTCGTCGCGCTTGCCTGTGATCGTTGCTCCGCGAATGATGGCTTGCGCCGCCGGCATCTTGGGAAGCGGGTCAATACGCCCTCGCTTGGCGCGCACGTCGTCGTCCAGGGCGGCGGCGGACCGCGACCGTCGCCGATCCTCCCGTCCCTGAGCGACCGCGCGCCGCGCGGCCTCGACGTGTTCGATCCACCAGGCGATTTCCGCGACGCGGTTCATGCCTCCTCCTCGCGCGATATCTCCGCCGACACGGGGAGCTTCGCCTCCCGGCGCAGCTTCGACCCATAGGCGACGGTCATCTTGGTCAGTTCATCATTGATGGCGGCGACGACCTCGTGCAGCCCCCGCCACACGGGCTCGGTGTCCTCGATCCGCACGGCCTGGCCACGATGGATGGCTTTCAGTACCTGCGCCAAATTGCGGCCGACCGTGCGCACCTGCTGCGCGAGCTCGATTACAACCTTGGTATTTTCGGCCGACAAGGCTGGTCCCGCCTGAACAGACGCTCGGATTAGCCGGCGCACCACCTCGGCTTTCGGCAAGCCGAACAATGCGACGGCCTCTTGCAGACGCTGCTCATCCGCATCGGACAGTTCGGTCCGAAGCCTCGGCTTTTGTCTCGGTCCTGCAGCGGAGCGAGCCATTGGCGCTCCCCTCCTCTTTCTGTTCGCACGGCTCGCCGGCCGTCAGACGGAGCCGAATAGGCCGGCATCGATGAGATGCCGGCCTGAGCACGACAGCGCTTCCGGCTGCGCTCAGCAGCCGTTTCCCGGTTTGGCCCACAAACCGGTATCTTGTCAAGCAATATCTAATAGACTGAATGTTATAGACACGCAACGCATGAAGGGCGCTTGGGTCCGACCGAACTGTCCGGATGGACTCTCCAGCCCTGTGGTGGGCAGCGCCTCCAAGGCTTCGCCTGATTGCGGCAATACCGCAATGTGGCATTGCCGCGTTGCGTCATGTTGGGATTGCCGCACGAACGAAATACCGGAACACCGTAACCCGACAGGATCGCAACACCGCAAAAGGCGAATACGATAACACCGCAACACCCGATTCCAACATCGCAGCAATGAGGCATGACCGCGTTCGTTGAATAACGGATTGGCGTATCAACGCACTGCCGCAAAACGGCAATCCCGACTTACCGGAAAGAGATAATGCGTGATTGCCGCACGTTCATTATGTCGTATGTTGTAATTCCACAAAATGGGGAAAGGCGCCGAAGGGGGACCAAATGCCGAGCATCTTCGCCGTGGCGAATCCGAAAGGTGGAAGTGGCAAGACGACCGTCGCGATCATCCTAGCCGGCGAGTTCGCCAAACACGGTTACTCGGCCGCCATCGTCGACGCCGATCCGCAAGGATCTTCCTACCAATGGCATGCGTCGTCGGTCGCGCGCGGCTTGAGCCCGCAGGGCGTGGACCTGGTGCGCGCGCCTGATGAGAAAGCCCTAACCCAGGCGATCGATCGGCTCGATGGCTACGACGTCGTCGTCATCGACACTCCGGGCTACTACGGGGATGTCTTGATCCAGTCGGCGCTCCGTGCGGACCTCGTCGTCCTCCCTTGCAAGGTGCACACCTTCGACGCTTCGCAGGTCGTGCGCACAATCCGTAATCTCGAGCAGCATGCTGCTACTTCAAGACTCCCGATGAGCCAGCATCGCGTTCTATTCAACGAATACGACAGCCTCGACCGCAACACGCGCCCGCTCAGGGAGGTTGTCGCCTATCTCGACGCGGAAAAGGTCTCCGTCTGCGCCAATGCGCTGTACCGGCGCATTACCTATCGCACCATGACAAGCGGACATGGCACGTTGTACCAGATGAACGACAAGGACGAGTCGATCAGGAAAGCCCGTTACAACGCCGACCAGGTCGTTCGCGAATTACTCGCGGCAAGCCAGGGCGATGGTGCCGCATGACAGATCCAGCCTCTGCACAGAAACCGGGCCGCCCTCCCCTGCCCCGCGACGCATTCCGCGCCCATCGGGTTAACACGTCGGCACCAGATACCCTCGCAGCCAAGCCGGTCGTCGTCACGCCGACGTATGAAGATCAGGTCATCACGCCAGCGGCGCACTCCACCTCGACGGATGGTGCATCCCCGCGAAAGCAGCCGCGTCCTCAAAAGGCCCGCGATCGGAACCCATTCGACGCCTACGGCGAGCGATCATCCTCTCGGCCTTATGCGTTGCGCTTGCCCGATGCAATCGATCTTGTGGTCCGTCAAATGGCCGCCGAGGAACGAACGCATCCGCTTCGGATCATCGACCGCATTCTGTACGACCATCTCAAACGAATCGGGCGCCTACCGCCTTCGCGTGAGCCCTGACGGCCAGCTTCAGGCTGCCATGTATGGCAGCAAAAGTTTGCCGCGACGCAATGCGCCGACATGATAGGAGCAGGACACGCGGGATCGCCTTCAACGAAACATGATCCGGGAGGAAGACCGGAGGCCGTCTCGCTCACGGGCCGCACCACGCCCTTGCCGGGGTAGCGCCATCAGATCGACCAGACCGAGAATTCCCGAGGGACAGATGCGGGAAGCCTTTCCAATCCGCGCGAGCGCTGCGAATTCATCTTAATTTGCGTCCGTCCCGCCATCGGAATCGTAAAGTCCGACTACCCTTCGAGCGAATGCTCGAGGAAGAAACGCAGCATTTCCCTAGTCGCGTCCGGCCCTCGCGGATCGGTATAGGAGCCGGCTGGATTGCCGCCCGACCACGCGTGTCCGGCACCATGAATGTTCCAGTGTTCGGACATCGCCAGCCCGTCCCCGTCGGTAAGGATGGTACGGGTATAGGCATGGCCGTGCGGGACTCGTCCGCGAAGCACCTTCCTTGTCGGACGGGTTGCTTTGGCGGACTGCTCAAGCATCCGGTCGCCGTTATTGGGATGCACCGTAGTGTCGCGATCGCCATGGAAAACGATGGTCGGTACGGGAGAGCCAGCCTTCCCAATTGCGCCGGACCCGTTTCCCTGTCGCATCGCGACGAACGCGGATGGAAGGTCGCTGGCAGCGCCGCAGGCCAGGCCGGAATGGATGCCGACAGATGCGTAGAGATCGGCATAGGTCGCGCCCATGATGGCGGCAGCGGCCCCGCCGGCCGACAGACCCGCGACGTAGACGCGCTTCGGATCGATCGCATGGTCCTGCATGATATGGCGGGTGATGCCGGCGATCAGCGAGGGTTCGCCCCCACCCCGCCGCTGGTCGCCCGGGCGGAACCAGTTCCAGCACTTCGCGTGGTTGGCTCCGCTCGGCTGTTCGGGATAGACCACGAAGCAATTCTGCTCTTCCGCCAGGAAGTTCATCCGGGTGCCGGCGGCGAAATCGTCCGGCGACTGGGTGCAGCCGTGAAGCATGACGACCAGCGGAAGCTGTTGTCCCTGACAACGGCTCGGGGTGAACAGCTTGTAGCTCCGGCTTCCCGCCGCGTTGCTGAAAGTGCTCTCGATGAACTTTGTGCCATCGGGCACGATATCCGACGTGGACGGCGGAGCGCGTCCGAGCGGGCCTCGCAGGCCGAACCCGGAAAACTTCCTCATGCCGTCGCAGGGCGCGGGACGTTTGGGTCCTTGAGGAGACGCGGCCTGCGCGACCGGCCTGCTTTCGCTCTCCTCGCGGGCCTTTGTGTCGATTGTCGGAGGCTCAAGCCTGGCGAGCGGAGTCGGGGCGGCGCTGCGGGACGCCGGTCCTGGGTCACACTCGCCGCGGAGCATGCGCTGCAGGAGCGCCGTGGCCTCGACCAGTTGACCCGCACGCGTGAGGCGGGTTGCTTCGCGAACCATGTTTTGATTCAGCATCGTTTCACCTCATCCTGTCGGCGAGAGCGGCCTTGACCGCGGGAGTGGCATGCAGGGCGCCCAGCACCGAGACCGCGGCGATCGTGGCGCGAGCCAACTCGGCTGTGACGTCCTGGGCGATGGTGGCCAGGCCCAAAACATTGATCTGCAGCATCTCGCCGGCGCGCTGCGCCGCTTCGAGATCCTCGCGGCTGTAATTTCGCAGCCCGAGGTCCAGGCTCTTTCGGGCCGTGGATTGCCTGACGACATCTGCATGGCGTTCGAGCTGGTTCCGGATGGCCGTCCGGATGAAATCGGTCCGGTTCGAATAGAACCCTTCCCTCACCATGAGATCGACGTGACCGAGGTCGACATAGCCAAGGTTGACCGTGATCTTCTCGGTGTCGGGCGTCCTGGGGCGCAGCTCGCGCACATTATCGGCCATAGCAACATCCATTTTTACCATCCAACAGGATGGTTTGTGGATGTTAGCTAGATGTTCACGAGCAACTTTCAAGGGGCCGGCAGAATGGCTCCGCTCCCAATCCGCGGAGACGCGTCTTGAGAATGGATTTCACGTCCCTCACGGTTTCCTCCCGGTATCAGGCGCACCTTATCCACCGACGCCGAATGGCGTCATCATCGATGGCACGATCGAGACTCCGGATTCTGGCTTACAGTCGTGGAATTTTTTCTCGACGGATTGGGGCCCCAGCCCGGCCGATGTCTGTGCCCCGCCTGGTCTCATTGCCATCGCCGGGCTAGGACGCGGCAAGGCTGCTCCCATCGCCAAATGCGCGCGCAAGTTTCTCGAGGGTGGCTTGCGGGTGCGCGCTCGCGCCGACGGCCGGTCAAGCCTGTAGGGCTGCTCGTCGACGAAGGCAAACAGGCGGAATCGATCAACGGCGATCCGTTCCCATTCTCGTGTCGACGCTGCGGCAGCCAAGCGGTGCCGGCCTTCGACTGGAAGGCCTCCGAACGGAATCAGGTTTAAGCCGGCGTGAGTTTGCCAGCACCTCGGCATACCACGGTTGAGCTATTTCATCTTGACGTCAGCCGCTAATCCTAGCCGGATTACATCGAACTTATTGTTGAGCGCGCCGGCGGCAATTCGCTGAGATTGGTGCGTCTGGCAAACACGGCGGGCACGCGTCGCCCGGAGAGCCGCTCGGCAAGGTGAATCGTTTCAAGGACTTGCCTGTGAACGTTTCTAACGTCCAATATACTGGACCTCGGTTCTGCTGTATGGTCCCACGTCGTTTCTCGCCGTGTACCCGAAAGCCAGTTAACAATGCCGCCTGTTCGCAAGCCGCTGCCCATCGATCATTCGATCCTGAATGAGATGTTGGCGATCCGGCTGCAACAGCTCGAGATCGAGAACGGCGGCATGGAAGCCTTCCTCCCCAAGACAGGCCTGGCGCGTGGCACCTACTACACGATCCTGCGCGGCGTCGGGAATCCGACCTTAAGGACGATGGAGCGGATCGCCTCGAGCCTGAACATGAGCGTGCTTGAACTTCTCGGCTTCGAGGCCGCAGATGCGCGCCGCGCGCTCAAGAAAAATGGCGTCGATTACGACGAGCTGGTGTCGGCGATCGGCAAGAAAAATCGGGCCGACCGCGGGCTCGCGCGGCAGACCCGATCGCGAAAACTTCCTTCCTAACGGTTCGAACGTCCGAGTTCCGGAGCCGAGCCTTCAACCGGAAGCGATGGGGAGGCCGAAGCCTCCCCGCCCTTGGCTATGCCGCGGCGCGTTCGCTGGCCTGCGCCAGCCGGCCGACCTCCAGAGCGATGAGATCGACGGTGTAAACCCGCTGGCCATCCCGCTCATAGCTGTTCTGCCGAAGCCGTCCGCGCACGTGGACCAGGTCGCCCTTGCTGACGTGCTCGCTCACGTAGGACTGGATCGCTTTCGTGAAGATCGTGACTTCGTTCCAGTGCGCGTCGTCTTTCCACTGACCGTTGTCGTCCTTGAAGGGGTAGTTGGCGCAGATGCTGACGCGAACGGTCTTGCCGACCTGCTTGATGGTTCCGACCCGACCAATGAGGGTGAATTCGGCGATGTTGCGCATGGTCTTTCTCTTTTCTGTGGGGCTGTGCCCCGTTGCGATGGCTTTTCCGTAATGGCCGGGAAGACGAAACAGAGCCGGAGCCGCCAGAGGCGGGCGGAGGGCAAGCGCAGCGCTGCGCCCCGGCCGGAGCCACGAATTTTGGCGCCGCAGGCGCATGCGCGAGGAATGCCGGTCGGGGTCCCCGCTTGCGGGGTTGTCCGGCAGGGGAAAATTCTGGGCTCCAGGGGCCGACGTGGCGTCGACGGCCATAGGTATCCAGCCATGCAACCGGGAGCGACAGCCGACCGGACGAAAGACCTGCGATCGCCGCCTGCACCCGGCTCTTTGGGCGGCGCGAAGAAAAGGGACGGCCATGCCCTTTATCGCGGCTTTTGCGCGCCATCCCACGGAGGACATTTCGGAAGCCCTGATACGCACTGGCGGGTACGATCCGCCCGGCGATTCCGGGCAGCGAGCGATTCGTCGGCGGCGAGACCCGCGCACTATAGGACGGCCGCGCAGTTTCAGTCCTCCGCAGCACGGTCACTCGATCACGTGTACCGCATTCAGGTGCGTCCACAGGGCAAGGTCGAGGATGCCCGGCAAAGCGGGGAACTGGCGGCAAGGTCGCCATCGCCTTAAGCTCGGCGCTTTTCGTGGAGACGCGAATTGATCTGCGACATCAAAATCGGGCCGAGCGAAAATTCTCCGGCCTCGGCCTTCCGCGTCAAACCGCGCAGGTAGCCGCCGGCAGATCTGATCGCAGCGCCGCGCTGCAGGATGCACGCGACGACAATCGCAGCCGGCGTTTCGCCGAGCACCGTTTGCGCCTCTTCCCAGGCGCTCGGACTGATCCCCAGCATCGATCGAACCACGGCGGCGGTGGCGAGAAAATCGCGCCAGTTCGAAATCCCGCCCTTCGCGTAATCGACGATGTTGGGGCAAGCGTTCAGCACCATCCCCAACGGATAAGTCCCCTCCCCCACCCTCGGCGCTTGAAGTTTTGGCTCCGCCCCCGCCGCCCTGCCTTGTGGAAGGCTAGGTTCAAGATCAATAAGGGGATCTGTATTTGAATTCTGTATGTGGCGCTCGGTATGGGACTCATTGGCGCTTGGATTCGTGGATTTGATGTGTGTTTCCAGAAGATTGAGCACGTCATCCGCAAGCTGTGAGAGCTCCACGGCGATCGGCTCGAGTTCTTGCCTGGTCGCTGTGCGCGGAATCTGGTCGACGAGCGAGCGGAACGCGACATGAACTTCCTGCCAGTCGGCCGGCCCCTGCCCTCCCCTGCGCGTCGGGACATCTTCCTCGATCCCGGTAGCGATCATCTTGGCAATGTCGCGCCGGCACAGCGTGATCCGCTCACGGACAAGCTTGAGCGCCCGCGCCTCCGCCTCGATGTCGGCCGCCAGGCTCTCGAACTCTTCCGATCGGACAACCAGCGGCGACAGGTCAAAGCCGAAGGCCAGATCGATCTCGCCGGCGGTCCCCTTACGAGCGTAACGCTTGCCGTTCGGGCTATCGCGCCGAACCACTAGCCCGGCGTCGACGAGAACGGCAAGGTGACGCCGCAGCGTCGATGCCGGCATCCCATGCGCCCGCAGCGACAACTGATGGTTCGACGGGAAGACAATCAGATCGTCTTCGCCGGTGAGCGCGGTCTCCGGGTGGAAGGTGAGGAGCGCGTTCAAAACCGAGAGCGAACGCTCGGAGACGCCCAGGCGCGGCCGGGCCGTGCAGATGGCGTGAAAGATCTTCCATTTGTGCACGACCTTCTCAGGTGGCCGTGTCGTTGCCACCATTTGGCTTGCCACATGGGCAAGAGTCAGCGATCGCCGCCCAAAGGGCGTCGTTGGAGAGTGTGACTGCATGTCCTTGCCTCATCAGGGCAAAGGAAATCGGCTCGTCAAAACGACGCCGTCTCTCACGAGACACTTGACTGCGATTCGCGGAAGTGATTCTCTATCAATCGCCAAAGAGATGAGAGGGCTTCCGGGACGGTGACGTTTCGGGGGCCTTTTCTTTGCCTTATGATTCCTTTCGTAGTTGTCGGAAACGCGGTTTACGCATTACAGCGCTACCAGGGGGCGAAGCCCGCGGGGTGGCGGCTGCAATTTCGATCATGGGAAGAAATCATGTCTACCCCTTGGATTGCCTGAAGGCATCGTAGAGCTCAGGCAGTTTGTCTAAGACAAAGTCGCCGAATAGCGGGGCAGCTCTCTCGTCTAGTGCAAGAACGAACCGGTCTGCATTTCTCTCAATCTTTGCGACCTTCTTGCCGTCGCTTGCAGTCCAGGTCGTCGACTTAGAAGGTTTGGTGTCGCGTACTGTCACCGCGGACAGGACCATAGCAAACCGTTCGTCCGACGGCGCCGCGAGAAACCGCGGGCTCGAGAGCACCGTCTCTAGGACTTTGCTTCGCTTCCCGCTGCCGAGTCGATCGACAAGCTCCGTCCATCGCCGGCGACCCACTTTCGGTGCGGCGCCAATCGCGTCGCTCACCTCTGCAGGGATCGCACGAAAGACCGATATCAGGCGCGATAGCTCTGTCTTGTCGACGGACAATGCAGCCATGATGGTGTCGCGCTTGAAGTTGCGATCCTCAAGCAACGTGGCATACCGCGCGCGCTCAATGAAGGAGAGGTCTTCTCGCTCGCCATTCTCTTTTCCTTGAGCGATGACCAGCTCGTCGTCGGAGAGAGAACGGACGACCGCGCGGACCGAGCGACCTAGCTCCCTCAGTGCTCGGACACGACGATGGCCATATGCGATCTGATAGCGGCCAGACTGCGACGGGTGTGGTCTAAGTAGTGCTGGGACGAGCTGGCCGCTCGCTTTGATCGACTCAGTAAGCGCTGCAAAGCCAGCGTCCGTACCTGTCATGCGATCCGGGACGATCGAATCATCGATGAGACCAGAGTCGATCTCCAAGACGGCTTCGCCGCTTGCCAGTTGTTCCGATAAGGCCTTCGCGGCGTCGCGCTCGGCAGAGAGATGTTCAAGCGAACGGCTCATGGCCCCGACAGCGCCCCGTGTCCCGAGGGTTGGTGTGGGTTCTTTTTCTGTGGCGACGGTCACTCGAACGTCCGGCTCGGCGCCGCTGTCTTCGATAAGGTCAGCAAGGAGGTTTTTTCGTCCCATCAACCCCTCCGCCATGCTTCTTGAATGAGCTTCTCGATTTCGCCGTTTACGCTATCGAGTGACTCGATCGCGCGATCGTAGGTGGCGCGCGTGAATTGCTGGCGTTCCACCTCATACAGCGTCTGTTTGGTGATGCCCGCATCGGAGATGGCGGTGCTCTTCAGCACCATATTGGTCAAAACCCTGTCAGAAAAGAGCGAGCGCATGAAGCTCACCATTTGCGTCTGCGGACCGTCACTGGGTTCGTAACGCGTCACCAGGTATCGCATCCAATCGTAGTTCGTGTTGCCCCCTGCTTTGGCCACGACGGCCATCAGGTCCGACGTCATGATGAGGAATTGACACATCGACATCACGTCGAGCATTTGCGGGTGCACTGGGATCAAAAGCGCTGTCGCGGCGCAGAGCGCCGACAGTGTTAGGAATCCGAGCTGTGGCGGGCAGTCGATCACCACGACATCGTACTTGTCTTCAACCGTAGCAAGAGCGCGCGCGACACGCGAAAAGAAAAGCGGATCACCCGTCTGCCGAGACGCTAGGGCTTTTGGGGTTTCATGCTCGAATTCCATGAGCTCGATGTTGCCCGGGATGATGTCGAGCCCCGAAAAGTATGTGGGACGAATTATGTCGCACAGATCGCGCCGGGCGTCGTCATAGCGAATGGCGCCGTAGAGCGTCCCGTTCTCTTCGATGTCGAACTCCGGTTGATACCCATGCAACGCCGAAAGCGATGCCTGGGGATCGAGGTCGACTGCCAGTACGCGGTATCCCTGAAGGGTCAGGTGTTGCGCTAGGTGCGCCGCCGTCGTTGTCTTTCCTGAGCCTCCCTTGAAGTTGACGACGGCGATGACTTGCAGGTGTTCGCCCTCCGCGCGCCAAGGACGGTAACGGCGCGTACTTTTGCCGGTCTCGTCTAAGTAGGTCCGGAGCGCCTGAATATCGTCGAATGTATAGGACCGCCGTCCGGATGAGCTCGTTTCTGGCTGTGGGCCTTTGCCCTCGAGCGAGAGCTGTCGGAGGTAGCCGTCGTTGACGCCGATGAGCTTGGCTGCCTCTCCTGAGGAGAATGGCCGAAGCTTCTTCCTGGCTTTTGGGGGAAACAGCTTGAGTCGGTGAGCCTGCAGTTTTGCAGATAGCTCTCGTGCGTCCGCCGCGATAAGCTCGTGGATCGCAAGTCGACCGGACTCCTGCTGCAGGGTGGTCTGATCTAGTGTTTTATCCACGGCCCACTCGCCCAGTTACGCATTTGTTTCGCGCTTACGGTTGCAAAGCGTGGATAGTAAGTCCGATTCTGAGTCACTCGGCAAGAAATTAAGGGTTAACGAGGCGTTAACGCGTCTCGCCCGCGTTTCGCAGCCGAATCATCAATGGCCCCGTCCGAGAGTTGACCGGTGTCAACTTTCCAAAGGTCGCCGGAGTTGACACCGGTCAACTTCGCGGGGCGAATCGGCGAGTGCCTAAATAAAGGCCGAGCTTAGCTGCCCTACCGTGCGCGCGTTCCGCATCATTGTAGTAGCTGGCCGCCTGTTGCACCGACCGGTGCTGCGACTGCTGCATTGCCTCCGGCAGCGCTACGCCCTGGCGCGCCGCCTCTGTCAGATATCCCGACCTCAACCCGTGCGCGGAAAACTCTTTCGGCTCCAGTCCGGCCAACGCGCAACGGTGCTTGACGATCAGGTTGATGGATTGTGGCGTCAGCGCCCGCTCCTCGATCGCCTCCCAGCGGTCGATAGCCCGAAAGATGGGACCCTTCTTGATATCGGCCCGTTCGAGCCAGTCGCGCAGCGCCTCGACCGGCGGCCCGACCAGAAGCACCCTGCCCGTCTCGTCCGCGACGGCGGTTTTGGTGCGGCCGAGCTGGATCGCTACGCACGGCAAGCTGGGCGATTTCGGATCCATGGGATTGAGCGCCACATCCGGCTCGTCGCTTAGCTGCTCGACGCGCAGCCGCGCCACTTCGCTGCGCCGGCGCCCGCCGGAGGCGAAGGCCAGGAGCAAGATCGCCAGATCGCGGGTGTCGGCGAGCCGATCGGACCGACAAGTCGCAAGCAGCCGGTCGAGCACGTCGCGGGTGATGGCTCGCTTGCTCTTGCGCTGCCGGGGCCGGTTGCTGGCGCGGACGGCCAGCCTGACCGCTGTACGAAGACTGGGCGCGTGGAACGAATCCTCCTGCCCTTTCCAGCGATGCAGTGTGCTCCAATTCGCAAGCCGGCGCTTCACCTCGACGGCGCATGCGGCCCAGCGCTGCGAAGAAGCAAGGCCTCCAGCAGCGCCACCGCGACCTCGGCCGGCATCCCATGTTGCGGGTCGGTTTCGCGCTCGGCCGGATCCCACAAATGATGCGCCACGAACTTCAGCGCCAGACTTTCCGGCGCCGGCCACGGCAGGGGGGCACCGGTCGCCGCTTTCGCCCAACCCTCGAGGTAAGCCAGATCGGAGGCGAGCGCCCTCAAGCTGTTCTCGCCCATGCCCTCACGCGCGAGATGCTTCAGCGTTGCAACGTCATCGTCGGTGAGGAGTTCGGCGAGCCGATCGCGCCGCTCCATCGGCAGGATCGCCGCGAGCGCGTCGAGCTGGAGGGCCCGCCGGGTTTCGGGGTCGGAGACCAGGGCTCGCGAAGTCATGTCGTTCATAGGCGCCGCTCCATCAGAAGCCGTAGCGCGGTCTGAACATAGTTCGCCGCACCCGGCCCGGTCGGCGCCGGCACGAAGGCGCTCGTGCGGCGCCATTCGGTGATCTGCAGATCGGTCTCCCTCAACCGCGGCCAGACCGCCTTGACGTCACCAGTCTCCTTGACCAGTTTGACCACCATCCACGGGCGCAATTCGCCGAGTCGCGAGCCGTCGGGACACATGATGGACCGGGTGTCGCGCCGGTTATCGCCATCGATCGGCGCGATGCCGAATGCAAAGCCTGGAAAGGCGGCGCTGAGGGCAGGGGAAGAGGCCCACATCGGCCGACGCCGGATCCAGCCCCGCCAGCCCGGTTTCAAGGGAGGCGGCGTCCGGAAGGCGGACAGGCGCGGTCATCCCGGCGCTCCTTCGTCGGTCCAGGGGTTGAACAGCGCCACGCCCAGCGGCGCAAAATCCTTGGTGTTGCGGGTCGCGAGCACGAGGTCACGGTCATGGGCGGTGGCTGCGAAAAACCCGTCCATGGCGGAGAGCGCAAAGCCGCTCTGGCGGGCTTGTGCCATCAGATCGCCCCAGCGTTCGGCGATCGCGGGATCGATTGGCACAATTCGCCCGGCGAAGCGCGCCGTCAGATCCTCCGCAAGCCAGGCGGTAAGCGCCTCGCGACGCCGGCCATCGTCCATCAGCGCAATGCCGCGCTTGAGCTCGGCGATCGACGCCACGCTGATGAAGGCGCGGTCCTCGTCGATCGTGTCGAGCCAGGCGAGCACCTTCGGGTCGGGCGCCGACCGGCGAACCTCCGACAGCACCTTGGTGTCGAGCAGGACATTCATAGATCAAGGTCGCGCGGCTGATCGCGGAGCCGCTCGAGATCCAGATCGGCGTCACGCAGCGGCGACGCCATCAGGAACTCGGCCAGCGTGCCCTTGCGGACCGTCTTGCGCGCCCATTCCTCGGCCGAGACCATGACGACGCTCGGCTTGCCGTGGCGGGTAATGATCTGCGGGTCGCTCTGGGCGCGCTCGATCACCTCGGAGAGGCGCGCCTTGGCGCCGGCCACCGTCCAATGGTCAGAGTCGGGCGCTGGGGTGTTGCGGGAGGCTGTCACAATCTACTCCTATGACCATGATAACCATTGTGACTATAAGTCACTGGGCGGCGATTTTCAATAGAGGCCGCGCGGGGAGGGCGCCGTTCCGCTATGATCCAGAGCGAACGGAAAGAAGGCGTCATGGGTAGCCACGCGAAGCAGACCAACACGTAGCCGGCGGCGGGTGACAAGGCGGGTGCGGCCGAGCGGAGCCAGGCGGCCGGCCGCGATCGTCGGGTTGTTCCGGCTGTCGATCTGACCGACGAAGACATCGCCGCGATCGAGGCCAGCGAGATGGCGCCTGGTTTCGAGCACCTCAACGACGAGGTCGACGACGTCTGAGTCTGAGCGCGACCGCGACGACCCGAAGGCGCCCGGAGGAGGGGGGCTGGCACGGGGCGCATCCTGTGGTCAATCGGAGGCCTGGCGGGGTGTAAATTTCCGGGCTGTCGGCCGTCAGACTCGCTAATTTGCGCCGTGACGTCCACACTATCGATAGGAGGGAATTATCGATAGTGATGGGTAGGCGCCGGAAGGCATCGCTATGACGGAAGCTATATTCGTGATAGGTTCCGTTTGAATGATTCCCATTAAGGTTATCAAAGCCTTGCAACCGGCCTACCCCAGCCCCGATCCACTGCTGTCGCTTTCCATTTGTCGCGCTGTCCTTCAATCCGCAACATCGCCGGTGCTGCCGTTGATGTGCAACACGATAACGCCACGCGGTCGACAGAGAGAGGGAGCATGCGGCGCCAGACCACCTCACGCGACGATGGTGCGCTCGAACAGGCTCGGACGCCATCGCTCGACATGCTGATCGGTGATCTGCTCCTCCCCAGACCGGATGGCTTCGACGGCCAGATCGCCCATCATCTCGAAAATGCGGGCGGTGTTGCCGCGCGTCAGCCTGATGACAGCCTTCAGGGCCTCGGCCCCGAGCGTCGACGGGACCCGCAGCGGCAAGCTTCTCAACACGGTCGCGATCCGCCGCGAAATCCATGTCGAGGTCCCAAGCGCCAAGTTCCGAGAGACCAAAGCGACGGGCCAGCTGCGGATCCCCGGCGAAGGCCTCTCGCGCATCGTGGGTGCCGAAGCAGACAAAGGAGAGCATCAGCTCGTTCGACAGATATCGCAGCTCAGCGAGTATTTTGCGCTGCTCCCGGAAGCCGCCGGCGAGCAAATTGTGCACCTCGTCGAACACGATGACCCGCACTTCCAGATCGCGCAGCGCCCGCAGCGCCTGCGTCTTGGTCTCGAACATCGCGCGGGCAGGGCCGTGCACGCCGATCGTTTCGAGCAGCGTCAGATAGAGAATGCGCTGCGTGACGCCTGGCGGCATCTGGATCGAGACAACCGGCATCGTGGTGCGGCCACGCTCGCGGCCGATCTCGGGAGGATGCAACCTCGCAAACTTCCGATCGATCTGCGTCTTGCCGATCCCGGCCTCGCCGAGGATCAGCAGGCTCGGCATGCGCCAGTTGCGCGGGTGCGCCAGGATGCGCTCCATCTGGTCGAGGACGACCGCCGCTTTCGGGTAGGTGATCCAGCGATCGCCTCTGGCGTCGCAGATCCGCGCCTCCTCGCTCGCGGTCGCAATAAATCGAGCCCGCAGAGCGTCGTTAGGGACGATGCTTATCATGAATGACCTCCACGTCGAACAGGCGCAACCGAGCATCATTGGTGTCGATCGGGCCGATCCCGCGAGGCTCGTCTCGCGGCGGCGCGATCGGGGCAGGACGGCGGACGATCTGGCGGCGCGCTTCCCTGGAGCCACGCCGGGCCGCGTCCTCAAGCACCCGTTGCGCCTCGATGGTCTCGAAGATCAGGGTTTCGTCGACCTCCGCGCGCCCTTGCGCCCGCAAGCGGCCGACCGCCCGGCGCTGTTCCCAGAGCGAGATCGAGGCCCGGCCGAGATTTTGGTAGGACACCTCGACAAACTGCCCCTGTGGTCTGCGAACATAGATCAGCGACAGGTCGCGGGGATCATAGCGAACTTCCAGCCGTTGATGGCCGCGGCCGGGAAGGTCGCCGAGCGCATCCGACCAATAGCGGATGCCGAACAACCGTACCCCGTCGCGCCGAACCATGCGTCGCTCGGCCGGCAGCAGACCGACCAAGAACGCCATGCGGTTCCTGGGCGCCGGCAGCGCCAACCCGCGGGTTCGCTCCTGCCAAACCGCGATCGGCGGTCGCGACAAGCCGGCATGGATGCGCTGATGATAGACCCCGAGGATCTCAAGCAGCATCCAGCGCTCGAGCTCCTTGAGCGTCATCACGGCTCGTTGCTCAGACGGATAAACCCCTTTCGCAACCGTGTTCGAGAACGTCGTGCCGGGCAAAAGATGCACCGCGCCCATCTGCGTTCCGATCAGCCTTTCCACATGGCCACCGAAACGCGGCTTGCCGATCGGCCGATAGATGATTTGAATGCCGTGATCCTGCAGCGTGCGGGTGAAAGCGCTGGCATGGAATTCTCCGGCATTGTCGACATGAACCGCGCGCGGCAAGCCGGAAACCGGCCAGGTCAGGGCGACGCCCCGCGCCGCCAGCCACGCTTCCTTCTCGAACACCGATTGGGAGAGGCAGACACCCGCTCTCAGCACCGACGGTTCGTCGAAGCCAAGATAGAACCCGGTCACCATGCGGGTCGCCACGTCGATGGCGAAAGTCACGACCGGACGGCCGAGCGGCTTGCGATCGACCTCGTCGACAACAACGACATCGACGACCGTATGATCGAGTTGGACGACGGCGAGCGGTTCACTGACGTCGAAACTGGCGACGACCGGCTCACAACGAGCCGAAGCGGCGGTGGCTCCCTCTCGTCGGCGAAGGCGCTCTTTTGTATCGATGGCCTCGACCCGGCGCCGCACCGTGCGCCAGGCCGGCTTGCGCAGGCCCGCCTCACGCGCCTGACCCTGAATGCGCCACACCAGCGCCGCAAGGCTCGGAGCCTCGGCGGTCAGATAGAAGGTCTTGATGGCGCCCGCAATCAGCTCCTCCAGGCACCGCGGAAGAATCCGCGTGCCCGACCGCCGGCCCTTGGCGCGCGGCATCAGGGCCGATGCGCGATGCTCGACACCATGGCGCTTGCGCCAACGGTAGAGCGTGGTTCGGTCGACGCCGAGGAGGCGGGCCGCCTCAGAGAGCCTGAGCTCGCACCGGCCATCGGGGCCCGCGAAGGTTCGCCGCAGGATCGCGGCCCGCTCGCAGGCCACCTGCCAATCGACCTGCCAATCGACCTCATTGTCGGGCTCGGACATCGGCGTCGCTCGCGCTCAACGCCCCCACAACAGGCTCGCGCTGCCGGGCACGCGAGTCGAGCCCAATCCTCTGGACGTCACGGCCCATCAACAGAAATGCGGGTGGCGCGATGATTGCCCCGTTGCGGATCGGCGCCGAGGTTGCGGCCAGCCCGGCCTTCGAGCGCGCCAGCGACGCGCTGCTGCGGCTTGACGAGCGCCTGAAATCGTCCCCGTTTCGCCAGGGATACCAGTCACGCAGCGACTTCCGCGAAGCCTGCGCTAACCTCTGGATGCAAGGCCAGCTCGTCGACCTCCAAGATCTCGTACTGCTCGACGCCAACACCAACCACAAGATCGTCGATCAAGCTACGAGCCACGCCTGGATGGTGCTGCGGGCTCGGCGCATGGTAGCGCGGCGCGCCATCGACTGGCCCCTCTCCGACGCAGGCATCCTGGGTCTCGAAGGCGAGTGGGCAGGCGAGGCCGAGGGCCGCCAACGCGACGAGTTTATCTATGAGCCCGGCTGGAATGAATCCGAGCGACTTCTTGCCTGGCGCACCGCCATCAGCGAGGTCGAAAAACTGCCAGCCCTCATCGCTGCCGCCATCGCCTGGGATCAGTGGCTGCGGCTCGAACCCATCCAGCGCAGCAGCTGGCGGGCCGGCCTCATGGCCGCGCTCATTCTGCGTTCAAAGGGGAAAACGAAGTATCATCTGGCGGCGGTCGATTGCGGCGGACGATACGCAAAATACCGCCGCGCGAGCCATCATCAACCCTACGAGCGGATCGTCGGTTTCCTCGAATGGATCGAGACCGCCGCGAGCGCCGGCTACAAGGAACTCGATCGGCTGGCGCTCGCGCATCGGGTCATGAGCCTGAAACTCAAGGGCAGGAGGAAGAATTCGCGGCTCGGCGAACTCGTCGATCTGTTCATCTCGCACCCGGTCGTGACGGTCCCCATGGCGGCGAAGGCCTTGCGCGTGACCACGCGGGCGGTCGACCTCATGATGAAGGAAATCGGCTCGGTTCCACGCGAGCTGACCGGCCGCGAACGCTACAAGGCCTGGGGTATCTTGTGACCCAACTGCGACAGACCACCCCAGCGATGTCGCAGCCTCGAGGGCAGTGCTGTCCGCAATAGCCACACGCAACCTGCTGAAACGACGTGATCCTATGTTGCAGATTTAAGGGCAGTTCGACACTCGCCGGCCCGCTCGCCGCCGCCGAGGATTTCTTGGCCCGGCTCGACGAGCGCCTCGCCAAAAGCCCGATCCGCGCCGGTTTTATCGCCCGCACTCACTTCACCGACGCCGCGGCCTGCCTATGGCTGGAAGGCGCGCTGGTCCACCTCGACGATTTCGTGCTCCACGACGCCGGCATGGACGTCCGCGCCCCGACCTTTGAGCTGACCCGGGCCCATGCCGTGCTGCGCACCCGACGGCGCATCGCCGACGGCAAACCCGACTGGGCGCTGTCGCCAGCCGGGCTCGCCGGCTTGCGCGGACGGGGCGGGGAGGGCGACGGAGTGGAGGGGAGGAGCGAACCGGAAGGAGGAAGCGGATGAGGCACGCGACCTGGAAGACGGCGAGGTGGACGCGGCTGAGCCGCTTGGCGTAGCCTCAACGGACGAACGGCTGGCCGACGTCTTCGCCGCGGTCGACGCGGCGATCGCCCAAGCCGACCGCACCCTCGCGCACGAGATCGCCACCAGACGCCCGCCGAGCGCGACCCGCTGGTCTACGATCTCGATTGGGACGAAGAGGAACGCCTCGATGCGTGGCGCGTCGTCATCGACCAGACCCGCACGCTGCCGCCGGCGCTGGCGGCGGCGATCACGGCCGAGGCCTGGAGCGCGCTCGAACCGCTGCAGCACACCCCGTGGCTCGGACGTCTGCTCGCAGCTAGCGTGCTGCGCCAGCGCGGCAAGACGCGCTCGCACCTGTCCTGTCTCCATGACGGCCTCAAAGCCATTCCGCGCGAGCGGCGACGACCGCGCGACAGCGCCGGGCGCCTTGCCGTCGGGCTCGAGGCGATCGCGGCCGCCGCCGAGGCCGGGCTCAAAGAGCACGACCGCTGGCTGACCCGCACCCTCCTGACCCGCAAGCTCGACGGTCGCCGCTCGACCTCCCGGCTGCCGGCCCTTCTCGACTACGTGCTGACCCGGCCGATCGTCTCGGCCGGCATGATCGCGGCGGAGTTGAAGATCACGCCGCGGGCCGCCCAAGACCTGGTCGGCGAGCTCGGGCTGCGCGAGGCGACGGGACGAGGGCGATACCGAGCCTGGGGAATCCTTTGAAAGACTGATAGCGGGGGATAGAGGGGTAGGGTAGGGCGTGAGACTGTCCGAAATTTGTGTAATAGTTTCGGACACATGATTCGCAGATCGTCCGAAGAAGTGCTACAATTTTCAGACATGAAAAGCGACTCACCCGATCTGAAAACAGCGATGCTCGGCCGCATCCGTGCGGATGAGCCGCGCAAGGTTTGGACACCCAGTGATTTCGTCGATTTGGCGTCGCGGGACGCCGTCGACAAGACACTTCAGCGATTGACGAAGGCCGAAGCCCTCAGGCGGATCGATCGCGGCCTTTACGATCAGCCCGGATTCAACAAACTCACCCAGAAACCAAATCCGCCTGATCCGCGCTCCGTCATCGACGCCGTCGGGCGCCGCGACCAAACGCGGATGCTTGTCGACGGTATGACCGCCGCAAACGATCTGGGTCTTACCGACGCCGTACCCGCCAAAATCGTCGTGCACACCGATGCCCGTCGCCGTGCAATCAAGCTTGGCAATGCCACAATCACCTTTCGTCCGACCGCCGCCAGCAAGTTGTTTTGGGCCGGGCGGCCCGCAATGCGCGTCGTCCAGGCGCTTCATTGGCTACGCGATCTCCTGGTTCGCGATGGCGAAAGCGAGCAAATCCAGCGCAAGCTCGCGAAGCTCTTCGAAGATCCGGCTGTGGGACCGCCGCTCAAGGCCGATCTCGCCGCGGGCATGACCGCGCTTCCGACATGGATGCTCGTCTTCCTCAAGCCGTTGATCGAGACCGATCCTGACGATCGTGGTCAACATCCTGACAATGTTCATGCTGCGGCCGATCAAGATCGCCAGCGACACGACAAGGCAGGTGATGATGATCACCACAAGACCATCAGGGCGCAGTCAAACCCGAAACCACACTCGTCACTGAAAGCTCGGACCGCCAAACGCGCGACGACCAAGGCGGCAAAGGCATGAACCCGGCATTCGATGAAGTTCTCGCAGCTGGACCTGCCGCGATGCTGAGCGCCTTCGACACGACCGCGCAGCGCCTCGGCACGGCATCTCAGAACATCGAGAAGGACTTCTGGGTTTGTTGGACGCTGGATGCCTTGTTCAACGGCCTCAGTGAACGTGGGCCCCGGCTCCTCTTCAAGGGCGGTACTTCATTGTCTAAAGGGTTCGGCTTGATCAACCGCTTCTCTGAAGACATCGACGTTACGGTGTTTCGCGACGACATCGGCGAACCGGCGACCATCGAGGAGCTCAACGTCTTGAGCCGCAACAAACGCCGGGCGCGCCTCGACGCGATAAAGGAAGCCTGCCAAGCCTACATCAACGGCCCACTGCGGGCTGAATTGACGGCGATTTTACAGAAACGTCTACAGGCCGCCGGCCTCAGCGCCGGCGACGCTCGGGTGGAAGCGGACGGCGCCGATTCCGACGGACAGACCCTGTTGATCTGGTATCCCGCCGCGACACCTCGGTCGGACTATGTACGGGCGGCAATCAAAATCGAGTCGGGTGCGAAGTCCGCGCTAGACCCGAACAGCGAAGTGCCGATCAAAGCATATGTCGACGATGACTTGCCGGCGCTTGACCTGACAGTGCCGGCTGTCCGGACCGTCGATCCCGAACGCACCTTCTGGGACAAGGTCGTCATCCTCCATGGCCTGCGGCGCTGGTTCGACAAGCGCGGCGAACTGCGCGGCGGGGGGCAGCGAGTGTCCCGTCACTACTATGACCTGCACCGGCTCACCGCAGCACCTGTGGGTGCCGCCGCCATTGACGACGCCGCGCTCGGCGCGGACTGCGTTGCGCACGCCAGGATGTTTTTCAATCGACCGGATTACGACCTCGCAACCGCCGCACCCGGCTCCTTCGCGCTCGCGCCTCATGACGAGATGATCGAGCAGTTGCGCACCGACTACAGGGCCATGCAAGGCATGATCTTCGGCGACCCTCCAAGTTTCGAGGCAGTGCTCAAGAGCATCAACTCGCTTGAGACGCAGCTAAACAAGGATATCGCGAACGAAGGCGGGCCGACGCGGTGAAGCACAAAAACAAGTCACCACCAACGAATTAAAAAGCAGACGCGGACGGTGGGGACGAGGCGAACGTTATGATGCAGCTCAAACAGCGCAGCCGCGGCTAGCTCTTCGTTATCCCGTCCAAAAAGGGTAGTGAACGCGATGAGAGAGGCCCGGCATGAGCGACTACGTATTGTTTCAGATGTGGGGCCCCTTCCGGCAGTCACTTATCAAACGTCACGCTTTCTACGTGGATCAGGCGCGCAAGCGCCTTCTCTCACAGTTCGACAATTTGGAAGCGGAAGCTGACAAGGCAGCAGAAGACTGGCTGGAGCAAAGTAGCGACCGGTTCGACCCTGACCGACACGATCCCGGAGAATTCTACGAGGCGGCCCACGATGCCGGTATTGAGTTCTACCAACTCCTAAGCGACATGCGTGACCAAACCCACCGCAGCGTCATCGCCGGGATGTTCCACGAGTGGGATAAACAGCTGCGAGATTGGCTAGTGCGCGAAATGCAACACTGGCATCGTGGAGAGACAGCATTTTCGAGGGTCTGGTCGGCGGACTTTATCAAAATTGCCGACCTCTTGGAGAGCTTGGGCTGGAAACTCCGCAGCACCGATTACTTCTCCACGCTCGATGCGTGTCGATTAGTGGTCAACGTTTACAAACATGGCGCGGGAAAATCGTTTGATGAGTTGAAGCAGAACTATCCTCAGTACCTTGACGATCCATTTCGCGATTCGTCGGGGCAATCGTCAGGAATGAATTTTCTGGATCACACACATCTCAAAGTGACCGACGAGCAATTTCAGGCGTTTTCGGAGGCGATTGTAGCGTTCTGGCAGGACGTGCCAGAAAATGTCGTCAGTGCTCAAGTAGCGGAGGTGCCTGACTGGTTTGGAAAGGCGATCCAGGTCGACCGCAAGGCCCAGCCATAGTCCGCAGTTCTCAAATCACGCGCGAGTATGTCTCGCCGTCGATGACTCGCTGAACCTGCTGTAAACCAACCGGCGCTGAACAAAGCCCCTTGAAGCTACAGCGGTAACTTCTTGTGACAAGTAACGGAATCTAAGTCGGAGTGGGGTCACGGTCGGTGCCGATCGTGACCCCATTCTGATCGGCTTTTTTCGATTGTCTTCATGGCGTTACTGCCGGCACCTGCAGCGATCTGACCCCTGTGCCGATTCACACGCATGAAGCGGATCGGCCTCGAACAGGGCAGGAGCTTCGACATTACCGAAGTTGACGCGACCGCACGGAAAGCCATCGAAGACGCGCCGGCGCAAGGTCACAAGCTGATGGCATGGAAGGTCCCGACATTGGCGCGGAGCTATGCGGGATTTTGGGTGACGAGGTTGATCAGGCGGCGTGGTGAGCCGGCATTTCAGTGACCTCGATTCCGTTTTTGAATTTGACGCCTTGAACGACCTTTGGCAACTGGTTCTCGCCGTTCAATCGGCGCCATGTTTTTGCGGCGGCATTGACGAGTTTGAACACCATGAGCTTGGCGGTCTTTGCCGATAGCGCGCCCTTTGTCCGCACGGTTCGATGACGCACTGTCGCGAATACGCTCTCGATCGGGTTTGTAACCGGTATGAGATTCTTGGTGCCGATGTCCGGCTGCGGTTTCGTGATCGCGGCGTATGGTGCGACCATCCGGGACAGAGGCACCGGGAGCACGAAGTGCGGGCAGGCCGATCTTGCACGTTGAGCTGCGAGCTCGTGTTAGTAGATGGCCGCCTCTGCGACTCGCCCGGTTGCGCTGAGAGCGCGGATCCGTAGTTGTCGTGTCGCCCGCCGCTCCCCTCTGATTATCGAGAGGAGACAGGAATGCGACGTGTAATCGGAATTGATACCCACCGTACCTTTGGGGAAGTAGTAATCTGGGAAGATGGTCGACTGCGACACATGGGTCGGGTCGATATGACGCGAACTGCGCTGGAAGGCTTCGGCAAAACGCTTCTGACCACCGACGAGGTGGTCATCGAGGCTACCGGTAACTGCATGGCGGTCTCTCGGGTGCTGTCACCGTTCGTGAAGCGGGTAGTGATCGCCAATCCACTGCAGGTGAAGGCGATCGCGCACGCCCATGTGAAAACCGACAAGATCGACGCCGGCACGCTGGCCAACTTGTATGCAGCCGGCTACCTGCCGGAGATCTGGACACCCGATGCTGTCACGGAGCGGATGCGCCGCCTGGTGGCGCGACGCTACCAGGTTGTCCGGCATCGGACCCGAATCAAGAACGAGGTGCACTCGATCCTCTATGCTCACCTGATTCCGCAGTGCCCTCATGCCGACCTGTTCGGGCGGCTCGGTCGTGCCTGGCTCATCCGACAGCAGGTGCCGGATGACGAGCGCGCCGCGATCGAGCGTCATATCCGGGAACTGGATCGGTTGGGAGAGGATCTCGGCGTGCTTGACCGGGAGATCGCTGAGGGCGCCCTCAGCGATACGGCGATCGAACGGCTGCTCACAATCACTGGCGTCAATCTCACGGTGGCCGCCGGGCTAGTGGCGGCGATCGGCGATATAGGCCGCTTTTCCAACCCCCAAAAGCTGGTGAGTTACTTCGGCCTGAACCCACGCGTGCGCCAGTCGGGGCTTGGGGCAGCCCATCACGGGCGGATCAGCAAGGTCGGACGCAGTCATGCCCGCGCGATGCTGGTGGAAGCCGCCTGGGCAGCCGCCAAGACGCCAGGCCCACTCCATGCCTTCTTCGTCCGCGTCCGGGCCAGGCGGGGCCATCAGGTCGCTGCCGTTGCAGTGGCGCGCAAGCTGACCGTCCTGTGCTGGCATATGCTGACGAAAGAAACGAACTACCTCTGGGCACGCCCCAGTCTCGTTGCCCACAAAATGCGCGGCATGGAGTTGCAAGCCGGCCGACCGCAGAAGAAAGGCAACACGCGCGGCCCCGCCTACGCCTACAACGTCAAGAAACTCCGGAACCAGGAAATGCGCGTCGCCGAACAGGCACAGAAGGGCTACGAGCACTTTGTCGAAGCCTGGCGCCCGCGCCCGCCAAAAAAGGCGCGCGGGCGCCTCAATCCGGCAAGGCTCGAATAAGGCTGCCCGGCAGCGCTTTCAGCCGATGCACCGCGCTCCGCCACGAGGTCGCCCACGCAGCAAAATAATATCACGACCGGAAAGAAACTGCTTGTCGATCTCATCCGACGTGCGCAGATGGTCCCAATGCTCGGCAGGGAAGTCGAAGAAGGCAAGCAGAGTTTCCCGGTCCTTCGTCAGGCAGACAACCGCCTTGTCGTACTTGGCGCCGTATTTTTCGGCGAATACGTCGATCGCGACCTCGGCTGCCGCGCGGGTCGGCGCGTCGTAAATCTCACGAAGGTCTGCCTTCATGTTGACCTGGACCGAGAGCGCAACCTTGTTCAGCACGTTGGCCGTCTTGTGAACCCAACAGCGCTGGTGCCGGGTAGCGGGAAAGGCCTCCTCGATCGCCCTCCAGAAGCCGAGCGCACCGTCGCCGACCGCGAGGTCCGGCGCGATCTCGAGCCCACGCTGCTTGATGTCGATGAGCAGCTCGCGCCAGCTCTGCGCGCTCTCGCGGACTCCAGTCTGAAAGCCGACAAGTTCCTTCTTGCCTTCAGGCGTTGCGCCGATCAGCACCAGCATGCATTCGGCGTTATCTTCCATCCGGGCCTGAAGGTAGACCCCGTCCGCCCACACGTACACGTATCGCCGTGCCGAGAGATCGCGCTTCTGCCAGGCGTCGTAATCCGCCTGCCACTCCGCCGTCAGCCGCGAGATCACGGCCGGCGACAGGTTCGGCGCGTCCTTGCCTAATAGGGCGGCGAGGGCCTCCTGGAAATCGCCGGTCGCCACTCCGCGTAGGTAGAGAACCGGCAACAGCGCATCGAGGCTCTTCGTCCGCCGCGCCCATTTCGGCAGGATCGCCGAGGAAAATCGAATTTTCTCCTCCGCCTCCACGTCGCCCCGATCGCGCACCTTGGCGCGACGGACTTCGACAGGTCCGACTCCGGTCTGGATCGCGCGATGCGGACCGTGGCCGTGACGCACGATGCGGTCGCGACCATCCGCCAACTTTACGTCCTTCCACATGGCGACGAAGGCGTCGGCTTCGGCAATCAGCACCTGAGCCAACATTCGGCGGGCACCTTCGCGTGCAAGTTCAGTCAGTGGATCATCGATGGCGTCAGGCTGGCGGAAGGCAATGACAGTGCTATCCATCGACATGGCGTATCGCTCCTTTCGGGGAGGTTCTGGCAGGCTTGGACACCCGCCTCGATACGCCGCCTTCAATCAATCGTCGTCACCCAGATTCCGCCTTAGCTCTCGACAAGGTCCGCAAGACCGAATACGCGCGGCTTAGCGGCAAAGGGTCGTCGCTTCATTAAGGGGCAGAAATACACGCTGCTCGCGCACCACGAAAACCTCAGCTTGGAAGGCAGGAGATCGCTCAAGCTGCTGCTGGCGGCGAACAAGCGGCTGAACACGGCCTACGTACTGAAGGAATCCTTCGGCCAGCTCTGGGACTGTTATTCGGCCCTTTAATTGCGTGATGTTGTCAAGCTTCCTTGAGATGCCGGCACTGGGGTCATGGTCCTTTCCGAGGTCGCCAAGCGCCTCATGATGATGTCCGGGTCGGACGCCTCAACGTCTACAGCGGAGTGCGGACGAGCCGCCACCAGCCGAATAAACGAGGTCGTCGCAACTGCCGTCCCGGCGAGGACATCGCCAGCCCGGCCGTCGCCGCAAAACCGATGCACGTCATCGAGCAGACCGCGCTGGCGTTGATGGGTGAGGGGGATCGCGCGCGCCCATAGACGCTTCTTGAATGCTAGCTGCCCGCGCCTTCCCCGGCGGCCCAACTCGGCCCGCTTCCTGCCGGCCGCGGGCCTTCCTTGAAGATAGCCTAGCCCCGCTGGAACAACTTCCGATTGCGTGAATTAACCCGCCGGAACGGGATACCACAAGCTCCCTTGTGGCCCCGCTTCCTTACTCCCGACGAAAACTTAAGCCCGCCCCGAGAGGCGGGCTTTTTTGCTGCCGCGGCCGTTCAGCCTGAATTAGGAACCTCTCAGCCGCCCTACGCATTATCCGGCGGGAACGGTGGTCGTCTCCGCGCCTCTGATCCCGGTTCCGATTAGGCTCGCCGCTCCTCCGCGGCGGGCCTTTTTGGTGGCCAATCTTAGCGCTCGCGCGGCACGCCTTATCTCGGCGAGGTCAACAGCACAGTCGGCAACCTCACGACTCGTGATGGGCAGCCCGCCGCCGCGCACCGCGCTCCCGCGGGCGCTGCATTCTTGCCACCGCTCTCACCACCTTGCTTGCCGGGCACGGCAGGACGCTTCATTCTCCGCCTGTGAAACTCTGCACTGCGATTGCGACGCTTACTGCTACCCTCACCGCTGGCGGCGAGCAGATCGACGGCCGGAAAAGCGCGACCGCCTTGTACGTGTCGATAATGCCCGAACCTGCGCTGGCCGGAATGTTCCGGGCGTCCTGGTCGAGATCCACCCGAGATTCAAGCCGGTTCCGTCGTTTTAGGAACAACACGAAAGGTTGCGTGCTCACGGCAAATGAATGGAACGCTTGCCGGGTTGATGCCTTGGTCTTGTGCTGCACTGCAATCAATGCACTGCAACAGCGGTTCCAATGGAACCGAGAAAGACCTCTAATGAATGACACTGATCAAGTTGAAAAAACCGCCCAATCGCAAAAAGATGACGATGACTTCGCCGCCCGGCAGGCGGATCCGCGTTCCAGCGATAGTCTGATTCCGATGCTTGCGGCCGGAATTGCTCTAACCGTGGTAGGGATGGGTGTTGCCGTGGCCTTCAGTTGAGGCCAGCAAAGCTACGCCAGGTCGGCTTGTGAGACGTTTGGTCTCTGATCAAGAAGATTCCGAACTCGCCAAGCACCGCGCCTGCATCCGATGCGGGGGTACTGATTCCCCACATCGGATGCGCGACGAGGAGAGAGTGAACGTAAGAGACCGAACGACGAGAGAAGGGCCGCTAGTTTTGCATACTCTCGTTACGACATGAGAGCGGCGGTGCAAAATTAGTCCACGGTAGCGGCGGAATGGTCCCGCTTCGGGCGGCGTAAAAGCCGGCCACCTATTTCCTTCTGCGACGAATGCAGGGGTTGGGGATTTATACCGTGGAATTATATCTGAAGGTCCGTCTGGCCTGTTCTGAAGGAATGAGTCGGATTGTGACGTGAACGGGGTATATTATGCTTGGCTTGGCTGCCGCGGCATTAGCCGCCACCTTATCCGGCCATGGCTCAAACCGGGCGAATTCTTCAGGCACGATCTCGAATCCCGGCAGCGGCATTCATCAAAGGGCCACGTTTTTGGCGATTCGCTCGTCTCGTCATGGCGTTGCTCTCCTTGTGGAATCAGCACCCTGAGCCTACCGGCTCAAGATGGGCAACTCCGACCTCTTCAGAAATTCAACAGAACCCGGGACATCGCCACATGCCTATGGCAAAAGCTTGCGCCTCCACGATTCTTAACGCGCTTCAGGAGGCCGAGAGTGAACTGGTCGTCCTGAGTAATGGTAATGCTGGAACCGTGCAGACCGTCAGACTCGATGAGTTTCACGGCTTGCGAATTTGCATCAATGGGCATTGTGGTAAGTGGCCGGTATCCACCATTAAATTTGTGCAGAAACAATAAAAGACGCGTCGAGGACAAGCAGCCTTGAGGGTTCGTCGCAGTCTGGATCTTCCATTCTCCTGCCGCGGAGGCATCGGCAGCGTTTAGAGGCTGACCCGAAATTAAGTTGAGTGATTTCAGTCGCATGTGATTCAGTCGTGGTTGCGAGCTACGACGGAGGCACAAGATGGTTTGGACTGAAATCACCCGTCCGAAATATTGTCGAGATGGGCTGCGTTATGCAAGCGATACGACAGACGAAGAGTGGGCGATGATCGCCCCATACATGCCCTGCAAGAACCGTCGCGGCCGGCCCCGTGTGACGGCGATGCGGAGATTGGTGAATGCGATCTTTTTCATCGCTCAGAGCGGTTGCCAGTGGCGGTTGCTACCGAAGGAGTTTCCGCCCTACACGACGGTGCAGCGGTACTTCTACCGGTGGCGCGACGACGGCACTTGGCAGAAGATCAACCACCATCTTGTCATGATGGTGCGCGAGGCCGACGGCCGAGAGGCAAGTCCCACCGCAGGAGTGATCGACAGCCAATCGGTTAAACCCACCGAGGCTGGAGGTCCGCGCGGGTTCGATGCCGGCATCATATTCGGCGATCACGCCAACGCACGCCGAGTTCGGACTGGTTGCTGCAGGGCCTCACGGTCTGCCGTCGTTGCGGCTACGCTTATTATGGCAAGCGCGCGCCTCGCGTCCACAAGTATGACCCGACGGAAACGCTGCGCTACTATCTCTATGGACGGCTCTCCCGTTGCAAGTCGATTTTGAATTGATCCACTTGGCCCGTTGCAAACATCTATCCGGCGTCACCCGATCAATTGGGGCGCCCAAATGGGGAATCCGCTCGCACCTGCCTCTACAGCTGGTAGGCCTCTAGATGTCACAAAAAGGTGTCGGTCGCATCGCTTGGTTTTGGTTGCGGTCGGCGAATAAAGATATATTTTTAATGCATCTTAAGAGGCCCGAACGTTCTGGCCGTAGCTAGGCTTGAGACAGAACAGATAGGTCGCGATTTGCCTCGCGGATCGCGATCCGTGACTGAAGATATAGCAGAGTCAGAGAGAATCGAAGGTTCGGCCGCGAACGAGATTGCCTGGGCAAACGCGATGCGCGGTCTTTCATCTTTCACATAGGAGAAGCACGATGTTAAAAGCTAACAGGTACAATGAGCAGTTTCATGTCGGTGACGATGGGTCATCGCCCGATTCCGTTAGTACTTTGGTGCCGATGCTGGTCGGAGGTCTTGGTCTCATTGTCGCTGGGATGATCGCAGTCGGCATATTCGTGGGAGAGTCGCAGTCGACATATTCGTTTAGCGCAGGATGTGCACGGCAGTGACAAAATAGGCCACGGGGCGGCGGCACGCCGTGGATGCGGACAGATAAAGCCGTCTGGATGGGCGCTTCTAGCCTTAGAACCGCGTAAAGCACGTGAACGTCAAGAAGTTGATAGATGATGCAGGAGAGTGTTATGCTGAGTAACTCTCACAATTCTGTTCGACCTGCAAGCGAGCCCGAGCGTGCATATCTCGAATCCCTCATTCGAGCAGACTATGAGCGCTGCCACCCCGGTGAGACGATCGAGGACATGAAACGACGCGCCTCCTTTTCGAAAGAGGACAAAGGACTTCTCCGCGATTGGATGGCAGTGGCGGCGATGCGTGCGGCTGCGGGACACCTGGTATCGCCACAATCCATGGCCGCCTAATGAGAAGTTCACGCGAAGCAGCAGCGATGATGCCATTCGAGCGACCTCATCTAGCGGCTGGGAGGGCCAGCTAGTGCCTTATGCGCATGAGGAGGTTCTGAGCGGCGCGCGCGTCTCACCCGCGAGATCATGGCTCGGACCGGAATTGGCGAAGTCATGATTGAGCGCCTCGTGAGGCGTTTTTATCGAGGTGCAAGCGAATGCTATCCTGGGCTCGATCTTCGCCGAAAGAATTACCGATTGGCACGCCCATATCAGCAAGCTTCGCGATTTTGGTCATCAGTTGCGTTGAGGTCTGGCCGCTATCGTGGTCAGCCGATGCGGGCCTGCCTCGGCTTTCTCATCGACAGCCAACATTTCGATCGTTGGCTGTCCCGGACGGGGAATGAGCCTTGTCCACCAAACGCAGCGAGACATTTTGTCGAGCGGGCGCGGCGGATCGCGAGGCGGCAATTTGATCCCATCTGTCACGCGACCGTATCGTTCCTGAAGTTGAAGCATCGATCGGAGGCCCATCATGAGTGACCTAACCTATCCAAAGCCTACGCGCGAGCTAGCCGAGATGCGGCGCAGCCTCAACCCTGAGGCCGAAGCCGCATTCCAAGCGTTCAGCAAAGCCGTCTTCTCGGATGGCGCGCTTTCCGGCAAGACCAAGCAGTTGATCGCGGTCGCGGTCGCGCATGTGACGCAATGCCCTTATTGCATCACCGGCCATACGAAGGCAGCGCGGCGCGCAGGAGCGACACCTCAGGAGCTGATGGAGGCGGTTTGGGTCGCGGCCGAGATGCGGGCGGGCGGCGCATTCGCTCACTCGACATTGATGCTGAGCACCCTTGAATCACCCCTGAGCTAAACATTGCAGAGCCCAACGGTCACTATCGCGCTGCTAGTGGTCTGATTCATTCGGACGATTCCCAAATCGACCGAAGCAGTTCAAGCTCTCGGCATAAGAGCAGGAATTGTCGTGAACGTCAGCGGACCGCCATCGACTTGAGGTGATCGTCTCGGATGGCAGCGCGCCGCAGAAGCACGTGTGGCGAGCCAACATTATCTTGCCACTGCCGAAGGCTGCGGGTACCGCCGAAAACATGCGCCGCTCGGGCAAACCCAAGCCCGTGGTGTGGTGATGGCAGGCGCGGTTCATGGCGGAGGGCGTCGAAAGCTGACACGCGCGACAAGACACGCAAACCTGGCAAGCAACCTCTGCCGACCGGCACCATGCGGAAAGTGGTCGACCTGGCGCTCGGACCGCCGCGGGGAAACAAGCGTTAGAGTCACTCCACTAGTTATCAATAGCCGGTAAATTCTTCGGTGCGGATATTGTCCTCATTGACTTTAAGGCCCACCAGTAGAGTCCGCATGGATTTGACCATGCCCTCCGGACCAGACAGATAGTAGATGGGTTGATGTAGGTCTGATACGTACTTTCTCACCATATCGGCATCGACGCGGCCCTGCTCGCCTTGCCAGCCGCCAGGTGCGGACTCGACGGTCATGACATAAACGAAGTTCGGATTGTCCCTGGCCAATTGCTCGAAGTCGCCTCTTAGCGGCAGATCGACCAGCCTGCGACTGGCGTGCAGCAAGGTGATCTGGTGCGAGGTCTTGTCGTGGGTGGCTTGAGCAACCATGCTGCGCACCGGGGTTACACCGATGCCGCCGATGATGAAAACCGCCGGGGTAGACTCGGTCTTGTGCAGCGTAAAGTCTCCGTAGGGTGCATCGAGCTTGACTCGCTGCCGATCGGTAAGTCTTTCAGCACACGTTTGAAGGCAGTGTCGCGCATGCGTGTGGCTGGAGCTAAGGCGGAATCTGGGTGACGACGATTGATTGAAGGCGGCGTATCGAGGCGGGTGTCCAAACCTGCCAGAACCTCCCCGAAAGGAGCGATACGCCATGTCGATAGATAGCACTGTCATTGCCTTCCGCCAGCCTGACGCCATCGATGATCCACTGACTGAACTTGCACGCGAAGGTGGCTACGACAACGTCATGGTGGAGGCCGGCGACGGTCGCGCGCGCGTTCTCTACGGCGAGCGCATGCCGGTCCCGGTCTCGATGTGGCAACCCTGGCTGGCTTGGACCGGGCAGGGCGGCGGCGCCCGGGCCAGCTTCTTCGGCAACCCTGTCGTCGAGGTGGCCGGCCGGCGGGGCGCGCCGCTGATCTGCTACGAGCAGCTTCTCGTCTGGCCCGTCCTGCAGTCGATGTGGCACGCGCCCGACGTGGTCGTTGCGATCGGCAACGACTGGTGGACCGCCGGCAGCAGCATCCTCGCCATTCAAAAAGCCAGCTCACAGGCCTGGGCGCGACTCTTTGGGCTGCCGCTCGTGCTCGCGTTCAACACCTGAAGGGGATCGTCATGATCGATGCCGCCACCATTCACCAATGCGCCGATCCGGTATTGAAGCCCGCGATCGTCAAGAAATTCATCCGTGCGGTCGGATCGCCCGATCCGCTCACCGTCACTATCCGCGCCGGCAACCGCGTCGTTCTCGTGTCGCCGCCGAAAACGCCGGATCAGGCGATGGCGCTCGTTCGGCGCTATGTCGGCCACGCCATGGTCCGCGTCGGCGTGACGCAATATCCCGCAGGGTTCGGCGTCATCGACGCTGGCGCGCTGAAGCCCGACCTGGTCGACGCCTGCGCCAATATCAAAATGGGCACCGCGCTGTTCGGCAAGGTCTACCGCATCGTCGTGAAATGGTATGGCACGCCAGCCGACCAGGCGTTTGGCGATGCGCTCGAGGCGTGGAAGACCGGATACTTCGACGGCAAATATGTGTTCGACGAGCCCGATCCCGGCAGTCTCCCGCCACGGAAGGGCACGCCGGGTGACAGCGACCAGCCTGTCAAAACGGGCGATGCGCCGAAACCTGCGACCAGCGCCGACAGCGGCGCGCAGCCGGCCAAGGAGCGGGACGACCCGAACAAGGCCGGCATCCGCATCGATCTGACCAGCATCGGCGTCGGCAAGCCGAAATAGGCAGCCTGAAAGCCGTTGGTTGCGCGAAATCGTTCTGTGCGAGCAGGTCGTGGAGACAATGGAAGTCTGACCAGATCGAGAATTTCATATCTCGATCGAGAATTCTTGTTGCCGCCCGCGTTTTTTGCCGAATTGGGTGATGCGCTCATCGTAAGTCACCAGCGGGCAGCGAAGGTCGATCGCCGTGGCGATCAGAAGCCGGTCCGCAGGATCGCGGTGTTCAAGATGATGAAGCTGGTAGCTGCGAGCGGCGGCGCGATGCGCCAGCGGTACGCCCTCGAGGCCTGGCCGATCAAGAAAACGGTCGATCCACGCATCCACGGGAATGTCGAGTTCGATCCGTCCCGTATCGACAAGCAGGGCGATTTCCCAGACCGTGACGGAGCTGAGCCAGACTCAGTGTTCGTTGTCTTGAGCGGTGTTGAAGCGGTTACTGTATCTAAGCTATATATCTTTCTTCAGGCGATTCCGAACGGTCGTTCTCGGAAGATACCGCCACGCTGCATGATTGCCCAGACGATACGGGCGAGTTTGTTGGCGACTGCGACGGTGACCACGCGCGCCGGCCGCCGGGTGAGCAACGCATTGACCCACCCGGCCAGGTCGGGCTTGTTGCGCTCGTAGCGAACAACGGCGTGGCGCCGAGCACGAGGAGCCGCCGCAGGTACGGTTCGCCCTTCTTGGAAATGCGGTCCAATGCCATTTTTCCACCGCTGCCTGTAAAACGGCGCCGGGGTCACGTCGCTGGAAGGATGAGCAGTAACGTCCTGAAGAAAATTGAGAAAGCTTCCTCGGAGTGGGGTCGCGATAGGCGCCGGTGTTGACCCCACCCCGGCGCGGATTATGTCAACTGCGACATGGAATTGTGGCCGATAGTTCACGGGGCCAAGTTCGGCACCGATTAGCAGGCTGCGCCTCGAATTCCAACACAATCCGCTACGGCACCACGACGATCGGCTGCAACGAAAGTAGCTGATCCATCTGCATTTGCTCGAACATGGTGAGGCTCAGGATCTGTAGGATTTCATAGAGGTTGGCGGAGAGTTGGAAGCCGCTTCTTGACGATGGCGACCAGCACGTATGCTGACGCTACTGGCCCCGGATATCGTTGAGGCTATCCTGAACCGGATGGCAACCGCCGAACCAGCACGTAGACTGCCTGCTACGGGTGTTTCCGGTGGGGTGGCGGGAGCAACGGGCGACATCTTTCGGCTGAGGCCGATCGTTCGCGCGAGCAGAATCCAACACGCTTGGTTCACGAAGCCTCAAGCACCGTCCGGAGCATTTGACCGGCATTCCGCCAAACGCTCGAGCGCTAGCTCGGTACCCCAGTGGGCCTGTATTTCCTGCAGATCACGGATCGCTACGTCGACGGCAGTGCGCAGGTCAATTGCGCGATCTGCGTCAGCTTCGGCTCGCCGGTCGCACAGCCAGATGATTTCAGCACTCAACGCAGCACCCTCCGAATCAGCGGCAGGATGCCAGCGGCGCGCCTAATCAACCGTTAGCAGAAACACTCACTGGTCCATCCTCGGGCACAATCGCCGGCTGGTAACGTCACCATCCAGCGGGTAACTGTCTGCCCCCAGCCACGCTTCGGATTTTAGGTTTGCCAATTCCCCGAATCAGCATGTTGGATTAAAAGCGGGCCATGCTGTGGCGCCGCGGCGTCATCCGCGCATCGTCGAACGTGGAGGTCACATGGTTTCCGCCGCCGTCGTTCTTCGGGAAGACAACGCCATTGAGAGGCCGGCCGCCCTGTTGAGCCGCGCCGAGGTGCTTACCCGTTACCGCCATTTACGGGAAATCAGCCGCCAGCATCATTCCGCCGTACTGGATTTTTTATCCAAGGATACGATCATATCCCAGGCTCGGCGCTTAGGTCTGGCTCAGGGCAAGACGCTGCTCCTCGACAGCATGGACGATCTTAATTTCGTTTTCGACCTTGCGATCCACACGGCAAAGGACCGCTCCCGGGCGATTGATCGCTATGCCAGAGCGGTACGTCTGGCGCCAGGGTCTGACGAAACACTCATGCTCGAGGCCATGCGACGCGCGCGCTTCGCGATCATCAGTATTGTACGCCGGCACCCTGTTGCGGGCCTGATTGTCAAAGACTTGTTTCGCGGCGTGGAGGTTTGGCTGGTCGATGAGGGCCTTGAGAGTTCGCTCCCGGACGGGGCAGCGCTGGCCACTCGGCTCTTTACGCCCGAGGGCTTCGCCATGACGGCCGGCGTCCTGGTTCCGCTCGACATAGAACTGATAGAAGATGCGATTGCCGACACGCCGCAGTTGCTCCGCAATCGGCGTGAGGAGTTGATCGATGATCGCCGTTTCGCGGAAGCGATCTATCGAGTTGCCCTTGCGAGCGGGTTGATGGAGCAGGTCGCTTACCAGGACACAATTGCAGAAGCTGGGTGACGTTGGAGCACCGTAGCGATTGCCACCGCGCATTCCGCTGGCGTGAAATGCCGGAGAACGGCACCCACGCAACCATCGCGGAGATCGCCACCGCCGAGAAAATCAACGAGACCTATGTGGGTCGTGTCCTGCGGATGACTCTCCGGACAGTCGAGGCAATTCTGAATGGGCGTCACCCGGCGGGGCTGCTGCTGAACGATCCCGGCTGTCCATCGGCCACTTTCGCCCGGGTGCGTTGGACTCCACGGGAGGATTCGGCAAGTCTGAGCGGGGAAGGGGTCAGTCGGCTGCCGCGTAGCGGCGCAGGCGGCGAACTTTCGGGTGACGATCCTCAGAGCGCTGGTGAGCGACCCCGATGGCTCTGCGCGTTTGGCGGCGGACTTGCTGCCGGTCAGAGACAGGTGGAGAAATCCTGCTGTGGGACCGGTGGACGGGCACCCGGGACAAGCTGCGCCCAAGGAGCACGATGGGCGGCGAAGGCCGCTCGTGAGCTT
Source organism: Nitrobacter hamburgensis X14 (assembly GCF_000013885.1). NCBI lineage: Bacteria > Pseudomonadati > Pseudomonadota > Alphaproteobacteria > Hyphomicrobiales > Nitrobacteraceae > Nitrobacter > Nitrobacter hamburgensis. Next base: position 255,155 of record NC_007959.1, read on the forward strand.
GCCGCCCATCCAGAGTAGACTCAGCCGAACGCGCTGGAGCCAACGTCGCCGTTGTCTGGCCCCCCGCGTCTACGGCCTTTCCAGTCGCTCCATCGTCTGCGCCGCTGCCGGCGCTTGAACGCGTAGGTCATCGTGTCCGCGGACTGCCCAGCATCAAGCGACTGCAGCGCATCGATGATGTCGTCATAACTGACGACGCTCCCTGTTGCGGCAGCGCGCAGCGCGGGGTTGGAGTCGATCGAACATGCGTCTGAAGCCCATGACGCGAGCACGGACCGCTTTTCGGCAACTGTCATGTCGGTATCCCGCACGACGTCCAGTGGGTGGCGGAAGGCCCTCGACGGGTGAAGTAAGGCTTCAATGTCGAACGGTGTCTTCCTGGCTTGAAAGCTCTGCTCCATAATTGTTCTCCCTCAGCACGCGGGCGGTTTCGAAGAGGCTGCGCCAACCGCCCGTCACCATTAATCAACCGGACGATCGCCGATTGAACGCCCGGACGTTGGAAAGTGTCAGTCATTGCGATTGATCGCGATGCGGCGGACATTCTTCGCTTCGACCGATTTCGGCACCGTGACGGTCAGCACGCCATTCTTGAAGGCGGCCGAGGCCTTGTCCTCCTCGATATCCTGCAGTTGTATGCGCCGTTCGAACCGGCCGTAGTACCGCTCGCTGAAACGCCGTGCCTTGTCTTCCGATTCCGATTTTTTCTCGCCGGAGATCGAAAGAACGCCATTTGCGATTTCTAGGCTGACGTCCTTCTCATCGAGCCCGGGCAGTTCGGCTGTGATGCGCACCTCCTTGTCCGTCTCATCGATGTCGATCTGAGGCCAGCCGAGCCCGCTCAGTCGTGGGGGCGATCCGAACGGCGCAAGATCGAACCCGCGGAATACATCGTCGAAGATGCGGTTCATCTCGCGATGCAACGTAAAAAACGGATTCACGTCGGCACCACGATGGATGGTGACTTCGCGTCCGCCGTTATTCCAGGGAATGAGATCTTTGATACCCATAGCGTTATTCTCCTCGATTCAAGCGACTTCCGCCGCGAACCGCTGCGGAAATCTGTTCTTTGCCGATGCGAGCGTTGCTTCGCGGTCAGGCCGCCTTGTCGTCGATCTGCCGGACGTTCGGAGCGGACGAGCCGTCGATCGAAATTCGGCGCGGCTTCATGGCCTCGGGGACCTCGCGCACCAGTTCGATCTGGAGCAAGCCGTTGTCGAACGCGGCTCCCTTGACCTGGACATAATCCGCCAGATTGAACTGCCGCTTGAATGGCCGCGACGAGATGCCCTGGTACAGGAACTCGCGCTGGTACTTTTCCGACTTCCGGCCCTCGACCGTCAGCACGCTTTGTTCTGCGGTAATTGCGATTTCATCGGCCGAGAAGCCCGCCACCGCGAGCGAGATCTGGTAGCGGTCTTCGCCTAGGCGCTCGACGTTGCATGGTGGATAGTTGTCCTCCGCGCCGGCCTGTTGCGCTGCGTCCACGAGGTCGAACAGGCGGTCAAAACCGATGGTCGACCGCCAAAGGGGGGCAAAATCGTAGGTTGTTCTCATAGCCAAATCCTCCGTTGAGCAAGATGGGTACGAGTAGGCACCGGACACCTCCGGAACCCGTCTTCGCCGAGCCCCAGAAGGCGCCCGGACCGCTTATCGCGGCATGTCAAAAACTAGAAAAAGCGATCCCGGTTTCAAGGGGTTTGCTGATTTTTTTCGCGGTAACGCGGGAGGGGCCTCGTACCAAGCTTGGCCATGAGATCCTGTAAGGCGCTGGCAGGTCTCAGGGGCATGGCGTCCGTCGAAGGGCGAGCGCCTCGTTGCAGGCAAGTCTCCTGCTTTCGGCTATGCCGTCGGTGACGTCAGGAAGCCAGCGGCACGTCGAACGCGTAGACGAAGCCGTCCGACTCGTAGGTCAAATGCACGTCGCCCTTAAGTTGCTGGTCGGAGCGCGGCATCTGGGAAGACATTTTCAGTGCGCTGGCCGGGGCCGAGGATGCGCCGGACCGGATCCTTATCGACTATCGGCGTCGGCAAGCCGAAATAGGTCGCCTGAAAGCCGTTGGTTGCACGAAATCGTTCTGTGCGAGCAGGTCGTGGAGACAATGGAAGTCTGACCAGATCGAGAATTTCATATCTCGATCGAGAATTCTTGTTGCCGCCCGCGTTTTTTGCCGAATTGGGTGATGCGCTCATCGTAAGTCACCAGCGGGCAGCGAAGGTCGATCGCCGTGGCGATCAGAAGCCGGTCCGCAGGATCGCGGTGTTCAAGATGATGAAGCTGGTAGCTGCGAGCGGCGGCGCGATGCGCCAGCGGTACGCCCTCGAGGCCTGGTCGATCAAGAAAACGGTCGATCCACGCATCCACGGGAATGTCGAGTTCGATCCGTCCCGTATCGACAAGCAGGGCGATTTCCCAGGCCGTGACGGAGCTGAGGAAAATTGTTCCGCCATTCCGCCAGCAATTGTCGATCAAAGCGCGGGTCGAATGATGCAAACGGTCGTTGCCGCTGTCGAGCCATAAGGCGATGTGCGTGTCGAGCAGGAGAGCCTCAGTCACCGCTCGACCTCCCTGCCAGTCTCCGCGTCGGGCACTACGTCCAGAATTGGTGCGGTCAGGTCCACGCCTTCGGCAATCCGCACGGACTTCTTGTGAGCCCCAAACAACGTTCCCGCGCGTGCGCCTTGCTCCAGCAAGCGCCGCATCGCCAGTGCGACCGCCTCGGTCTTGTTGCCGCCTGTCATTTTCTCTGCAGCCTCCTCGACAAGCGCGACGACGTCTGGACGATTGATGGTGATTACGGTCGCCATGATTTGCTCCAGTCAGCATGTCATTACATGTATAATGATAACGTGCAAATGCAATGATGTCGTCCGGCGAGATTATGTCGCCTTCGCCTTGAGCCTGCCGAGCGGTGCGATGCACGATATGCGCGGCCTGGTTCGACGCCGCCTGCCCGACCGGCTTCAGGCCGGAACGGCCGCCGGCGCCGAACCGTCTCGGAGTGGCGGATCGATTTTGGGCCGGGCATCGGACGATCTATCTCGCCTTTACACCGGCAAGGCGCTGATCCGCGATTATATCAACGCCACCCTCGGCTTCGATACACTCGGTGCGGCCGTCTCGATCGACCCGAAGAATCTGATGCGCATGTTCGGGCCGCGCGGCAACCCGCGTCTCGGAAATCTGTCGGCCGTGCTGCGCGAACTTAATCGGCGCGAGGCGGTCCATTTGAAAGTCGAGCCGGAACGCTTGGCGGGCTGGCGGCCGAAACCCGATGACCTTGGCACGCCAAACATTCTGAATATCGCGGGACCCGGGTCGATTGCCAGGCCCGCCGCTCGCGGCGATGTAAGCTCGGTCGTTATTTCCAGCGATGCCCTCAGCGAGCTTGGACCTCATCCCGCACCCTTCATCTCGGCAGATCACTACTAGCCGCTCAGCCTGTACGGATGAGATCGACAAGCAGTTTCTTTCCGGTCGTGATATTATTTTGCTGCGTGGGCGACCTCGTGGCGGAGCGCGGTGCATCGGCTGAAAGCGCTGCCGGGCAGCCTTATTCGAGCCTTGCCGGATTGAGGCGCCCGCGCGCCTTTTTTGGCGGGCGCGGGCGCCAGGCTTCGACAAAGTGCTCGTAGCCCTTCTGTGCCTGTTCGGCGACGCGCATTTCCTGGTTCCGGAGTTTCTTGACGTTGTAGGCGTAGGCGGGGCCGCGCGTGTTGCCTTTCTTCTGCGGTCGGCCGGCTTGCAACTCCATGCCGCGCATTTTGTGGGCAACGAGACTGGGGCGTGCCCAGAGGTAGTTCGTTTCTTTCGTCAGCATATGCCAGCACAGGACGGTCAGCTTGCGCGCCACTGCAACGGCAGCGACCTGATGGCCCCGCCTGGCCCGGACGCGGACGAAGAAGGCATGGAGTGGGCCTGGCGTCTTGGCGGCTGCCCAGGCGGCTTCCACCAGCATCGCGCGGGCATGACTGCGTCCGACCTTGCTGATCCGCCCGTGATGGGCTGCCCCAAGCCCCGACTGGCGCACGCGTGGGTTCAGGCCGAAGTAACTCACCAGCTTTTGGGGGTTGGAAAAGCGGCCTATATCGCCGATCGCCGCCACTAGCCCGGCGGCCACCGTGAGATTGACGCCAGTGATTGTGAGCAGCCGTTCGATCGCCGTATCGCTGAGGGCGCCCTCAGCGATCTCCCGGTCAAGCACGCCGAGATCCTCTCCCAACCGATCCAGTTCCCGGATATGACGCTCGATCGCGGCGCGCTCGTCATCCGGCACCTGCTGTCGGATGAGCCAGGCACGACCGAGCCGCCCGAACAGGTCGGCATGAGGGCACTGCGGAATCAGGTGAGCATAGAGGATCGAGTGCACCTCGTTCTTGATTCGGGTCCGATGCCGGACAACCTGGTAGCGTCGCGCCACCAGGCGGCGCATCCGCTCCGTGACAGCATCGGGTGTCCAGATCTCCGGCAGGTAGCCGGCTGCATACAAGTTGGCCAGCGTGCCGGCGTCGATCTTGTCGGTTTTCACATGGGCGTGCGCGATCGCCTTCACCTGCAGTGGATTGGCGATCACTACCCGCTTCACGAACGGTGACAGCACCCGAGAGACCGCCATGCAGTTACCGGTAGCCTCGATGACCACCTCGTCGGTGGTCAGAAGCGTTTTGCCGAAGCCTTCCAGCGCAGTTCGCGTCATATCGACCCGACCCATGTGTCGCAGTCGACCATCTTCCCAGATTACTACTTCCCCAAAGGTACGGTGGGTATCAATTCCGATTACACGTCGCATTCCTGTCTCCTCTCGATAATCAGAGGGGGAGCAGCGGGCGACACGACAACTACGGATCCGCGCTCTCAGCGCAACCGGGCGAGTCGCAGAGGCGGCCATCTACTAACACGAGCTCGCAGCTCAACGTGCAAGATCGGCCTGCCCGCACTTCGTGCTCCCGGTGCCTCTGTCCCGGATGGTCGCACCATACGCCGCGATCACGAAACCGCAGCCGGACATCGGCACCAAGAATCTCATACCGGTTACCAATTTCGGCGAGACTGCGCGCCACGCCGCGTCGTCCAACGGCTGAGAATATTTCGAGATGTTTCTCGACGGCGTTCTCACGCGTCACGCCTAGCGGCGGAACCCTCTTCGATCTATAATGAATGGTAGGGCAGTACGCGCTGCCCGGAGGTGTGGAAACCTCTGTCTAGCGGTTGGTGCCGGCCGTAACGGCACCAGGATCCTCTGACCTAACGGCCGGTCTCTAGCCGCGCGGATGTCAATCTTCTTTTTTCTTCCTACATCGTCTCTGATTTCGTTAGGCTTTCGGTTTGCACGCGAAGCTCTGAAGGCAATAGGCTGTCGTTGCCGGATTGCTCCGACATTTCAAGTTTCAGCGTTGCTGTCCTGCTCGCAAGATCATCAGTCTCTCCGTAGTCACGCTGCCTTCTTCCGATCGCAGCGGCTACATTATGATGTTCAATAAGAACAAACAGGTGGGACCAATAGGAGCCGCGGCTTCAGCGTTGGTCGGGAAGATCCCGGTCAACCAGCCACCCGACCGAACGTCGCTCACCCATCTGCCGTCTTGCTGCAAGACCCCCGGCTTCAGACTCACCGGGGTTTTCGTTCAGACGGCCGCCGTGGCGACCCGTCCGGATTTCGAGGCAACGGCAATCAACTCCTGTTTGAGCTTGATGCGTTCCTGAGGGCTCAGATTCTTCGGCCGGAAGCGATCGTTGTTCAGCCACATCTTGTGCATGATCGTCGCCAGTTTCCGTGCGACGGCGATGCGGGCTTTGGAGAAGCCAATACGTTTCGCCAGACGTACGCCCCAAGCTTTCAGGCTGTTCCATTGTTGTGTGCCTGAGAGCAAGACTGTTGCTGCTATCACGAGGACACGGCGAGTTGCCGGATCACCGCGCCGGGATATTCTGCCCATGAAGTTCGTCTCCCCCGACTGGAACTGCCGGGGCGTCAAGCCGAAGTATGCGGCCACGTCCGAGGATTTCTGGAACCGCTGCGGATTGTCAACTGCCGCATAAAAAGACAATGCTGTAATGGGGCCAATGCCAGGAATGTCTATGAAGCGCTTGACGATCACGCGCACCGGGAAGCCCTGGCGGATGGTGAGTGTCGGCTGGATGTTGAGCTGACGGCGCACGAGCTGCTGGCCGGTGTTGTTGATCGAGTCCTGCGAGCCGCGGCGCATCGCGCGCATCGGGCGCGCGCTGCGCCATCTTAAAGGTTAAAGGGCGAAGATTGCGGCATGGCCGCCAAAAACAGTGAGAACAGGTATGTTTCCCGCCTCGGTTTTGATAACCGTAAATGCGCCGTACAGCAAAAAGCTGGACGCGCAGGCGCTTGCCTATTGCCTAACGCATCCAGCGGCTGCAAAGGCGGCGCCGGGACAGATGTCGGCGCTCTTCGGTGAGGTCGCTCCGGAACTGCAGAAAGAATTTGCCTGCGCGTTTCACATCAGTGACGTAGAGTTGGTTATTGCCGCCAAGACGTTCGCCGAATTTTCGGGTAAGTTTTACCCGCTCGCCGCGTGAGTGCGGGCGGATCAGACTGGGCACGCCTTTTTCGTATTGCCTGCTCGTTGATCCGTCAGGTCAATTCCGAATAGATTATTGTGGGTTCCTGGTCGTTTGGCGGTGGGACCGCCATGATGGTTCAGATTGATCATCGAGAAAGGCCACGATGTCGATATCTTCTTGCCCGACGCCCAGCTCCTGCCCTTTCTAGATCCGAAACTGCACGATTTTGAGTTCGAAATTAAACCGTCTAAGCGCCATGGAGCGCCTGAAGCCGGATTTCGTCAATGCAACCATTGCGGAACTGGCAATCAAAGATTCGTTCAAGCCGATTGCAAATACTGCACTCTAGAAAACGACGGGCCTATTAAAATCAATCTCAGCGCAAACTAATCTGCCGTGAGATTTTAAGCGTTATCAGTTTTCACATATCCGCCCTGACGTCCAAGACATGGCGGCATCGCGATTGCAAATGGAGACATGGCTACTTCGCCACTATTCTCACAGAAACACTAGCTTGCCAGGATCCGACGACGCTTGAGGCCCGTGGCGCAAACGGTCAGTACGCTCCGTTCATCCCGGGCGAGAGCGGAGGCTATCCGACGACAGACGCGGTAATGGATGCATCAGTCTAGCGGACGTCGCGGATTACTTCCGTGCAAACGATCGAACACTCAGTGTCGCCGTCACCCGCACCCGCTACTGCGCCGGAGATCTGGCTATCGGCGCGCGTTTTGAGGCCATTCACGTGGCCGTGCTCACCACCCGGCGCGACGTTGTGGCGCTGCCGAAATCCTCGCGATGCGGCAGAAGGTGGTTGAGGCCACCCCAACCGCAGCGGTTTGTTCGGCATGGTCGATGTGGAATTCGTCGTGCAGTTCCTGGTGCTTGCGCACGCCGCCGGCTACCCGCAAGCTCACCGCCGATCTGGCAATACCGTCCTGCTCGGCATGGCCGAGGTGCTGGACTGCTTGCCCGCAGGCGTGGCACGCGCTGCTGCCGACGCATACTACGAACTGCGCAGCAGTGCGCGCACTCACCCAAGCGGTGTTGGCACCGTGACCCGAGCGCGCAAAGACCGGGCATTAACCCGACCGCTGTCGGCGCGGCTATTCCTCCTCCGACAGCTCGGGGTCCCAGCCACGCGCCTTGGCGCGGGTGATGGCCTCGGCATAGACGCGGTTGTGGCGCTCGGCCAGCTCCGGCGGCAGCGCGCTGGGCAGGTTGCCGTACTGATCCCAGTGCTGCTCCACCGTGTTCTTTAGCACCTGCATCTGGCCAATGCTCCAACCCGCGCAGTCTTGCGTCTCGGGAATGAGACCGAACACGCGCGCATCGAGCACGATGCGTCCGAGCTGGGTGATGCCGTGCCTGTCCTGATCGAGTCCGACGTATGTATTCATGGAAGATCTCTTGGGTGAAAACGATTTGCAGAGCGGCCGTCGCCAAGGGTATATCATCTCGCCTTATGGGTTGAATAAGCAAATCAAATCTCTGCTTATTCAATGGATTCTTTATGGTATTGCGGCCGGCCGGCTCCGGCCAGCCGGGTCTGGCGGACCCTAGCCCCTTCCGCATTGTGCCATCCCGATCGAGCGAGGAGTCTGTACCGTGGACCAGTGGGTCTCTTGGTGTCTCGTGGTGTTGCCGGCGCTGCCGGCGCTATCGGCGATCGTCGCCCCGCTGGCCGGAGCCGGCCGTCCGGCCCGGGCGGGGCGCGTCAGCGTGGCGATGCTCATTGCAACCTGCGCGGTCGCACTGGCGTTGCTGGTCGCGGTGCTACGGGCGCCACAGACCGAGGTAGCGCTGGCGCAGTTCGGGCCAGCGGCTCTGCTGCTCGACCATCTTGCCGTGGCGATGGCGGTGCTGGTGGCGGCTATCAGCCTGGTGGTGCATGTCTACTCGGTGCGCTACATGGCCGACGAGCCTGGCTACGCGCGGTTTTTCGCCCTGCTGGACCTGATGACGGCCGTGATCCTGCTGATGGTCACCGCCGCCGATCTGCTCACGCTGCTGGTCGCCTGGTTCCTGATCGGGGTGCTGCTGTTCTTTCTGCTGGGCTTCGACACCAGTCGCAAGGCCAGCGGCCGCTATGCCTTCTGGACGTTCCTGACCTGTCGCGTGGGCGATCTACCGCTGGTGGGCGCGGCGCTGTTGTTGTGGCATGGCTATGGCACGGCGCAGTTGCCGGAGCTGTTCGCGCGGATCAGCGCCGATCCGGGCGTGCAACTCGGAGGGATGGCGGTGGTGCCGCTGGCGGCGCTGCTGCTGGCGCTGGCGGCGTTTGCCCGCTCGGCGCAGTTCCTGTTGCATACTTGGCTGCCTTACACCATGGACGGCCCCACGCCGGTGTCGGCGCTGATGCATGCGGGCATCGTCAACGCCGGGGGATTTTTATTCAACCGCTTCGCTCCGGTGTTTATCCACGCGCCCGACGTGCTGCACCTGGCCTTCGTCGTCGGGGTGGTGACGGCGCTGATCGGCTCGGCGCTGATGCTGACGCAGAACGATGTCAAAAAATCCTTGGGCTATTCCACCATGGGGCAGATGGGCTTCATGATCATGGAATGCGGGCTGGGCGCATTTTCGCTCGCCGTCTATCACCTCATCGCACACGGGCTGTTCAAAGCTACGCTGTTTCTCAACTCGGGCAATGTGATCGGCGACACCCGCCGCGACGATGGCGTGCCGCCCGACGACATCTACACCTTTGTGGTCGAGCGCCGTCCGCTGCGCGCGGTGAAGGTGCCCTGGCTGCTGGCCGCGCTCATCACCGTGCTGGTGCCGGCGCTGGTGCTGGGTCTGTCGCACTGGCTGGTGGCGGCGGACTTTTTCCACAAGCAGGGCGCGGTGCTGCTGCTGTTCTTCGGCTGGGTCACCGGCGCGCAGGTGTTCTTCTCCATTCACAAGCTGCCCAGCGAGAACCCCTGGCGCTCGCTGACCATGATCCTCCTGTCCTTCTTCATCGTGGTGGTGGGCTACACTCTGATCGCGCATGCGTTCGAGACCTTCCTCTACCCAGACCCGGTGCTGCGCGACGCCATCTATGCCGCGGCGGGCATCAACGTCCTGGCTTTCGACATGCTGGTGGTGTTCCTCACCGTGGTGCTGGCGGGCGCCTGGCTGGTGACTTTTTATGCCCAGTCGCTCGAACTCGAGGGGAAGCCCGGCACGCTGTGGAATGCCATCTACCTCAATCTCTACACCCTGTTTTCGCGAGAGTTCTACGTGTCCGACGTTTACACCCAACTGGGGCGCGGCGTGCTGACCGCGGCCAAGCGGGTGAATATCTGGCTGCGTTGGGTCTGAACCGCCATGATCGCACTGCTCCTTGCTTTGATCCTACTGCCGCTGTTTCCCTTGAGCCTGTTGGCCAACGCCGCGCTCCAGGTGCTGCCCCTGTGGCTGCGCGTCCCGGCGCTGCTGGCTCTGCCTGCAGCGGGAGCACTGCTGCTCGCTCAGACGACCGCGCCACCCGCGCCGCTGGCTACAGCGCTGCAGGTCCTCGCGGCGTTCACCGCGCTGCTCTATGCATGGCGGCTGCTCGCGGTGCGGGAGGTGTTCATTTGGGCGCGGCTGCAGGCCACCTCGGCCTGGCCGCTGGTGTGGCTGGCCTGGCTGCATGGCATGAGCGGTGAGGCCCTCGTGCTCGTGGCCCTGGCGGTGACAATTCCCGCTGCGGTGCTGATGATTCTCGGCTGCAGCCTGAGCCGCCGCCTCGGAGGGGCGTATCTCGGGCTGCGCGGACGCATCGGCCCGGCCTGGCCGCGCCTGACCGGCGTGTTTGTGGTGGCGCTGCTCGCGGCCATGGCGGCGCCGCCGTTCCCGGGGTTCTTCGCCATGCTCGCGGTGCTGCAGCAGATTTCCGCTGGTCTGGCGGCTGTGGTGCTCGCGGTGTGGTTGCTGTGGAGCTGGGCGGCCGCGGTGCTGTGGCAGCATGCCCTGTTCGGAGACGAATGGCCGCGCGCAGTGGGCACGGTTGACCTGTCGCGCAGCGGCACCGCCCTGTGGCTGATGCTCGCTGCCGTTGCCGCAGTGCTGGGTTCGATCGGAGGATGGTCATGGTGGATGCATTGAACCTCGGGCGGCGTCTGCGGGTGCGCTCGACCGCCTACGTGGCGGGTGAGCCGGTGCCGTTTTTCTGGCCGATGCGCACTTTCATTCACCACAACCCGCTGTACGGCCTCGAGCACATGCCTTTCGAGCAGGCGGTGCGCCGCGGCGCGGAGCTGTTCCACGCGCGCATGTTCCTGCCGCGCAGCGACTATCAGCGCTGGCAGCGCGAGGGCAAGGTGCGGCAGGATACCCTCGCCGAGGAGATCGCGCGCCGCGCTCAGGCACTGCCCGCCGTGCCGGGCATCGACTGGCCGCGCTGGCTGCAGGCGCTGATGCAGTCGGCGCACGACCGCGATGTGGTGGTGCCGGGCGTGCGGGCGCCGGACGTCCACGCTGCGCTGCACGGCCAGCCGCCGTCCGCGCAGGCGGTGGACGTGGCCGTGCTGCTGCCCGCGCTCGAGCAGCGCCTGCACGGACTGACGCTGCCCGAGGCGGTCGATGCCCTGTGGGGCACCCGCCTGGCCGACGAGCTCGACGAGCTGGTGATCAAGAGTTACCTGGATTTTTTTGACGAAGACCAGTCCTCCTGGCGCATGCCCGGGCGCGAGCGCGGCCTGTTTGCCGCCTGGAGCGAAATCGCGCGGCGCAATGCGCGCATGTTCCTGCGCGGGCTGCACGTGCGCCGCACCCTCGGTCGGGTGCAAGACCCCGAAAGCGCGGTGGTGCACGTCATGGAGGAGATGGGCATCGACCCCGACGCCTGGTCGGCCTACTTCACCCGCGAGCTCACCCGGCTGCACGGCTGGACCGGCTTTGTGCGCTGGCGTTCGTCCGCCAAGCATTACTACTGGGCGCAGCGCTATCCGGCCGAGGTCGTCGATCTTCTGGCCGTTCGCTTGGTGGTGGGACTGGCGCTGCTGCAGGAAAGCGCGCGCCATCGCCGTACGCCGGTGCGGCGCGAGCAGCTCGACGCCTTGCTGCACGAACGCGGTGCGGAATGCCTGCTGCGCAACGCGCTGCACAGCGGCGAGGTGTTGCCCGATTGGGCGCAGCGCATCGACGACACCTTGTCGCGCGGCGGCAGCAAACGCTGCGAGGCTCTGCTGCAACGCTACTGGCCATTGTGGCAAGCCCGCCAGGGACAGGATCAGGCCGCCGCCTTGCGCGAACTGGCCGCCGCGGCGGACGCGACCGCGGCGCTCGAGGTGCTCTCGCCCGAGGATATCGCGGGACTGATCCAGGGGCTGCAGGAGTTTGCGCGGCAAGAGGGCATGGTCTGGACGCTGGCGATGGAGGCGCAGGCCATCGACCAGCTGCTCGCGCAGGTGCAGGTGCCGCAGGATCTTGCGGCCGGCAAGCGGCCGTTCGCCCAGGCCTGGTTCTGCATCGACGTGCGCGCCGAGCCCATCCGCCGCCACCTGGAGCGGGTGGGCGATTACCAGACCTTCGGCATTGCCGGATTCTTCGGCGTGCCCGTAGGCTTCCTCGGCTACGGCAAGGGCAGCGAGAGCCATTTTTGTCCGGCGGTGGTCACGCCCAAGAACCTGGTGCTGGAGCTGCCCGCCGAGCTCGATCCTGAAGAGGACGACCTGCTCAGCACCCTCGGCCATGTGCTGCACGATCTCAAGAGCTCGGTGCTCTCACCCTATGTCACGGTGGAGGCGGTGGGCATGCTGTTCGGGCTGGACCTGTTCGGCAAGACCCTGGCGCCGCTGGGCTACAGCCGCTGGCGCAACCGCATCGATGCCGACAAACCCGTCACCCGCCTGTTGGTGGACAAGCTCACCCGCGAGCAGGCCGACTCCATCATCCGCACCCTGCAGCGCGCGATGATCGTCAAGGCGCTGCATGCCGAGCTGCATATCGAGCGCGAGCGGGTGGATGACGACATGATCCGCGAACTGCGCGAAACTGCCTTGCGCCACCGCGAGGGGCCGACGCGGCTGCAAAGGACCTTTGGCGTCTCGGACAAGCAGGAGGCCGAATTCATCGACAAGCTGCGCGAGGTCTACCGCGTCGATGCCGATTACGCCAGCTATCAGCTCGTGCGGCTGGGACGCATCGGCTACTCGCTCGACGAGCAGGTCAACTACGTGCACACGGCGTTGACCATGATCGGGCTGACCAAGACCTTCTCGCGCTTCGTGCTCATCGTCGGCCACAGCGGGCAGACCGAGAACAACCCGTACGAATCGGCGCTGGACTGCGGCGCCTGCGGCGGCGCCAGTGGCCTGGTCAACGCCCGGGTGCTGGCGCAGATGGCCAACAAGACCGCGGTGCGCGAGCGGCTGCGTGGCATGGGCATCGACATTCCCGATGACACCTGGTTCCTGCCGGCGCTGCACAACACCACCACCGACGCCATCGAGCTGTCCGACCTCGTTCTGCTGCCGCCGCGCCACCTGGTCTATCTGGATCGTCTGCGCAACGGCCTGCGCGCCGCGTCCAGGCTAGCCGCGGCCGAGCGCATGCCCAAGCTGCTGCCGCAGGCGCGGGCGATCGAGCCGGCGCAGGCCTGGCGCCTGGCACACCGCCTGGCGGTGGACTGGGCGCAGGTACGGCCCGAGTGGGGGTTGTCGAAGAACGTGTACGGCATCATCGGCCGGCGCTCGCTTTCAGAGCGTGCCGATCTGCAGGGGCGCCCCTTCCTGATGTCGTACGACTGGCGCTGCGACCCCAAGGGGCGCTTGCTGGAAAACCTGCTGGCGGCGGCGGTGGTGGTGGGCCAGTGGATCAACCTCGAACACTTCTTCTCCACCGTGGACAATGCCCGTCTGGGCAGCGGCAGCAAGGCCTATCACAATGTGGCCGGGCGCTTCGGCGTGATGACGGGCAGTCTGAGCGATCTGCGCACCGGCCTGCCGGCGCAGACGGTGATGCGCGAGGGCCAGCCCTATCACGAGCCGATGCGCATGATCGCGCTGATCGAGGCGCCGCTGGACTTCGCCGGCCGTGCGCTGCAAAGCGTGGTCAAGGTCAAGAGCCTGGTGCTCGGCGGCTGGATCCGCGCCATCGTCATCGACCCCACCCAGGGCTACAAGCCTTTCGTCTTCAACAATGGCCAGTGGGAGGAGCGTCCGCCTCTGGTCGCTCCTGCCGAAGAGGAACACGCCGCATGAACGCGATCAAACTGCATCCGCTGAAAAAGCTGGAGTTCATTCTCGAGGGCGCGCACAAGGAATTCGTCACCGACTTGCTCGATCGCGCCGGAGTCAAGGGTTACACCATCGTTGGCAATCTGTCGGGCAAGGGCAGCCACGGCTTGTACGGAGGGCACCTGATGTTCAACGAGGATGACGTCCTCATCATGATCATCGCCGCCGTGCCGCAAAGCCTGGTCGATCCGCTGCTCGACGGCTTTCAGCCGTTTTTCGATGCCCACTCAGGGGTGATTTTCGTCAGCGACATCCAGGTCGGCCGCCCGGTCAAGTTCATGGCGTGAGCGGGGCGGGCTGCGGATGCTTGGGCGAGGCCAGCGGGCGCGCCTGCTGGGTGAGGAACGCCAAGAAGGACTGCGCCACCGCCGATACGGCATGAAGGCCGCCTTCGACGAGATCATGGCGGCTGCCGTCAAGCGTCAACACGAACCCCAACGCATTGTCGGCGACCTCTCAACGCCGAGATCAATGAGAAGCAGGCCCGCTCGATCAAGTACCAGCTCACCATCACCAAGCGGCCACTTGCCAAGGATCTCGACGACTTCCAGTTCGAGGGCACTGCCATCAATCAAACCCTAGTCAATGATCTCGCCGGCGGCGGCTTCATCGCCCAGCAACGCAATGCCGTCCTGGTCAGCGGTACCGGCACCGGCAAAACCCATCTTGCCATCGCCATTGCTCGCAGTTGCATTCGGTCAGGCGCTCGTGGTCGGTTCTACAACGTCGTCGATCTCGTCAACCGGCTGGAGACCGAGACCCGCAACGGCGGCAAGGTCGCATCGCCGAGCATTTGACCCGGCTGGACTTCCTCGTCCTCGAAGAACTCGGCTACTTGCCGTTCGCTCAATCCGGCGGCCAGTTGTTGTTCCACCTCGTCAGCCGACTCTACGAGCGCACCTCCATCCTCGTCACCACCAATCTCGCCTTCGGCGAATGGCATGTCGTCTACGAAGCCGGGCCATGCGGATACGGGCTTAAGTTGAGGCTGTAAAAATCGCCACGCAATCGATCAAGCGCCATAGGCAACGTTGATCAATTGGGGAAGGGTCTCAGTAGCCCGGATGCCGAGCTGGGTGATGCCGTGCCTGTCCTGATCGAGTCCGACGTATGTATTCATGGAAGATCTCTTGGGTGAAAACGATTTGCAAAGTGGCCGTCGCCAAGGGTATATCATCTCGCCTTATGGGTTGAATAAACAAATCAAATTTTTCCTTATTTAATTCCTCTCTTATCATGTGACGGTTCGGCCAGCCGGGTCTGGCGGACCCTAGCCCCTTCCGCATTGTGCCATCCCGATCGAGCGAGGAGTCTGTACCGTGGACCAGTGGGTCTCTTGGTGTCTCGTGGTGTTGCCGGCGCTGCCGGCGCTATCGGCGATCGTCGCCCCGCTGGCCGGAGCCGGCCGTCCGGCCCGGGCGGGGCGCGTCAGCGTGGCGATGCTCATTGCAACCTGCGCGGTCGCACTGGCGTTGCTGGTCGCGGTGCTACGGGCGCCACAGACCGAGGTAGCGCTGGCGCAGTTCGGGCCAGCGGCTCTGCTGCTCGACCATCTTGCCGTGGCGATGGCGGTGCTGGTGGCGGCTATCAGCCTGGTGGTGCATGTCTACTCGGTGCGCTACATGGCCGACGAGCCTGGCTACGCGCGGTTTTTCGCCCTGCTGGACCTGATGACGGCCGTGATCCTGCTGATGGTCACCGCCGCCGATCTGCTCACGCTGCTGGTCGCCTGGTTCCTGATCGGGGTGCTGCTGTTCTTTCTGCTGGGCTTCGACACCAGTCGCAAGGCCAGCGGCCGCTATGCCTTCTGGACGTTCCTGACCTGTCGCGTGGGCGATCTACCGCTGGTGGGCGCGGCGCTGTTGTTGTGGCATGGCTATGGCACGGCGCAGTTGCCGGAGCTGTTCGCGCGGATCAGCGCCGATCCGGGCGTGCAACTCGGAGGGATGGCGGTGGTGCCGCTGGCGGCGCTGCTGCTGGCGCTGGCGGCGTTTGCCCGCTCGGCGCAGTTCCTGTTGCATACTTGGCTGCCTTACACCATGGACGGCCCCACGCCGGTGTCGGCGCTGATGCATGCGGGCATCGTCAACGCCGGGGGATTTTTATTCAACCGCTTCGCTCCGGTGTTTATCCACGCGCCCGACGTGCTGCACCTGGCCTTCGTCGTCGGGGTGGTGACGGCGCTGATCGGCTCGGCGCTGATGCTGACGCAGAACGATGTCAAAAAATCCTTGGGCTATTCCACCATGGGGCAGATGGGCTTCATGATCATGGAATGCGGGCTGGGCGCATTTTCGCTCGCCGTCTATCACCTCATCGCACACGGGCTGTTCAAAGCTACGCTGTTTCTCAACTCGGGCAATGTGATCGGCGACACCCGCCGCGACGATGGCGTGCCGCCCGACGACATCTACACCTTTGTGGTCGAGCGCCGTCCGCTGCGCGCGGTGAAGGTGCCCTGGCTGCTGGCCGCGCTCATCACCGTGCTGGTGCCGGCGCTGGTGCTGGGTCTGTCGCACTGGCTGGTGGCGGCGGACTTTTTCCACAAGCAGGGCGCGGTGCTGCTGCTGTTCTTCGGCTGGGTCACCGGCGCGCAGGTGTTCTTCTCCATTCACAAGCTGCCCAGCGAGAACCCCTGGCGCTCGCTGACCATGATCCTCCTGTCCTTCTTCATCGTGGTGGTGGGCTACACTCTGATCGCGCATGCGTTCGAGACCTTCCTCTACCCAGACCCGGTGCTGCGCGACGCCATCTATGCCGCGGCGGGCATCAACGTCCTGGCTTTCGACATGCTGGTGGTGTTCCTCACCGTGGTGCTGGCGGGCGTCTGGCTGGTGACTTTTTATGCCCAGTCGCTCGAACTCGAGGGGAAGCCCGGCACGCTGTGGAATGCCATCTACCTCAATCTCTACACCCTGTTTTCGCGAGAGTTCTACGTGTCCGACGTTTACACCCAACTGGGGCGCGGCGTGCTGACCGCGGCCAAGCGGGTGAATATCTGGCTGCGTTGGGTCTGAACCGCCATGATCGCACTGCTCCTTGCTTTGATCCTACTGCCGCTGTTTCCCTTGAGCCTGTTGGCCAACGCCGCGCTCCAGGTGCTGCCCCTGTGGCTGCGCGTCCCGGCGCTGCTGGCTCTGCCTGCAGCGGGAGCACTGCTGCTCGCTCAGACGACCGCGCCACCCGCGCCGCTGGCTACAGCGCTGCAGGTCCTCGCGGCGTTCACCGCGCTGCTCTATGCATGGCGGCTGCTCGCGGTGCGGGAGGTGTTCATTTGGGCGCGGCTGCAGGCCACCTCGGCCTGGCCGCTGGTGTGGCTGGCCTGGCTGCATGGCATGAGCGGTGAGGCCCTCGTGCTCGTGGCCCTGGCGGTGACAATTCCCGCTGCGGTGCTGATGATTCTCGGCTGCAGCCTGAGCCGCCGCCTCGGAGGGGCGTATCTCGGGCTGCGCGGACGCATCGGCCCGGCCTGGCCGCGCCTGACCGGCGTGTTTGTGGTGGCGCTGCTCGCGGCCATGGCGGCGCCGCCGTTCCCGGGGTTCTTCGCCATGCTCGCGGTGCTGCAGCAGATTTCCGCTGGTCTGGCGGCTGTGGTGCTCGCGGTGTGGTTGCTGTGGAGCTGGGCGGCCGCGGTGCTGTGGCAGCATGCCCTGTTCGGAGACGAATGGCCGCGCGCAGTGGGCACGGTTGACCTGTCGCGCAGCGGCACCGCCCTGTGGCTGATGCTCGCTGCCGTTGCCGCAGTGCTGGGTTCGATCGGAGGATGGTCATGGTGGATGCATTGAACCTCGGGCGGCGTCTGCGGGTGCGCTCGACCGCCTACGTGGCGGGTGAGCCGGTGCCGTTTTCCTGGCCGATGCGCACCTTCATCAGCCGCAACCCGCTGTACGGCCTCGAGCACATGCCTTTCGAGCAGGCGGTGCGCCGCGGCGCGGAGCTGTTCCACGCGCGCATGTTCCTGCCGCGCAGCGACTATCAGCGCTGGCAGCGCGAGGGCAAGGTGCGGCAGGATACCCTCGCCGAGGAGATCGCGCGCCGCGCTCAGGCACTGCCCGCCGTGCCGGGCATCGACTGGCCGCGCTGGCTGCAGGCGCTGATGCAGTCGGCGCACGACCGCGATGTGGTGGTGCCGGGCGTGCGGGCGCCGGACGTCCACGCTGCGCTGCACGGCCAGCCGCCGTCCGCGCAGGCGGTGGACGTAGCCGTGCTGCTGCCCGCGCTCGAGCAGCGCCTGCACGGACTGACGCTGCCCGAGGCGGTCGATGCCCTGTGGGGCACCCGCCTGGCCGACGAGCTCGACGAGCTGGTGATCAAGAGTTACCTGGATTTTTTTGACGAAGACCAGTCCTCCTGGCGCATGCCCGGGCGCGAGCGCGGCCTGTTTGCCGCCTGGAGCGAAATCGCGCAGCGCAATGCGCGCATGTTCCTGCGCAGGCTGCACGTGCGCCGCACCCTCGGTCGGGTGCAAGACCCCGAAAGCGCGGTGGTGCACGTCATGGAGGAGATGGGCATCGACCCCGACGCCTGGTCGGCCTACTTCACCCGCGAGCTCACCCGGCTGTACGGCTGGACCGGCTTTGTGCGCTGGCGTTCGTCCGCCAAGCATTACTACTGGGCGCAGCGCTATCCGGCCGAGGTCGTCGATCTTCTGGCCGTTCGCTTGGTGGTGGGACTGGCGCTGCTGCAGGAAAGCGCGCGCCATCGCCGTACGCCGGTGCGGCGCGAGCAGCTCGACGCCTTGCTGCACGAACGCGGTGCGGAATGCCTGCTGCGCAACGCGCTGCACAGCGGCGAGGTGTTGCCCGATTGGGCGCAGCGCATCGACGACACCTTGTCGCGCGGCGGCAGCAAACGCTGCGAGGCTCTGCTGCAACGCTACTGGCCATTGTGGCAAGCCCGCCAGGGACAGGATCAGGCCGCCGCCTTGCGCGAACTGGCCGCCGCGGCGGACGCGACCGCGGCGCTCGAGGTGCTCTCGCCCGAGGATATCGCGGGACTGATCCAGGGGCTGCAGGAGTTTGCGCGGCAAGAGGGCATGGTCTGGACGCTGGCGATGGAGGCGCAGGCCATCGACCAGCTGCTCGCGCAGGTGCAGGTGCCGCAGGATCTTGCGGCCGGCAAGCGGCCGTTCGCCCAGGCCTGGTTCTGCATCGACGTGCGCGCCGAGCCCATCCGCCGCCACCTGGAGCGGGTGGGCGATTACCAGACCTTCGGCATTGCCGGATTCTTCGGCGTGCCCGTAGGCTTCCTCGGCTACGGCAAGGGCAGCGAGAGCCATTTTTGTCCGGCGGTGGTCACGCCCAAGAACCTGGTGCTGGAGCTGCCCGCCGAGCTCGATCCTGAAGAGGACGACCTGCTCAGCACCCTCGGCCATGTGCTGCACGATCTCAAGAGCTCGGTGCTCTCACCCTATGTCACGGTGGAGGCGGTGGGCATGCTGTTCGGGCTGGACCTGTTCGGCAAGACCCTGGCGCCGCTGGGCTACAGCCGCTGGCGCAACCGCATCGATGCCGACAAACCCGTCACCCGCCTGTTGGTGGACAAGCTCACCCGCGAGCAGGCCGACTCCATCATCCGCACCCTGCAGCGCGCGATGATCGTCAAGGCGCTGCATGCCGAGCTGCATATCGAGCGCGAGCGGGTGGATGACGACATGATCCGCGAACTGCGCGAAACTGCCTTGCGCCACCGCGAGGGGCCGACGCGGCTGCAAAGGACCTTTGGCGTCTCGGACAAGCAGGAGGCCGAATTCATCGACAAGCTGCGCGAGGTCTACCGCGTCGATGCCGATTACGCCAGCTATCAGCTCGTGCGGCTGGGACGCATCGGCTACTCGCTCGACGAGCAGGTCAACTACGTGCACACGGCGTTGACCATGATCGGGCTGACCAAGACCTTCTCGCGCTTCGTGCTCATCGTCGGCCACAGCGGGCAGACCGAGAACAACCCGTACGAATCGGCGCTGGACTGCGGCGCCTGCGGCGGCGCCAGTGGCCTGGTCAACGCCCGGGTGCTGGCGCAGATGGCCAACAAGACCGCGGTGCGCGAGCGGCTGCGTGGCATGGGCATCGACATTCCCGATGACACCTGGTTCCTGCCGGCGCTGCACAACACCACCACCGACGCCATCGAGCTGTCCGACCTCGTTCTGCTGCCGCCGCGCCACCTGGTCTATCTGGATCGTCTGCGCAACGGCCTGCGCGCCGCGTCCAGGCTAGCCGCGGCCGAGCGCATGCCCAAGCTGCTGCCGCAGGCGCGGGCGATCGAGCCGGCGCAGGCCTGGCGCCTGGCACACCGCCTGGCGGTGGACTGGGCGCAGGTACGGCCCGAGTGGGGGTTGTCGAAGAACGTGTACGGCATCATCGGCCGGCGCTCGCTTTCAGAGCGTGCCGATCTGCAGGGGCGCCCCTTCCTGATGTCGTACGACTGGCGCTGCGACCCCAAGGGGCGCTTGCTGGAAAACCTGCTGGCGGCGCCGGTGGTGGTGGGCCAGTGGATCAACCTCGAATACTTCTTCTCCACCGTGGACAATGCCCGTCTGGGCAGCGGCAGCAAGGCCTATCACAATGTGGCCGGGCGCTTCGGCGTGATGACGGGCAGTCTGAGCGATCTGCGCACCGGCCTGCCGGCGCAGACGGTGATGCGCGAGGGCCAGCCCTATCACGAGCCGATGCGCATGATCGCGCTGATCGAGGCGCCGCTGGACTTCGCCGGCCGTGCGCTGCAAAGCGTGGTCAAGGTCAAGAGCCTGGTGCTCGGCGGCTGGATCCGCGCCATCGTCATCGACCCCACCCAGGGCTACAAGCCTTTCGTCTTCAACAATGGCCAGTGGGAGGAGCGTCCGCCTCTGGTCGCTCCTGCCGAAGAGGAACACGCCGCATGAACGCGATCAAACTGCATCCGCTGAAAAAGCTGGAGTTCATTCTCGAGGGCGCGCACAAGGAATTCGTCACCGACTTGCTCGATCGCGCCGGAGTCAAGGGTTACACCATCGTTGGCAATCTGTCGGGCAAGGGCAGCCACGGCTTGTACGGAGGGCACCTGATGTTCAACGAGGATGACGTCCTCATCATGATCATCGCCGCCGTGCCGCAAAGCCTGGTCGATCCGCTGCTCGACGGCTTTCAGCCGTTTTTCGATGCCCACTCAGGGGTGATTTTCGTCAGCGACATCCAGGTCGGCCGCCCGGTCAAGTTCATGGCGTGAGCGGGGCGGGCTGCGGATGCTTGGGCGAGGCCAGCGGGCGCGCCTGCTGGGTGAGGAACGCCAAGAAGGACTGCGCCACCGCCGACAGCCGCTTACCCTTACGGTGCACGACGAACCATTGCCGCACGATCGGAAAGCCCTCCACGTCGAGGGTGACCAGGCGGCGCATCGCCAGCTCCAGCTCTAGGGTGTGCAGCGACAGAATGCCCAACCCCAGCCCGGCATCGACTGCCTGCTTGATGGCCTCGTTGCTGCTCATCTCCATCACCGAATGAAATTCTACGCCGTGACGCGAAAAATGCCGCTCTGCCGCATTGCGCGTGCCCGAGCCAGGCTCGCGGGTAATGAAGCGCTGGCGACCCAGTTGCTCCAGTGGAATCTGCCGGCTTTTGGCCAGGGGATGCGCGGGCGAGGCGATGACCACCAGCGGGTTGTCGAGGAACCCGCGCGCGACGAGCTCGGCATCCTCTCGCGGTTGCCCCATGATGGCCAGATCCTGGTTCGACGCCGAGAGCATCTCGAGGATGTGTGTCTGGTTGGACACCTGCAGCCGCACCTGCACCTTGGCGTGGCAGGCGCAGAACGCTGCAATCAGCTTGGGCATGAAGTAGTTGGCCGTGCTGGCCACAGTGAGGTCGAGTTCCCCGCGATGGATGCCACGGAACTCCTCCATCGCAGACTTGAGGTCGCGCATCTTGGCGCTGATGAGCGTGGCGTGGCGATGCAACTCGCGACCGGCGTCGGTCGGCTGGATCTGCTTTCCGACGTGGTCGAACAGCGGCACGCCGATCTGCTCTTCTAGGTGCCGCATCTGCATCGAGACCGCCGGCTGGGTCAGGTGCAGCGCGTCAGCTGCGCGCGTAAAGCTCTGCTGACGCACCACCGCGTCGAAGATCTGGAGCTGTCTGAGTGTTAGGTACATGGTTGATACATAAGCAGGTCTAATGCATTTAATCAAAAATAACAATTCGCGTTTATACCGATACTCCTTTATCACGGCTCGTGAATCGACGGGCTGTGCTGAAATGCACGAACGTCATCCCCGGGCCGAGTGGGGGATGGCCTCCGTATCGCGGTAGGTCCTCGCCCGTCGTTCGCTTACCGCAAAAGCGCGCATGAAGGAGTCCTCGAATATGGCAGTCAAAACGTACCAGGCCGGCGTCACGCAGTATCGGCAAAGCTACTGGCAGCCGGATTACGTGCCTCTCGACACCGATATCTTGGCCTGTTTCAAGATCACGCCGCAGCCCGGGGTGGATCGCGAAGAGGCGGCGGCGGCGGTGGCCGCCGAGTCGTCCTGCGGCACCTGGACCACGGTGTGGACCGACCTGCTGACCGACCTCGATTACTACAAGGGACGCGCCTACCGCCTCGAGGACGTGCCGGGCGACGATACGTGCTATTACGCTTTCATTGCCTATCCCATCGACCTTTTTGAGGAAGGTTCGGTGGTCAACGTGTTCACCTCTCTGGTGGGCAACGTGTTCGGGTTCAAGGCCGTCCGGGCGCTGCGGCTGGAGGATCTGCGCTTCCCCATCGCTTACGTGAAGACCTGCGGCGGCCCGCCGCACGGCATCCAGGTCGAGCGCGACAGGCTCAACAAATACGGCCGTCCGATGCTGGGCTGCACCATCAAGCCCAAGCTCGGCCTGTCCGCAAAGAACTACGGTCGCGCCTGCTACGAAGCTCTGCGGGGTGGTCTGGACTTCACCAAGGACGATGAGAACATCAACAGCCAGCCGTTCATGCGCTGGCGCGACCGTTTTGATTTTGTGATGGAGGCTGTCCAGAAGGCCGAACAGGAAACCGGCGAGCGGAAGGGTCACTATCTCAACGTGACAGCGCCGACGCCCGAGGAGATGTACAAGCGCGCCGAGCATGCCAAGGAAATCGGCGCCCCTATCATCATGCACGATTACCTCGCAGGGGGCCTTTGCGCCAACGCCGGCCTGGCGAACTGGTGCCGCGACAACGGTATATTGCTGCACATCCACCGCGCCATGCACGCCGTGATCGACCGCAACCCGCACCATGGCATCCACTTTCGCGTGCTGACCAAGATCCTGCGTCTGTCGGGCGGCGACCATCTGCACACCGGCACCGTGGTGGGCAAGCTCGAGGGCGATCGCGCCTCCACCCTGGGCTGGATCGACCTGCTGCGTGAATCCTTTGTGCCCGAAGACCGCTCGCGCGGCATCTTCTTCGACCAGGACTGGGGCTCGATGCCCGGCTGCTTCGCCGTGGCGTCTGGCGGGATCCACGTCTGGCACATGCCTGCGCTGGTCACCATCTTCGGTGACGACTCGGTACTGCAGTTCGGCGGCGGCACACTGGGCCACCCCTGGGGCAACGCCGCCGGTGCGCACGCCAACCGTGTGGCGCTTGAAGCCTGCGTCCAGGCCCGTGCCGAAGGCCGTCAGCTGGAGAAGGAAGGCAAGGATATCCTCACCGCTGCCGCCGCCCACTCGCCCGAACTGAAGATCGCCATGGAAACGTGGAAAGAGATCAAGTTCGAGTTCGAGGCCGTGGACCAGCTCGCCATCGCCAACAAGTAATCGCTGCCGGCTGTGGTCGGCCGTGCCTACGGGCCCGCGCCGCCGCCCAGCACAACCGTTTCGAAAGGACACAGTCATGGCCGTTCAAGCCTATCGCTCGATGAAAAAGTACGAGACCTTCTCCTATCTGCCGCCGATGACGCCCGATCAGGTGCGCCGTCAGATCGCCTACGCCATCGCCCAGGGTTGGAATCCGGCGGTCGAGCACACCGAAAAGGGCACGTCCGCAAAGACGAGCTACTGGTATATGTGGAAACTGCCACTGTTCGGCGAGCAGTCCGTCGATGCCGTGATGGCTGAGATCGAGGCTTGCCACCGCGAGTTCCCGGATCAGCTGGTGCGTTTCCTCGCATACGACAACTACTCCCAGAGTCAGGGCATGGCGTTTGTGGTGTATCGCTGATGAGGTGGGCGCTGGAACCCGACTCGATTCGGCGCCCCTGATTTGAACGCGGCGCGGCGCATCGGCGCCGTACCCTTCATCGAGTTCTTTGTGCTGAGGTTCGTATGACAAACGCCACACCCGGTCATGCTACTGCAACCCTATCCGGCCGCGAGCTGGCGCTCCAGCGCCGGCAGGCCATGGCGCGTCACGGCAAGGGCCGCGTCATCCAGGCCGCGCAAACCGACAAGCGCTCCGCGGCCGGCCGCCTGCAACTGAATGCGGCGCAGATCGCGAGCGCCCATCACGGGGGTGTTCCAGCCGCATCGGCGGTGGCGTCGGCGGCACGCACGGCGTCTACGCTCGCCCCGGTGGCGTCGAAGTCTGCGGCGCGATCCCGGCGGCAGGCGCTGTCCACTACAGGTCGGGCGGCGTTGCAAAATGCCGGGCACGGCACCGCAACCCGCCCCGCGGCGCATCTGCGCCCCGGCCGGGCGGTGCCGGCCGAGGTGCGTGGCTCTGATGGCGGCTGCGGTTGCGGCGGGCAATGCGGCTGCAGCACCGGCGGCGCGCAGCGCAAGGAGGCGGCGCAAATCGGCGCGCCGGCGGTGGAGCGCGCCGCGCTGAACGTACAAGAGGTCGCTACCGGCCGCGCGCTGGCCAAGATGCGCCGCGCTGCACTGAATCAGGATGGCAAAACGGGCCTCAAGCGCGTCGCCCAGGCCACGCGGATCGCCGCATCGATGCCGGGCCAGGACTGGCAGAGTGCCATGCTCAAAGGCGCAACCGGCCGTCAGGTCGCTATGCAGCGCCGGCTGGTGCAGGCGCTGGCGGGCCGGGTCGACAAGACTTCCGGCGCCAGCACTCGCCCGACTGGTCGGGTGCGCGCGCGGAACGTGGTCGAGGCACCGGCCAAGGTCGAGCAGGGGCATACCCTGTCGGGGCAAACCGTCACTGGCACTCAGGTCGAGCGCATCTCCAAGGTGACCGGCAATGAGTCGGGCTCCTGCCGCGCGATCACAGGCACCGAGTATATTGGTTTCGAGCAGTTCCAGACCCTCTGCGGCACCCGGCCGGAGCCGGCTGCGCCGAAGGTTGCCGTCAGCAATACGCTGCGCGAGCAGCGCATCACCGGCACCGCGCTGGGCCGCTCCACCAAGACCACCGGCGATGAGCATGGCGCATGTCGTCCCGTGACCGGTACCGAATATCTCTCGAGCGAGCGCTTTGAGCAGTTCTGTTCGACGCGGCCGTCCGCGCCGCTGGGGAAGGTGGCGCTCACCCGTACCGACAAGGGCCAAACCGTCACCGGCGCGCTGGTCGACCGTCCGCGCCGCGTCACCGGGGTCGAGCACGGCGCCGACCGTGCCATTACCGGCACGCGTTACAGTCAGGCCGAGCCCGATGACGCGCCACCCAAGGTGGCGGTCACCCACACGGCTGCGGGCAAGCCCGTGACCGGCACGGTGGTGGGTCGCAGTGAGCGGCAGACCGGCGACGAGGCCGGGAGCTGCCGCCCGATCACCGGCACTGAATATCATACTGTCGAGCAGTTCCGGGATTTTTGCCGGACCGCGCCGCCGGGCGGCCCGCGAAAGGTCAGCGTGATGTCCACCCGCGACGAGCAGACCGTCTCGGGTACCGCGGTTGATCGGTCGGGCAAGGTGACCGGCAACGAAGTCGGCTCCTGCCGTAGCATCACTGGCAGCCAGTACTACACCACCGCCGATTTCGCCGGGCTGTGCAAGAGGCCCGGCCCTCAGAAAGTGGCCGAGATGCAGACGCTGCGCGGTCGGACCGTGACTGGCTCGGAGGTCGCTCCAAGCCCAAAATCCTCCGGTGACGAGTCATACGGGTGCGAACCCGTCACCGGCACGGACTACATTGGCACCCGCCAGTTGGCCGCGGTCTGTCCGACGGCGCCTAGCGTTTCTCCGGTGAGCAAGGTCGTGATAGACACCACGCTGAACGGCCAGACGGTCACGGGCATCGCCGCGGGACGTGCAGACCACGTCACCGGCAACGAGGCCGGCGCGTGTTCGCCGATCAGCGGCACTCCGTACATCGGCCAGGGCCAGTACGCCGCGTTCTGCGAGGCGCCGCAGCGCCAGCAGCAGGCTGCGCGGGTGCGCGACAGTGCGGTGATCCCGGCCACCATCGTCACCGGCGACCGGCCGGGTGCGGGCGGAGCGCAAGTCACCGGCGACGAGCGCGGAGCTTGTGAGCCGGTTTCGGGAACGCCCTATCTCGGGCTGGACAATATTGCATCCGGGCAATGTGCGATGAGCGACCGTTTCCGCACGCGCGATACGGATCGACGCCCGCCCGCTCCCCGGGATTTCAGTATCAGCATTCCGGCGCGGCAGGCTCGCGAGGAGCGGCAAGCCGATGTCATCACCGGCAGCGGCATGAGTAGCTCGCGCATCACCGGACCGATCAACAAGGCCGATGGCTTGATCACCGGCACGCCCGAATTCCGCCACGGCGACCAGTCGCGTCGCCCACGCGAGAATGAGCAGTCGCTCCCCGCCGCGCGCCGCTTGAGCGGCGAAGGCAGCCAGCAGGGTCGGCGCGTCTCGGGAGACGCCTGGGACGGAAACAGCCGTGTCACCGGCACCGAGGGCTCGTCCAGCCTGGCGCGCAACCCGTCGATGCGCGGCCAGCCGCGTGGCACCGGGGTTAGCGCTATGGCGTTTCGCAGCATCGAGCGGCCTGAAGTGCCCGACTCGGTGATCACCGGCTCGGCCGGTAATGCCCGGGGCGGCGCCATGGTGACCGTCTCCGGCGGGGCGCGTGGCTGAGGATCGCGGACATGGACACGCGCAAACGTCTTCAAGCCCTGCAAAGAGCGGCGAGTCCGGTTGCCTCGGCATCGATGGCGCTCGATGCGGCGGCCGTGCCCGATCATCCGGCGTGCATGATCGGCAGCGGTCAGCGGTGCGAGCATGCGCTGGTCGACCGCGACCTCAATCGCCTGTTGTTCGACTACGAGCAGAAGGTGCGCTCGCGCTTTACACGCATCGTCGACGTACTCAAGCGTATCTCCACGTATCAGCACGACGAGAACTTCACCGAGCGTGCGCAGCAGCACGCCCGCGAGCAGCTCGGTTTCGATCTGCCGTCGCAGGTACTCGAGGACGCCTGGGTGTGCGGGCTGGATTTGTCAGCCCTGCATTCGCGCTGCACATTCAGCAGCCTGAAGTCGTGCGTCGAAAATGCGCAGGCCGAGCAGGCCGGCTGGCGCCAGCGCATGCCGCTCGATGAAAACTTCCTGCGTTCCTGCGGCTATCACACTGTGGACATCAGCCCCTGTTCCGACGGCCGGCTGCAGGGCGTCAGCCCCTATGTGCTGCGCATTTTGCCTGGGCCGAATGTGTGGGTGAAGGCGTATGCCGGCGCACTGTTCGATGTCGAGGTTGATGTGTCCGACTGGGCGCAACGCGAAGTCGAGCGACTGTCGGGCGCGATGGTCGACGGCGAACGCCTGAACTACCTCAAGATCGCCGTCTATCACTTCAGCAGTTCCTCGCCCAACGGCCAGGGTTGCGCCGCTCACGGCAGCAACGACCGTCAAGCCACCGAGGCGGCGCTGCAGCGCCTGCAGCACGAGTTGCGAGAGGCAATTGACCGGACTTTCGGCGCGGGCGCCGCGCCCGACGTGCTGCTTATCGGCGTGGACACGGATCTGGATGCGCTACGCATCCACCTGCCCGACGGCTTCGGCGAGGTCAACCCGCATCGCTACTTCGAGACCGCGCAGATCTACCGCGACACGGTTGGGCTTTCGCCCGAAGCGGCGCGGGCGCGCATCGCCGAGATCGTCGCCGATGCCGAGGGCATGGGCGGCTGGGGCCAGGGCAACGGCAGCATGCGCGAGGGCATGCGCCGCCTGGTGCTGGCGCTGGCCGAGGCCAATCTGTCGCAGATCGAATACGTCATCAAACACCACACCGGGCGCTATGCGACCATCGGGCACGACGAGGAATGCATCGTCGCCGGCGAAGCGGTGCGGGTGCTGCAATTGCGCAATCTGTTTTATTTCGCTCACCTCGACACCATTGAGGAAGGTACGAACGACATGGACGTGGGGATTAATATCTTCCGCAAGCTCAACATCGCCCATGGTCTGCCGGTGCCGGTACTGGTGCACTTCGAATACGACGCGCGGATCCCCGAAGCCCGCGAGCGGGCGATTGCGCGCGGCCGGCGGGTGCGCGACGCCATCCAGGCGCGTTACTCCGATCTGGTCGCGCCGGGCCTGCTCAATTGCGCGATTGCGGTGAGTGACCGCACCGGCGGCGAGTGCTGCGCCTTTGTCACCGATGACGTTGGCGGCCATCATTGAGGACGGAAGCATCATGAGAATCATGCGTGTGAAAACCACTCTCGTGTCGACCAATCGCATCCATGCCATGGGTCACCGTCCGCTGCTGGTCGTGCAGGACACACCGGGCGGAGCGCGCAGCGTTGCGGTCGATGCCGTGGGCTGCATCCCGGGAGACTGGGTTATTTGCGTCGGGTCCTCCGCGGCGCGCGATGCCGCTGGGGCCAGGGATTATCCGTCCGATCTGACCATTGTCGGCATCATCGACCACTGGAATCCGGAGGGGGCGTGATGCAAGTCTGGCGCGTGGTCGACGATCTGGTCTGCACCCGGCGTGTGCCGGGGATGAGTTCGGCCTCGCTACGCGTTCTGAAGGGCCAGAAGGGAGAGATCTCGGTGGCCACCGACCCGGTTGGGGTACCGCCGGGCAAGTGGGTATTCACCGCCGCGGGCACCGCCGCACGTATGGCCATGCCTGATCGAACAGTGGTCACCGACCTGACTATCTGCGGCATCATCGATGGTTGGGAGGAGGAGTGACCGACGCGGTGAGCAAGGAGCAAAACGGCGCGCGCGCAGCGGGCGTCAGAGTGAAGTAACTGGCTTGAGATTCTTTTTTTTCGACAACAAGGAGTAACCAAATGGCTGAAGCAATGGGTGGTATTGCCCTGGGCATGATTGAAACTCGCGGACTGGTTCCCGCGATCGAGGCGGCGGACGCGATGACCAAGGCCGCCGAAGTGCGCTTGATCTCGCGTCAATTCGTCGGCGGCGGCTACGTCACCGTGTTGGTGCGCGGCGAGACCGGCGCGGTCAACGCGGCGGTGCGTGCCGGGGCGGACGCCTGCGAGCGCGTGGGCGACGGCTTGGTGGCCGCGCACATCATCGCGCGGGTGCACAGCGAGGTCGAGGGCATCCTGCCCAAGGCGCCGAGCGCCTGAGCGCCGCTTTTTTCTACTGCAAGCAACTGGAAGGATAACCACATGGCACACGTCAACGGCATTGCCTTGGGCATGATTGAAACCCGCGGGCTGGTTCCCGCGATCGAAGCGGCCGACGCGATGACCAAGGCCTCGGAAGTGCGGCTGATCGGCCGGCAATTCGTCGGTGGCGGCTACGTCACCGTGTTGGTGCGCGGCGAGACCGGCGCGGTCAACGCGGCGGTGCGTGCCGGGGCTGACGCCTGCGAGCGCGTAGGCGACGGCTTGGTGGCCGCGCACATCATCGCGCGGGTGCACAACGAGGTCGAAGGCATCCTGCCGACCCAGCCTGAGGTCAACGGCGGCGGTCGCGGCGGTCGCGACGCCGAGATCACGTCCACTCGCAGCTGATCCGGCGCGGAACGTATTATGGCGGTCGATCGGCGAATCCTGGGCGGGCACACGCGCGCGCTCAGCCACGAGTTGGCGGCGTGCAGCAGTATCTCGCCCGAGCGTGCTCGCACGCCGGTCGGGAGATACCGAGCTGGCGCGCAATCTACGCGCCGGGGCGGAGCAATCGGGTTATGCCGAGCCTTTGATGGAGCGGCAGATCCTGCTGGGTATGACACCTTGCGGCGGGCGGTTGCCCGCGGCGCGGCTGGGCCGAGCAACGGCTCGGAGTCGAGGCCCTGCAGATTTATGCAGACACGCTGACGTATACGCGCAGGCTACGCGGCAAGGACACCGCGTCGCTGTTCGAAGGTTTTCTACAGGAGGCGCGAGCGCATCTCGACCACGTCGTCACCCAGATCGAACCGGGGTAGGACACCCATGACTGATGATTTCCAAGGCTGGGAGCGTCGCGACAAGCCGCCCACATTGTTTCGTCGCTTCGCGTTTGCGCAATATGCACAGACCCGCGCCTTCCTTGACGCGCTGTCGTTGCTGTCCGAGGAGATGCGGCGCCATCCGCAGAACATCAACTTCGGCACCACCTACGTCAACGTCACCTTGGGGGCGGCCGACGACGCCACGCTCAGCGCCGAGGACGAGCTGTTCGCCCGGCGAATCGCCGCTCTAGCCGAGCGCGGGGAGTGAGCTATGGGCGGCCCACGGATCATCGCTGTGATCAACCAGAAAGGCGGCGCCGGCAAGACCACCGTGGCCATGCATCTCGGCGCAGGCTTGGCGCGGCGCGCACCGGCGGTGGTGGTCGATCTGGACCCGCAGGGCTCGGCCACGCAATGGGCTGCGGCAGGCACACAATCCTTTCCCGCCACGGTCAAGCAGTTACGCGTGGGCGCGGGTGCGATCGATCTGCGGCGGGACTTTCGCGCCTACCCCTTCGTCGTGCTGGACTGCCCGCCGGCGGTCGACAGCCGTGCGGCGGCGCTGGCGCTACAAAGCTGCGACGTGGCTGTCATCCCGGTGCTGCCATCGCCGGTGGATCTGTGGGCCAGCCTGCGGCTGCCGCAGGACATCGATGAGGCCGGGCAACTCAATCCCCGGCTGCGCGCTTACCTGCTGCTGAACCAGATCGAGGCGCGCAGCGCGCTGTCGGCGGCGATGCAGGAGGCGTTGGCCGAGTTCGGCCTGCCAGTGCTGCGCACCCCGGTGCGTCGCCGCGGCATCTACAAGACCGCTGCGCTTGAGGGCGTGTCGGCATACCAGTTGGGCGCGCGCGGGCAAAGTGCCGTCGCGGAGATCGAAGGCCTCATAGAGGAGATCCTTGCATGACCAGCATCAAAGATAAGCTCGCCAG
Organism: Nitrobacter hamburgensis X14; assembly: GCF_000013885.1. Classification (NCBI taxonomy): domain Bacteria; kingdom Pseudomonadati; phylum Pseudomonadota; class Alphaproteobacteria; order Hyphomicrobiales; family Nitrobacteraceae; genus Nitrobacter; species Nitrobacter hamburgensis. The sequence continues at coordinate 286,047 of NC_007959.1, forward strand.
CAGCGTACGTCAGGCCAAGACCGCTGCAGAGCCCGCCCCCGCTGACAAGGCGGCGGCACACAAGACGCCGCCCTCGGCCGCCACCGCCACCAAGGCGGCCGAGCCCGCGCCTGCAGATTCACTGGCGGCTGAGCCGCCGTCGAGCGTGCAGGAGTTGTTTCCCGACCGCATTTGGCCGGATTGAGTATTTCAGGAACCCGATCATGCGTGACGATCCCTCCCTGCGCGGCTACCTGCCGCGACGCGACCCGGCCTTTCACATGCCCGCGGCCTCTGCCGCGTCCGGCGGCGTGGCCCTGCACGCGGTAACCGATACGGCCGGCACTGCGGCCGTACTCGATGCCTACCGCGTCACCAAGGAGCCCTACTACCGCGCGGTGGCCGATGAAGTCGGGCTGTATGAAGCCGCCTATTCGGTCCGCATGCCGATGATGCTGAAGGGTCCGACGGGTTGCGGCAAGACGCGCTTTGTCGAATACATCGCGTGGAAACTCGGCAAGCCGCTGGTCACGGTCGCCTGCAACGAAGACATGACCGCCAGCGACCTGGTCGGCCGCTTTCTGCTCGACGCCAGCGGCACCCGCTGGCAGGACGGGCCGCTGACCATGGCCGCGCGTTTCGGCGGGATTTGCTATCTCGACGAAGTGGTCGAGGCGCGGCAGGACACCACGGTTGTGATTCACTCCCTGACCGACGCGCGGCGCATTCTGCCGCTGGAGAAAAAGGGCGAGATCGTCGAGGCCCATCCGGATTTCCAGGTGGTTATCTCGTACAACCCCGGCTACCAGTCGCTGATGAAGGATCTGAAGCAGTCGACCAAGCAACGGTTCGGCGCGCTGGACTTCAACTACCCCGAGCACGAGGTCGAGGCCGAGATCGTCGTGCACGAGAGCGGCGTTGCGTTGGACGCGGCAAAAAAGCTGGTGCACATCGCCGAACATGCGCGCAACCTCAAAGGCCATGGGCTGGATGAGGGCATCTCGACCCGCATGCTAATCTACGCTGGCTCGCTGATTTCTCGCGGCGTCGCGCCGCTGGCGGCCTGCCGGGTGGCGCTGGTGCGCCCGATCACCGACGATCTCGATATGCGTGACGCGCTCGATTCCGCGGTGACGACTTATTTTTGAGCGTCTCCGAGCGGCTTCCGAGCCGTGAGGTGGGAAAGGAAACTTGAGGTCGGCCAAGGCAGCATCGCCAGGCAGTCCGAATTTACACATCATGGCCATCCACCTCGACGAATTCCAGGAACTCCTCGACGAACTGCCCGGCGGTGCGCAGGAGCTGCTGCGCGCGTCATGGAACGAGGCGGCGCGAGCCCTTAGCTCGCGCGGGCTGGACAACTATCTCAAGGGCGCGGTGGCGCTGCACCAACTCGGTCGCGGCGAGGAGCTGGTGGTCAGTTTCATCCAGTCCATGCCGGAGGTGGGACGCGCGATCGGTGAGGACGTGCTGCCCGATCTGGTCAACTTTCTGCTGGGCATGGCGTCCAAAACCTCGGGGCAGGTCTTGGCTCTGATCGCCAGCACCGCGCCGCTGGTGGCGTACCGCGTGGGCGATGCCGATCTGTTTCGCCGCTATCTGAAGGTGCTGGAGATCGTGGCGGCGCAGGTTCCGCGCGGCCTGCGGCCGATGCTGGAAAACCTCGACCGTCTGCTCAATCAGCTTACGCTGGGCGGGCTGCGCCGCTGGGTGCAATGGGGTGCGCAGGCGTACAAGACCGATTTCGAAGGGCAGGCGGTCTATTTCGGGCTGCAGAGCGCCGATGCGCAGGCCGTGCTGCAGCAGGAACGCAAGGGCACACTGTTCGTCGACATCCAGCGGCGGCTCAACATCTATATGCGTGCGATCTGGGGCCGCGATTTTTTTCTGCGCCCCACCGCCGGCGACTACGAGAGCCGCGACGGGCTCAGGCCGTACATCGAGCATTATGTCATCCACATCGCAGACGCCTATGACGACTACAAACCCCAGGGCGATGCGACCGCGCCCGAGCAGGTCGTCAGCGCTCTTGAGATCTACCGCGCCGCCGCCAACCACTGCGCGGCGCATCTGGTGTTCACCCAGACGCCGCTGTCGATGCAGCAGCTGCTGCCGGTGCAGATGGCGGTGATCGAGCTTTTCGAGGATGCCCGGGTGGAGGAACTGGCGATCCGCAGGTTCCCCGGGATGCGCCAAGCCTGGCTGGCGCTGCATCCGGTGTTCGACTACTCGGCCCAGCCGCAGACCGTCGGTGAATTGCTTGACCGCCTCGCCCGCGCCCTGCTCGACCTCGACTCGACCGACCCGCACCCATTTGTGCGGCAGGGCGTGGCCGCGTTTCGCACCCAGTCCGATCTGGACAGCAATCAGGTGAGCTGGAATCTGGGTGTGGATTTATCGCACCGCCTGTTCGAACTCGACCTGCCGACCTACCACAAGCTCACCGATGCGCTCAGCGCCATCTATCGCGACGACAACCGTGCCGTCTGGCATCTGGAGGAATACGACGAGGCGCAGGTGCTGGCCGCCACCTGGGAGACCCGCCAGCAGGTGCGCAAAAAAGTCAACGTGATGGAGATGGTCAACGAGGTGGACAACGAGTTCGCCGGCGACGATGCGCAGGAGGTGTGGGAGCTCCCCACCGAGTTCTATCTCGACCAGGAAGACGTGACCATCAACTCGCTCGAAGGCCGCCCGCCGGTCTCCGAGCCCTTCCACTATCCCGAGTGGGACTATCAGATCCAACTGGAGCGGCCCAATTGGGTGACGTTGCTTGAGTACCATCCGCTGATGGGCGAGCTGGAGGTGATCGAGGGCATCATCCTCGAGCACAAGCCGGTGATCTCGCGACTCAAGTTCCTGATCGAGTCGATGGTGCCGCAGGGCATGCAGCGCATCCGCCACATGGAGGACGGCGACGAGATCGATATCAACGCCGCGGTGCGCGCGATGATCGACATCCGCATCGGCCAACAGCACGATCCGCGCATCATGATACGCTACAAGCGCGCGCTGCGCGATCTGGCGGTATTGGTTCTGCTGGATACATCCGAGTCGTCCAACGACAAGGTGCGCGGCCACGACTACACGGTCATGGACCTCACCCGCGCCGCCACGGTATTGCTGGCCGGTGCGCTCGACCGCATCGGCGACCCGTTTGCCATTCATGGCTTTTGTTCTGACGGCCGGCACGATGTGCACTACCAACGCTTCAAGGACTTCGACCAGCCGTATGACGATTCGGTCAAGACGCGGCTGGCGGGGATGAAAGGGCGGCTCTCCACCCGCATGGGTGCAGCGTTGCGCCACGCCGCCCACTACCTGGCGGAGCAGCCCAAGAGCAAGCGCGTGGTGTTCGTCGTCACCGACGGCGAGCCGGCCGACAACGATGTGACCGATCCGCAATACCTGCGCCACGACGCCAAAGCCGCGGTGGAAGAGCTCGGCCGCCAGGGCATCACGGTGTATGCGCTGTCGCTCGACCCGCATGCCGACCAGTATGTGTCGCGCATCTTCGGCATGAAGAACTTCACCGTTATCGACCAGGCCGAGCGCCTGCCGGAAAAACTGCCCATGCTCTACATGAGCCTGACGCGGTGAGGGTGGGCTGAGGATGAAGATCACCCTGCGCACCTACGTGTTCATGGACGCGCTGCAGCCGCAGCTGGCATCCTACATCGCGACGTCCTCGCAAGGCTTTCTGCCGGTGCCCGGCGATGCCTGCATGTGGATCGAGGTCGCGCCCGGCATGGCGGTGCACAACCTCTCGGACACGGCGCTGAAAAAAACCAATGTGCGCATGGGCGAGCAAGTCGTCGAGCGCGCTTTCGGCTCGATGGAGCTCCACTTCCGCAACCAGAGCGAGGTGCTCGCCGCGGGCGAACTGATCCTGCGGCAGCTCAACACCACCATGGAGTCGCGGCTGCGCTGCAAGGTGGCGTGGAACGAGATCATCCGCGCCATCACCCCCGACCACGCGACACTGATCAACCGCCAGTTGCGCAAGGGCTCGATGATCCTGCCCGGCAAGAGCATGTTCATCCTGGAGGTCGAGCCGGCGGGCTATATCGTCTATGCCGCCAACGAGGCCGAGAAGGCCGCGCACATCACCCTGGTCGACGTCAAGGCCTTCGGTTCCTTCGGCCGCCTGACCATGATGGGCAACGAGGCCGAGGCTGAGGAAGCGCAGCGCGCGGCGCTGGCCGCGATCGAGCGCTTGAACCAGCGCGCCGTCCCACACGTGTGAGCCCCATGGAAATCGACTCCATCGCAAAAAAGCTGCTGTTCTCCACTGTGCGAGTGGATACCGAGCTCGAGGATGGCAGCACCGGCTCGGGCACGGCTTTCATCCTCAGCCACGCCCATGCCCGGGGCAGCACGCCGTTTATCGTCACGAACCGCCATCTGGTCGAGGGCGTGCGCCGCGGCGGCCTGGTGTTCACCCAGACAAGCGAGGGCAAGCCGGCATTTGGCCAGCGCTTTCAGCTCAATATCGACGACTTCCCCGCGGCATGGTTCGTCCACCCCGATCCCGAGGTCGATCTGGCCATCGTGCCGCTGCGACCGCTCGAGCGTGCGGCGCGCGATCTTGGTGTGCAGCTGTATTACCACGCGATCGACAGCCAGAGCATTCCCGATGCGGCCACGGTGCGGGGTTTCGACGCGCTCGAGGAGGTGCTGTTCGTCGGCTATCCCAGTGGGGTGTGGGATCAGGTCAACCTCATGCCCATTCTGCGCCGCGGCACCACGGCCACGCCGCTGGAACTCGACTTCGAGGGACACAAGCAATTCCTGATCGATGCCGCAGTGTATCCCGGATCGAGCGGCAGCCCGGTATTCGTGGTGCGCGACGATCCGCTGCGTCCGCGCGGCGACTCGGCGCGCACCATCTGGTTCGCCGGGGTGGTGGCGGCGGTGTTCTTCCGCGAAGAGGCCAACCAACTCGTGCCCGGGCCGGTGCCGGCGCAGACCCAGGCTCAGTCCATCGGCGCGGAAATGATCGACCTCGGCCTGGTGATCAAGTCCGAATCCGTACGCGAGCTCATCGACGCATACGTACACAAATGGCTGTCTGACTAAAGCCGCCCGCGCCGTGGCTACGATGTCGGGCATGAATGCACCGGACGCCCTGTCCGCGGTTTCGGTCGTGGTGGTTGCGTATTTCGCGAAAGCGGGAGAGCAGTTTCGCCAATTGAAGGACAGTAGTTTCGCTAAATCGCAAAACAGCGAGGCGCTTATTCCCGCTGTGGTCTCATCAGTCAGCCGCAGCCTGCGAGTTCATCTTTTGAACTGTCTCTGCATCAACGCAACCTCGACCGGATGCTCGGCGGCTGGTCCGTCCGCAGGCGTCTTGAGGACCGGCAGCCAAGGGCAAATCAATGTTGATGATCAAATCTCACCCACAGCTCTCGATGCGGATGCCATCATTGCGGCTGCCGAACGAGCCGCTCGCGCTATCCCACCTCTTTGGTCGCTAGAGCATTTTTGCATTGAATTTACGCGTATCCGACATGAGTGAAGTAATTTACGCACTCGGTTGGTGTGAACAGATCGAGGATTGACCCGATTTTGTCCCAGAGGACGGGCAAGCGTTGCAACGTCTGCTGAGCCGCTCACACAGCGGCAAAACGTTGGCCGTGGAACGAGTGACGGAGAATCGCAGTAAGAGAACGCCGGGGGTGGACGGCAAGATAAGATCATAGAGTTTGGCAATCACTTCGAGCGCTATTGGCGGCAGATCATTCTTTACTCCGGAACCAATCGTTTGGCACGCGTGATTGACTTCGCCACGGCAAAACCGCGGTCGAGTACCCAAACCCGAGGGAAAGATCGAGCGCTGGCATCAGACCCTGAAGAACCGCATCCTGCTCGACAACTATTACTTGCTTGGCGATCTCAAGCGGCAGAGAGCATCGACAACCTGACCCCGGCTGACGTTTACTTCGGAAGGGCCGAGCCGAGATGATCCTGGTCGAGCGTCAACGCATCAAGCGCGCCACTATCGCAAACTGCCGCTTGCAGCATCGACTGCAGGCCGCTTAAACTCTAACACTGATGAGCCAGAGCCTTCCTTCTCAAAATCCCTAGTCAGTCTCAAGTTATTTGATGACGGACAACTCATGCCGATCCTGGTCAGTATTTGGAATGTAACCCGCGATCGGTGGGATCGCCCTATTCGGGGTCGGCCGCTGGATTCTTATAAATTCTCGTTTGATAATCGGAGCGAAAGGAATGTCTCAGTTTGACGGTGCCGTTAAAGAAATCGACACCCGGATCGCTTGGGTTCTTGCACATCGGGAAATGAGCTGTTGGCTTAAGGAGGCGCTTAAGTCGGCGCTCAACCGCGACCCTTTCGATATCCTGAACGACCTCGAAATTCTCAACCACCTTCTACGCGCCCGGTCCGATGCGCTGATTGGACAATCGCTAGGCGAACGTAGCGGCGGAGGCGATGATTCCAGCTCTGGACCCACTATTTGACCGGCTGCGCCGCGAAGGTTGCTGCAGCCTTTCTTGGTACGGTGTAGCGAGGTCCAGCACGTCCTTATCTTTAGATGCCGTAATGGGCCGGCCTTCGCGGCATAGCCAGGTTGGGCGGCTGTTCCTCAGAATGATGGTGTTGAAACGGAGTCCGAGCGATCGGCTCCAAGCATCATGAGATACGATGCTGGCGGCGCGGACGGCGTTGTGGTGCGCGTTCACCAAGCTCCATCGCGAGATGCTGAAGATCGCGCGCGCTGATAAGGTCTGCCGGAGATTGATGAGTACACCTGGCGTCGGGGCCTTGGTCGCTCTGACCTATCGCTCGGCGGTGGACGACCCGATGCGGTTTGGAAAATTACTTCGGGCTTATGCCCCAAAATATCAATCCGGTGAGACCGATCGGGATGCTGGCGTCAGCAAGTCGGCGACGCCATGGTGCGAACAGCGCCCTTTGAAGCGGCGCACATCATGTTGACGCGTGCGACCCGCTTCTCAAGCCTGAAGCACTGGGCGCTCGACGTGGCGAAACGTCGGGGCATGAAGCGCGCCAAGGTGGCGCTTGCCAGCAAATTGGACGTCGTGCTCCACCGCATGTGGGTGGATGCGACCGACTTTCGCTGGAGCAGGACCGCAGCGATGGCATAGGAGATAGAGCGTTCGGAGCGGAGCCGAAACGGTGCCGCTTCTGCAGAGGTCCCGTCGCTGGGACGAGGGCTTGGCAAGGTCGGGCGTAATGCTGTGAAAGCTTCGGCAAATCACGCGTCCTAGATTGGCCTGCCGGCTCTGGATCTGATGGCATGGTGTGGCGGCCTTCGCGCTGACCACGGACAGAAGCATGATCCTGGCGATGAGATATCGTTCAGAGGGGACTTGACGAATGAAGGCCGGATTTCGTCGTTCACATCGTCGTTGATCTGCACTTTAGCGGACTGGTGATTTGAGGGCCAACCGCAACCTTCAAGCCGCTTACGGCGGCAACAGTTGAGTGCTTTAGCAGACTGATGATTGAGGGCCAACTGCAACATTGAAGAATAACCCGTCACTTTAGTAATCATAGAGTTCGCATCCGTAAAACTGCGAACTCTTATGTTATTGAAATTACTATGTAATCTGAGATCGGCTGGTTAGCTCAGCGCCAATTCTGGATCCTCGCCCACATGTTCTCAGCATTTCCGCTCAAACCCGATAGCCGAGATTCGTCAGCGGGTCGGTACGCCCGTTCCGTGCCATGGGGTCCCGATGGCATCATTGGAATACTATGGTCGCCGCCGAGTGCGGCGTTTCCTGGCACTTGCTCGGGTTGTCTTTTTCGTTCCCGAACTGGCCCGAGTCGCACGATGTAAGGCGACATCGGTCTTCGCTGCTGGCTTGGTCTTTCCGGCAGATATCTTGCCTTTTTGCGCCTTGGAGTGTTGGGGTCGCTTTGGGACTGTGAAGGCAGGATTTGGGGTATGGGGAGTTTCGGCCATCTCCAGCCCGAATAGAGCGGCGACATCGCTTTCATCAAGCACCTTCGCCGCGCCTGGCGCCGTTGTTATCCGTGCCGGGCAAGCTGAGATCGGGGATGACCCCGTGATTGATGCGATGTGCTCTGATGATGATGCGGCTTTGCGCGGCCTGCCGGAACACCTCGCGTCGCGCCAACGGTTCAGGTCCGCTACCCAGAGCTGGTCCGGGCCATCAAGGATGATATCCTTCGAACGATCCGGGAAGATGGGTTGATCGTGGTCGCTGTCGGTGGTGGCGATATAACGCCTGCGGCGGCGCGGCTGAAGATCGTGCTCGCGCATCAGGCGTTTGATCCGCTTGTGGTTGGCGATCACGCCTCGATGGCGAAGCGCCGCCTGCACGCGGCGCCAGCCATAGGCTTCGAACTCGTCGCAGATCGCGGTGATCGCGTTCAACAGCTCGACATCGCCAATGCGCGCCGCAGGCGCATCATAATACGTTGATCGCGCGATGCCCATCAGCCGGCATCCTTCAGCGATGGACAGACCGCGGGGCCGGTGATCACGGATGTAGTCGCGCTTCTCTGCCGGGGTGCGTTTTTCAGAGCCCCTTTTAAAAACTCCAGTTCGAGCGCCTGACGGCCGACCAACCGCTCGAGCGCGGCGATCCGCGCTTCGTATTCCTGGACCAGATCCGCAGCGCGCGCGTCATCGTCCAGCGCGCCGGTCTCGTACTTTTCGACCCAGATGCGGATCAGGTTACGCGAAAGGTCGTAGCGCTTGGCCAGCCCATGAAGCGTCTCGCCACCCAGAAACTCCCGGGCGACCTGGCGCTTGAACTCAACGCTGTGGGATCGGTGTCTCGGCATGGGC